>JAJZPY010000143.1 GCA_021811005.1 Pseudomonadota bacterium
CTTGGCGATCGATGTGGGCATGCAACAACCGAAGGTTATGTTCCATGGCAACCGGCATTCCTGCTGTTCTCGGGATCCCCATTATAATTCAGCTCATGAACGACAAAATTGCACTGCTGGGAACCGGCCTGATGGGTGGGCCGATGGGGCAACGCCTGCTCGATGCCGGCTTTCAGCTTACGGTATGGAACCGCAGCCCCCACAAGACAGACGCGCTGCGCCAGGCGGGGGCGCGTGTGGCGGAAAGCCCTGCCCAGGCCGTGGCCGGATCGGATTTTGTCCTGGCCATGCTGGCCAATGGGCCTGCCGTGAGCGACGTTCTGCAGGCCGGCGGCGTGGCTCAGGCCATGCCCGCAGGGTCGCTGTTCATCGACATGAGCTCGATTCCACCCGATACCGCACGCGAACATGCGGCGTTGCTGGCGCAGCGGGGCATTGCGGCACTGGACGCGCCGGTATCCGGAGGCGTGGTGGGTGCCGCAGCGGGGACCCTCGCCATCATGGCCGGAGGGGATCCTGCAGCCTTTGCGCGTGCCCTGCCTGTTTTTGCCGCCCTCGGACGGGCCACGCGGGTCGGTCCCGCCGGTGCGGGAGCCCTGGCAAAACTGGCCAATCAGATGATCGTGGGCATTACCATCGGTGCGGTGGCGGAAGCCTTGCTGCTGGCCGAAGCCGGGGGGGCGGATCCGGCGGCCGTGCGCGAGGCCATCCGCGGCGGGTTTGCCGAAAGCCGCGTACTCGAACTGCACGGGGCACGCATGCTGGCGCGCGACTTCGAACCCGGCGCGCATTCCTCCACCCAGCTCAAGGACATGGCTTCGGCCCTGCGCGCAGCGGAGGCGGCCGGACTGCAACTGCCCCTGACGCGCAACGTGCACGATCTCTACAGCCGTTTCATCCAGTCGGGAGGGGCATCGCTCGACCACAGCGCGCTCCTGCTGGCCCTCGAGCAGATCAATGCGCGCAGCCGCAACTGAGCGGCAACCTCATTCGGCTCGGGATGCTTTCTGCGAACGTTTGCTGCGGCGTCCCAGGGTTGGGGTGTTCACCTTGAAGCGCGTGAAGGATTCGATCAGCTGAGCCCCCTGTTCCAGCAGGAAGCCCTTGAATGCCTGGGCCACCGGGGGCAGGTGCTTGTCCTTGCGATGCACGACGTACCAGTTGAGCATGGCAGGAAAATTCTCCACATCCAGGATCACCAGGTTGCCCACCTGCAATTCGAGGTTGATGTTGTGGGCAGACACGAACGCAATGCCCATGCCGGCCATGACGGCCTGCTTGATGGTTTCCGTGCTGCGAATTTCGAAAGCCATCTGCAGCTTGCCCAGGTCTTCCCCAAAAACGTCCTGCATGGAATTCCAGGTATCTGAACCCAGTTCGCGGGTAATGAACGGCTGGGACAGCAGGTCGCTGCGCGGAATGCGCTTCTGGCCTGCCAGCGGGTGATCGGGGGGGGCCACGATGACGTAGGGGTGAGGGGCAAAGGGCTCCGCGACGACGTCCATTTCCAGGGGAGGGCGCACCATGACCGCCAGGTCGGTCAGGTTCTCGTTCAGCTTTTGCAGCAGTTCCTGCCGGTTTGTGACGTCCAGGTTGAGCTTGATGCCTTCATGGCGGCGATAGAACTCGGCCAGGAGGTGGGGAAAAAAGTAGTCACCGGCGCTGATGACGGACACATTGAGGGTGCCGCCGGAAATTCCCTTGAGCTGGGCCATGGCTTCTTCCGCCTCGCGGAATTGCGTGATGATGGCGCGGCTGTGGCGGAGCATTTCCCGACCGGCAGGGGTCAGGAATATGCGTTTGCCCAGTTGTTCGAACAGGGGCAGGCCGGCGTGGTCTTCCAGCTGCTTGACCTGGGTGGATACGGCCGGCTGGGAAAGATGCAGCTCTTCCGCTGCCCGGGAAAAGGAAAGTCGTCGGGCGACGGTTTCAAAAACCTTGAGCTGGCGAAGGGTGGCATGGCGCATAGGCGGTCATCCTGAAAGCTGGGATGACCATAATATAAACGATTGTTGATACCTATGCGCCGTTTTTTTGGGTGATTGCTATGGGAAAAGGGTCAGTGCTGATTTCCTGGGCGAACCAGTGACAGCCCGGCCTTGGCGTCGTCAATGGACTGGCCAAGCAGGGCCGTCAGCGCGTACACCGCTTTCAGCCGCGGTGTCGGTATGCCGACCATGTTGCCGAGCTCGATGACCGAACCCAGCAGGGCGTCCACTTCCAGGCCACGTCCGGCTTCCACGTCCTGCAGCATGGAGGTTTTATGCCGCCCGACCTTTTCCGCGCCTTCGATCCGTTTTTCGATGCCGAGACGGAACGTGATGCCCAGGCGATGGGCCACATCGCGCGCTTCAACCATCATGTCGTAGGCCAGTTCGCGGGCCAGGGGATGCTGGCAGATTTCGATCAGGGTGGCGTGGGTCAATGCGCTGATCGGGTTGAAAGTCATGTTGCCCCACAGTTTCAGCCAGATTTCGGAGCGGATGCTTTCCAGGATGGGCGACTTGAGGCCGGCGGCAACGAATGTTTCGGAAATGCGCTGCGCGCGCGGGGTGGTACTGCCATCCAGCTCGCCGATGGGAAAGCGGTTGCCTTCCACATGTTTGATGACCCCCGGGGCCACGGTCACCGCAGCAGGGTAGACCACGCAACCAAGGATGTTCTGCGGGTTGATGGCGTTCATGATGGTGCCGTCGGGATCCACGGTTTCCACCACGCGGTTTTCAAATTCGCCGCCATGCCGCTGGAAATACCAGAAGGGAATGCCGTTCTGCATGGGGATGACCACCGTTTCCGGGCCAATGATGTTGGGGAGGAAATGGGCGATCGGGGTCACCTGATGGGCTTTCATGGCCAGGATGACGAGGTCTTGCACGCCGGCGTCAACCACCCGGTCAACGATGTTCACTTTGGCGGTGAGCCCTTCGGGGTGTTCGTCCGTGATGAGCTTGAGCCCGTTTTTCTGGATGGCTTCCAGCGTGGCACCGCGTGCAACCACGGTGACCTCGTTGCCGGAACGGGCCAACTGGACCGCCAGATAACCGCCAATGGCGCCGCCGCCTCCGATAATGCAAATTTTCATGGTGTAACTGCTCCCCCTAAGGATAAAAATTCATGCCGGCTTCTGGCGCGGCGTACAGTTGTAATATTACTAATCATTGGCAGGCCCGGTTATAGGGCATTGTTGTGGAAACCATAGGGCATCACAGATGGCCCTTTTCTCCGCCGGTCTCGAGACCGGTACTTGCCCTTGACCTAAATCATGGCATTATTACGGCTGTTCGACCAAGCTAATCCCAGCAGTTGTACTGATCAGGTGATACGCATACACAGAGAGGAGCCCTGACAGATCCAACCATGTGCCGACCCGGCGCACTTGCGTGCGCAAGCAACTCTCTTAAAGAGTGCGGGTTTGGCGTTACGGCTGATCCTGCTCTTCCTGGGCTGTCGTTCTGACAGCAGCGTCTCAGATC
>JAJZPY010000144.1 GCA_021811005.1 Pseudomonadota bacterium
CGTTTTCGTGCAGTTCTCCGAACAGATGGGAAAGGGCTTTGTCCTTGCCCACCAGGTCAGGGAGGGGAATCAGGTTGAAATACACCACGCTGACCCCGGCCGCCGAGCTGTGCAGCCAGCCCAGGATCGGAATGATCACCATGAGCAGGTAGATGGCCAGATGGGTGAGGTTTGCCAGCTTTTTCATCAAGTCGCTCATGCCGGCAGGCATTGCCGGAGGGCGATGCGACAGCCTCCAGAGAATGCGAAACAGCACCAGCAGGAATATGGTGACGCCGGCCCACTTGTGCCAGGCCAGGACCTTGAGCTTCCAGGGCGAAAGTTCGAGATCGGCCACGTACAGGCCCACAAGGAAAGCCACGGCAATCATCAGGGCAATCAGCCAGTGCAGTGTGATGGCAGTCGAACTGTATTTTTGTGTTTGCGTCATGAGGCCACTCCAAACAGTTGAAAAAAGTTATGGGAGGTCTGCTCGCCAACCCGCGCCACATCCACATCGCGCAACCGGGCGATTTCCTCGGCCACGTGCCGGACGAAGGCCGGCTGGTTGGTCTGCCCCCGGTGTGGCGTTGGGGCCAGATAGGGGGAATCGGTTTCGATCAGCATCCGCTCCAGGGGAATCTGCCTTGCCACCGATTTTAACGCCGAAGCATTTTTGAAAGTCACGATTCCGGAAAAAGAGATGAAAAAGCCCATTTCCATGGCGGCCCGGGCCACGGCTTCGGTTTCCGTGAAACAGTGCATGACCCCGCCCACTGCGTCGGCCCCCTCTTCCGCCATGATGCGCAGCGTGTCGTCGGCAGCGGCCCGGGTGTGAATGACGAGCGGCTTGCCGGCAAGCCGGGCGGCGCGGATGTGGGTGCGAAAACGCTGCCGCTGCCACTCGAGGTCACCCGTGAGGCGGTAGTAGTCCAGCCCGGTTTCGCCGATGCCCACCACCTTGGGATGGGCGGCGCGCGTCACCAGCGCTTCCACGCTCGGTTCAACCGTTTCCTCGTAGTCGGGATGCACGCCAACCGTGGCATACCAGCGCGGGTGGGATGAAGCCACCTCGATCACGTCGTTGGCTTTGGGCAGCTCCACGGAAATGCACAGGGCGTGCGTGACCTGGTTTTCATCCATGGCCGCCGCGATCTCGGGCAGGCGGCTGCGGAATTCAGGAAAGTCCAGATGGCAGTGGGAGTCGACGAACACGAACAGCATCCCTCAAAAGGGAACATTATCGCATGGCGAACAGGGGCGCCAGCAAGCTTTCCGCCAGCAGGCGGGGGTTGAGGGGATGATGTTCAAGCCGTCGGGCCTCGCGCAACGTGCGTTCCCATGCCAGCAAATCGTAGAGGTCGGCGCGCGCCGCCACCCGTGCTGCAACGTCCTGGAAATCCACGTGATAGCGCGCTTCGCCGGCGAGCTTCTGGGCCACCAGGTCATGGGCCCAACGCTGCAGCCAGCCCAGCCATTCTGGCACGGGCAGGCGCGCGACAAATTCGGAAACCTGCACCAGGGATTGCGAAGGGTCGGCCAGCCGGCGCAGGAATTCCGGGCGCTGGCCGTTGTCCTGGCGGGCCAGTCGCTGCGCTTCCAGGGGAGCCCCGCCCGCCAGGGCAAGAAACAGCTCCGGATGCTGGACGCCGGACTGGGCAAGCCAGTCCCGGGCTTCCGATGTTTGCGGCGGATGAAACGACACACTGCGACAACGGCTGCGAATGGTTGCCGGCAAACGGGCCGGTGCATGGCTCACCAGCAGGAACAGGGAGCCCGGGCGCGGTTCCTCCAGGGTTTTAAGAAGGGCATTGGCCGCGTGCACGTTAAGCGCTTCCGCCGGCTCGATCAGGACGACGCGCAGGCCGGCACGATGGGTGCTGGTGGTTGTAAAGCCGGCCAGGTCACGCACGGCATCCACGCCGATCTGTGCCGATCCTTTGCGCGGCGAGGCCTCCCCTCCCTCCGCTTCCGCCGCATCGCTCTCGGGCCGCAAATGACGGAAATCAGGGTGGTTCCCTGCCGCAAACCAGTTGCAGGCCGGGCAGGCATTGCAGGGGGCACCTTCAGCCAAAGGCGATTCGCACAGCAGGGCCTGTGCCAGATGACGGGCGAATTCCGTTTTCCCCAACCCCTGCGGCCCATGCAGCAAAAGGGCTTGCGGCAGGTGACGGCGCTCGCCGGCAAGCTGGCGGAAAACCGGGGCTTGCCAGGGGTAGATCATGGCGCCAGCCGCTCCAGGGCCCGGCACACCTGCCCGAAAATCGCTTCGGGCGTCTGGCTGGAGTCGAGAATGCAGAAGCGTTCCGGCTCCTGTGCCGCGCGTTCAAGATAGGCGGCGCGCACCTTGCGGAAAAAAGCATCCTGCTCGCGTTCGAACCGGTCCGGATGAGGCGTTCCTTTCACCACGCGGCGGTGCGCTTCCTCGGGGTCCAGATCGAACAACAGGGTGAGGTGCGGCCGGATGCCGTCTTCCACCCACGACTCCAGATGGCGCAGGTGTTCGGTGCGCACGCCTCGTCCGCCACCCTGGTAGGCAAAACTGGCATCGGTGTAACGGTCGCTCACCACCCAGGCGCCCCGGGCCAGGGCCGGGGCAATCACCTGCACCACGTGTTCACGCCGGGCGGCAAACATGACCAGCGCTTCGGTGTCCGGATTCATGGACTGGTGCAACAGCAGCTGCCGCAGCGATTCGCCCAACGGAGTTCCCCCGGGTTCGCGCGTCACCACCACTTCGCGCGCACGCGCGCGCAGCCATTCGGCAATGGGGTTGAGGTGCGTGCTTTTTCCGGCTCCGTCGATGCCTTCCAGCGAAATGAATTTGCCCGGTGTCGTCATGGTGTATGGCGCATGATCTGGTACTTGAAAACAGCCTGGTTGTGTTCGTTCAGGTTCTCCGAAAAGGCATGGCTGCCATCGCCTCGCGCCACGAAATACAGGGCGTTCGAATCCGCGGGGTGGACGGCCGCCTCAAGGGAAGCCTGCCCCGGCATGGCGATGGGCGATGGCGGCAAGCCTGCGCGGGTATAGGTATTGTACGGCGTGTCCCTGAGCAAATCCCGTTTGTGGATGTTGCCGTCATATTGTTCACCCATGCCGTAGATCACGGTGGGGTCGGTTTGCAGTTTCATGCCCAGGCGCAGGCGGTTGACGAAGACGGCCGCCACCAGGGGGCGCTCGTCGGGCTTGGCCGTTTCCTTTTCGATGATGGACGCCATGGTGAGCGCCTGGTAGGCGTCATCGTAAGGCAGCCCGGGAGCCCGCCGCTGCCAGATGCTGTCGAGCTTGCGCTGCATGGAGGCAAAAGCCCGCTTCATGAGCGCAAGGTCGCTGTCGCCCTTGTTGAAAAAATAGGTGTCTGGAAAAAACAGGCCTTCCGCTGATTTTGCCGGGCTTCCCAGCAGCTTGAGGACATCGCGCTCGGCAAGCCCTTGGGTCAGGTGGTTCAGGGCTTCGTTGGCATCCAGCGATGCCCGGAAC
>JAJZPY010000145.1 GCA_021811005.1 Pseudomonadota bacterium
GACTGGCCGAATGCACCTTTCTAGAAGGGAAGCCTGAGGTGTTGGATTTTTATCAGAATCCCGAGAACTGGAATAGCATCGTCAACCTCCACCTCCTAGATGAATCCAGAAACAAGTCTAAGCAGGATCGGCCACTCGCTGAGTGGCTCAAGGAGCAAGATGGGCTCAACCTGGACGGGTTGCTAATCCCTGTTGATGCCCCACTTGAATTTGAGTCGTTTCCCACCTTCGTCGAAAAGAGGTCTCAGTACCTCTTCGACATCTTCAAGGAATTGGGAAAGTTCTGATGTTATTCGGGCGCCGGTTCGGTTGCGGTAATGGGAATCGAACTGCTGGCCAAGCGAAACACATATAGACAACACCAATTGAAGGCGAAAACTAGCAGGGTTGCTGGCAGCAACATACTGGTTCCGCACCAACCCGCACATTTCCTCAATCGCATTACAGACGCAGTTTGAAACCAGTGGCGACTGCACCACCAAAAGTCATGAAACCCCAGCCCGCAATGGCTGGGGTTTTGTATTTTGGCGCACCCGCGAAAATGATAAAATGAAGGCGCGAAACAAGTCAGCCGGGTTCCATGGCTGACTTTATCCTCTGAAATCCTGGCTTCAAAAGAACCGTCATTGGCGGTTTGTCTCGTCTTTGCCGGCGTTCGCCGGTTCAAATAGCTCAGTCGCAATACAGGAGTTCTCACATGACTGTGAACTGGACCACCTTCTCCCTGATCGGCATTTATATTTTCATGGCGGCCGCCGCCGCCATCTATCTGTCATGGATGACGATTCAGCGCAAAAAGAACGTTGAAAGGATGATGGAAAACATCATGGGAAAACTCGCGGCCAATGTCACGTTGACAGCCAAGGAGGTGGTTCATCTTGGCCGCGGCTTTGATCTTTCCCCAAAGCTCAGTGGTGATGCGGTGTACCGGCTGTACACCCAGACCAATGACGTCGCGTCCTACGAGCTGCTCAAAACGCTGGTGACCGACATTGAACGGGAAGAAGCGTTCGACGAACTGCCCGATGAAGTGAAGCCCTCGCTGTCCCGCCTGGGCAAGCTGATCGAAGAATCCAATGAGCCTTCCGACAAGCACATTCTGCTGCCGCTGACGACGACGCTTGGAAAATATGTGGAGCTCAAGGCCGAACAGGAGAAGGCCAAAAAGCAAACCGCAAGGGCCTACATCATCACGGTCATCAGCTTTTTGGTGGGTACCGTCAGTTTTTATTACACCCTGAAGTCGCCTTCGGAAGCGGACATCAAAAGAGACATGGCCCAGGTCCTGAACGAGAAAGGGATGATCGCGAAAGACCCGGGTCCGGCGTTGCAACAACCCAACCTGGAGCGGTAAGGCTTCACCTGCCGGGAATAGTCTTCAGGCCGGCCATTCAGGAAACTTCGCTCCACGTCCCGGGGGCAATACCTTCCAGGTTGTAGGGTCCTATCGCCATCCGGATCAGGCGCAGGGTGGGAAGCCCCACGGCCGCCGTCATGCGCCGCACCTGGCGGTTGCGTCCTTCCGTGATGATGAGTTCGATCCAGGCCGTGGGAATGGCCCGGCGCACGCGGATGGGGGGATCGCGTTCCCACAGGGCGGGCGGTGGCACCAGCAGTCGCGCACGGGCAGGACGCGTCAGGCCCTCTTTCAGCTGCACGCCCTGGCGCAAGGCCGCCAGCGCGGTTTCGTCCGGCTCTCCTTCCACCTGCACCCAGTAGGTTTTTTCGAGTTTGAAGTGCGGATCGGCGATCTGTGCCTGCAGCCGGCCGTCGTCCGTCAAAAGCAGCAGTCCTTCGCTGTCGGCGTCCAGCCGTCCGGCGGCATAAACGCCGGGCACATCGATGAAGTCTTTCAGGCCGCGCCATTTCCCTTCGGGCGTGAACTGGCTGAGAACCCCGTAGGGTTTGTTGAAGCGAATCAGGCGCGGCGTGCGGTTACGGTTCATGATGTCGGGAGGATACCCTACGCCGGCGGCCATGGTGTATTCCGGAGGCATGATTTAAAGTCACGCTGGATGACCCTGGCGTTTTACTGACCCCTGCCACGCTGCCCTGACTTTACTGACCCCTATCTCTTGAACAAGCCATTTTTCAATCTCAGCCCTGCGCTCAAAAAGACCTTCCGCTCCCTGCAAAAGTACAACTATCGCATCTGGGCGGCAGGCACGCTGGTGTCCAACATCGGCACCTGGATGCAGCGCATTGCCCAGGACTGGCTGGTCCTGACCGATCTGACGGAGCACAGCGGGACGGCGGTGGGCGTGGTGATGGCGCTCCAGTTTGGCCCGCCCATTTTGCTGATGCCCCTGGCCGGCCTGGTGGTGGACCATTGCGACCGGCGCAAGGTCCTGATCGTGACCCAGACCGCGCTTGCCGCCACGGCGCTGTCCCTGGGGCTGCTGGTGCTTTCCGGCCACGTGGCGCTGTGGCACGTGTACGTGTTTGCCGGCTGCGTGGGGTGCATCACGGCTTTCGATTCCCCGGCCCGGCAGACATTCGTTTCGGAACTGGTGGGCGACAGCGACCTGCCCAATGCGGTCGGCCTCAATTCTTCCCTGTTCAATGGCGCGCAGCTGATCGGACCCGCGGTGGCGGGCCTTCTGATCACGGCCATCGGCGCCGGCTGGGTGTTCGTCATCAACGGCTTGTCATTCCTGGCCGTCATCACTTCGCTCACGGGCATGCGGGTGGACGAGCTGTACCGGACCCGGCATCACGAGGACCCTGCAGCCCGCGGCGGCATCCTGTCCGGCCTGCGCTATCTCAAGACCCGGCCGGACCTGCTCATCGCCCTGGCCATGCTGTTCCTGCTGTCCACCTACGGGCTCAATTTCCCGATCTTCATTTCCACCATGGCCGTGACCACCTTTCACGGCGGTGCCCACACTTATGGCGCCCTGTCGTCCATGATGGCCATCGGGTCCATCCTGGGCGCGCTCCACGTGGCCGGGCGCAGCCATCCCAGTCTGAAGGTCCTGATCGTGAGCGCGTTCGGATTCGGCGTGGTGGGCACGCTGGCGGCCGTCATGCCCCACCAGGCCTCCTTCGGGCTCATGCTGATCGGCCTGGGCATCATGGCCCAGGTGTTCAACACGTCCACCAACAGCCTGGTGCAGTTGTCCACGCACCCGTCCATGCGCGGACGGGTCATGGCCATCTACATGGGTATTTTTCTGGGATGCACGCCCCTGGGCGCGCCCCTGGTGGGTTGGATTGCCGATGCCTACGGCCCGCGCTGGGCCCTGGGGGTGGGTGCCGCCTCAGGCTTCGTGGCTGCGCTGGTGGGGGTGGTGTACCAGGCCAGAACGCGGAACAAGGCACGTCTGGAGTAGTCCCTGTCGCAAGCTTTGCCGGACTTGGCTGCCTGGCTGCCTGTAGCCGGGTCGGCCTGTGGCTGGGGGGGCGGTGGCAGGCGGCG
>JAJZPY010000029.1 GCA_021811005.1 Pseudomonadota bacterium
GCCCCGGCTGCACCACCTGCCCCGCTTCATCGCGCACCGGCGTGAGCTCCATGAGCAGGCAGACCACCCGGCCATCGCGGCATACGAAATGGGTGCTCAGGGAAATGGAGGCGTGGCCCCCTGAAATCAGCCGGCCGAATTCACCCAGGTTGCGCTCGCAATCTTCGGCGGCCAGAATTTTCGAACAGGGGGCAAGCTTCAGTTCGTCGCGAGGGTAACCCAGCAGCCCGCAAAAATGCGGATTGGCATCGAGGATCTGGTGCTGCAGCCCGAATATGACGACGCCGGTGGGAGCCTTTTCAAAAAAGATGCGGAAGTAGGATCGGTAATCGGAAATGGATTCCAGGTAGGCAGGCAACAAGGAATCACTCGTCTCAGGGGACGAAGAGGTGTCGTCCATGAAGGAATCGTTCGGGTTCCGATAACGTTAAAACGCACTGAGTGTACCTGATTGCCCTGCCAATGCAAGCGCGCAACCCGACTCAGCCGCCGGCCATGCCCCGCGGGGGCTATGCCTGGCGAAAACCCGCTTGCGTCAGCGCCTGGTCCACTTCCTGACGCGTGACCGGACGCACCAGGCGGCCCTGTTCAATCCCGTCCCGCAGCAGCACGAACGTTGGCCAGAGCTTGACCTGAAAAGCGCGCCCCAAGACCCTGCCGCGACCGTCTTCCACCTGTACCAGCGGCACGCCCGGACACGCGCTCAACGCCGATTCCACCACGGGCTGCGCCGCCTGGCAGTGGGGACACCAGTCCACTCCAAACTCCAGAATGAACGGGCCCGGCCTGCTGCGCACCGCTTCCAGCGTGGGGCCGGGGTTTTCATAGGCGTTCATTGCGAACGACGCCGCATGAAATCCGCCTTGGCGGCTTCGTTGCAGTTGTAGGTGTTTTTGTTGGACCGCTGGCAATCCGCGAGATCTGCCGCCAGTTCGTCCGGATGGGACATGTAGTAACCCTGCGTCTTGGTCTGTTCGCAGGAACACAGCAGCAATACCGCCGCACACAAAATGACCTGTTTCATCATGGCTTGTCCTTCATCGATGCCAAACCCATCGTCACTATATCACCGCACAGGGTGCCGCCTGAGCGCCCGGGAAAAAACCAGCCCGATCACCGGCAAGGCAAGCCCTGCCAAAGTGAACAGCAGGGTGGGCCCGGACCGCGCCAGCAGGAACGAGGCAAGGACGACCCCCAGGGACTGCCCGAGAAAAAAGGCCGAAGCAAAAAGGGAAACCGCCGTACCCCGGACTTGCGGCGCCATCTGGGTGGCGTTGGTCTGCAACGTGTTGTGCAGCATGTAATAGCCCAGTCCCACCAGGTAGCAGGCCGGCAAGGCCCACCCCCAGGCCGGGCCGGCAGCGAGCATGAACCAGGCGGTGCCGATCAGCACCCCTCCCAGTTTGGCCAGCCCCACTTCGCCCAGGCTGCTCACAAACTGGCGGGCAAACAGCGTGTACGAAAAGCCACCAATTCCGAATGCGGCCATGAGGGCCCCCGCCAGCGTGAGCGACAGCCCGAACCGTCCATGGAGGTAGGAAGGAACGAAAGCCAGCGTGCCAAACACCACCAGGCCTTCGACAAAAACCGTGGCGAGAATCACCCGCGCCCAGGAAACGCCCAGCACCACACGGGCCTGGGAAAGCACGCCAGCCGGCCCGGCTGCGGTGTGACGCACGTGATGCGTGCGCTCGTTGGCATGGGATTCATACAGCACCCAGAGCCCCACCACCAGATAGGTGGCTGCCATGAACCCGAAGGCCCAGCGAAACCCCAGCGTGTCAGTAAAAACGCCGCCGATGAACTGCCCGCCGATCACGCCCACGATCTGCCCGGCAAGGAATCGCGCCAGGGTGGCCTGGCGATGCTCGTAGGAAATGGTGTCCCCGATCCAGGCCATGGAAAGCGGAATGATGCCGGCTGCCGAAGCGCCGGTCAGCAGCCGGGCCACGATCAGCCAGCCCATGGACTGGGCCAGCACCGCGCCCAGGCTGCCCACGGTGCAGGCGAGCGTGGTCAGGGCAATGAGGCGGTATTTGCCGATGCGGTCTCCGAGCGGGCCAAAAAAAACCTGCAGCAGGCCATAGGCCACGGAAAAAGAGGACACCACCTGGGCTGCCTGCTCCGGCCCCACGCGAAACACCTGCACGAGGCTGGGCAACATGGGATCGCACAAGCGCGCGGAAGCGGCACTGGCAAACGCGGCAAAAGACAGCAGCAGGACGGCCCGGCGATGCTGCGGGTCTGGTCGGTCCATGACGCCTCAGCCTGCCTTCTTCAAACCACCTTCTTCCGCAGTGGACAGCTCGATGGCCGTCCAGTCCAGTTGACCGCGTCCTTTCGCCAATCCCGACAGCAGGCGCGCATGCAGCAGGTCGGCAACCGGCATGGGCAACGTGACCGATTCGGCCACTTCGCGAACCAGGCGCACGTCCTTCATGCCCAGTTCCAGCTTGAAACCCGGCGGCTCGTAAACCCGGTCGGCCAGGATGCGGCCGTAATTCTGGTAAATCGGGCAGGAAAAAATGGTCTGCCCCAGAAAGCCGGCCAGCGCCTTTCGGTCCAGGCCGCTTTTTTCTGCCAGGGCCAGCGCTTCAGCCATGGCTTCGATGGCTGAAAGAATCAGGAAATTTCCCGACAGTTTGGCGACGTTGGCCGCGCCCGGATCTTCGCCGAAATCGTGAATACCCTGGCCCAGCACTTCCAGGATGGGTTGGGCCCGCGCCTTGGCTTCCGCGTCTCCCGACTGGCAAATCCAGAGCTTGCGCGCCGCCGCGGCCTCCGGCCGGCCAAACACGGGGGCCGCCAGAAAGAAGCTGCCGCGCAGGGCATGTTCGCGTGCCAGCCGGCGCGACAGTTCAGGCGACACCGTGCTCATGGAAATGTGCAGCCCCCCCTCCCCCAGGCAGTCGGCAAAGCCTTCCCGCCCCAGGGTGACCGTTTCCAGCGCGGCATCGTTTGAGAGCATGGTGATGGCAATCCCGCCCGGCACCACCGCATCGCAGGGCGCATCGGCCACCGTGGCACCGGCCTCTGCCAGACCCGTTGTTGCCGGCCGTGACCTGTTGAAAACCGTCAAGGGAAACCCGCCCTCGAGCAGGTTGCGGGCCATGGGTGCTCCCATTTTTCCCAGGCCCAAAAAAGTCAGCGCGCTTTTGTGCATTCGAATCTCCTGATTGCCATCCGACGCGCCCGCCGCAACGCCTGCGGTGGCAGAGTGGCGCGTCCCGAGCTTGCATGATTTGCCCTGGAAGCGCAAGCGCACGGCCCATCGCGGCGTCAGTACTCGCACGTATTGAGAGGGGCATTGCCCGCCCGTATCGTTACAACTGTAAACACTGGTTACAAATTTTTGATTGACAAACAAACCACCAACAGTTCTTGGACGGAATTAATCTCGATGCAACCCTTTGTTTCATCAGGAAAACCAATACCCCCCCGTTCCAGAGCCGCCCTTTTAAAAGGAGACATCATCATGTCAACGGTTCGCACAAAATTAAGCATCCTGGCTGTGGCAGCGGCCGCAACCCTAGGCGGATGCGGGGGTGGCAGCGGAGACCTCGCGCTCACGGCCCTCAACCTGTACAGCCCTGCCTATGACAATCTCGCTTGCCAGCCCGGAAGCGACTCCATCGGCACCTGGAAAATGGTGTCCAACAACACGGTCGCCATTCCCGACTCGCCAGACGTCCTGTTTTTCAGCTACAACCAGCCTTCCATCAACAACAGCGGGATGGTGGTGTTCCGGGGCCGGGCGCGCGACAGCAGCACCGGATCATCGGGCGGCAACAGCGGCTCCAGCGGCAGTTCCGCCGTGCAAAGCGGCATCTATGCGGCGCAGCCCTGCCTGACAAGATTCACCCTCTACACGGCCGCCGATTCCAACATGGTGGTGCCCAACCCCAACACCAGCGGAACGGTATTTACGGAATTTCCTTCGATCCCGCGCATCGATATGGCTTCCGGCGTGCTGGCCACGCGCGGTATGTCACAACCGCTGCTGACACTGCCGGACGGCACGAAACTGGGCACTTCCGGCGTTTACGTGACCCTCAACAGCGGACTGACCACGGCCATCGGCCTGTTCGGAACGGTGACGGACTATGCCTACATGCAGGTCCCCAACGCCACCAGCACCACCCCCATCCGCTTTGACCAGTTTCCGGGCTCACCGACGGTGGCCGGCACTGGCGGCAAATATGTGCTGTTCAAGGGCAACTACACCGACGCCGATTCCACCGGCGCCCTGACGGTCTCCAAAACCGGGGTTTATTACCGGGATGTGAGCACTGCCAAATCCGCGGTGGCCGTCATCGCCGACACCAACATGATGATTCCCGGAACCAGCACGCCGTTCGGTTCCACGGCACCGCCCAGCTCAGCCGGAAACCAGGTGGTGTTCACCGGTCTGGACAATGAAGGCGCTCCCACGGCCGGCGGCATTTTCCTGGCGCCTATTTCCAGCAAGCCCACGCTGACTGCACTGACCAAGATCGGAGACCCGGTGCCGGACAGCACCGGGACCGCGCTGGCCGACGGATCCACGTTCAACCAGTTCGGCGAAGGCCTGTCCTTTGACGGTCGCTATGTGTCTTTCTGGGGCGCCTGGGGAACCGGCGGGGTGCGTACCAGAACCCTGGCCTGCCCGACAGACGGCAACAAGGACATGATTGCGGCCTGCAATGCCCAAAGCAATGCCGGCCCCGGACTGACCACGGTCAGCGAACCGGTGGACCAGGGCATCTTCGTCTATGACACGCAGAGCGGCAAACTCTGGATGGCTGCCCGCACCACTTCGGGAGCAACGGGTCAGTTCCAGAATCTCCTGTTCTGGACCTTTTCCGGAAACCCCAACACGGTTGACGGCGAACCCCCGCGCTGGCGCGCTTCGGCCTTCGCAGCAATGGATGGCAACCGTGGCGTCCTTTTTAAAGGCTCCGTCAGTACCGTCGCTGGCACCTCCACAACCCCGGGCTCAGGCATCTACGGCAGTCAGCTGCTGACGGGCCAAGCCGGCATGGGCCCTGTGTTCAAGGTTCTTGCCGAAGGAGACGACATGGCGACGGTGGACCCGAGCGCACCGGCAGCCTCAGCCATCACATCGCTGGGCATCGAACGCGAATCGCTGCGTTCCGGCTGGTTTGCGCTGACCGTGTCGTCCTTGAATGCGGCGAGCGAAAGCTGGGCGGGAGTCTATGCAACTTACTTCCCCAGCCAGTTCAAGCTCACCACAACCGCCGATGCCTACGGCATGTACAGCCTGAAGCTCGGCAACTGAAATGATTCCCTGGCGGGTCTGCCCTTTGCGGAAAGGCCCGCCTTCATTAACCCGGTGTTGAAAAGGAGTGAATGCACATGAATAAGCCAAACTTGAGCAGACCGCTGGCCCTGATCCTGGGCACGTTGCTGGTCGGTGCCGCACTGGCTGCCGGTGGAGGAGGCGGCGGTGGTGGTGGGGGAGGCGGTGGCAGCGGTGGCGGCAGCGGTGGCGGCAGCGGAGGCGGCGGAGGCGGCGGCATGGGTGGTGGCGGCTACGGTGGCGGACCCCAAAGCGGAGCCCAGACACAGACCCAGACGCGCGAACAAACGCAAACCCAAACCAAAACCCAAACCCAGACACGGGAAAAGGCTGGAGGCCAAGGAACGGGAACCCAGAGTCGCGACCAAACACGGGACCAAACCCGTGATCAGACCCGCGATCAGACCGGTGACCAAACCCGCGATCAGACCCGTGATCGCACCCAGACCCAGGACCGCGTGCACCAGTAACTGCGCGGACCTTGTCGTCCCCCCTTTCGCCACCTTGAGCCGAAAGCGTCTCGCAAGAACGCCCAGGTTCCTGGTGGCGAATTTTTTGTCAGCAGGATGGGGGAAATGACTGCCACTGAACACCGCGCGGGACCTGGCCACCGCCTCCCCCACACAAGTGCCGCCTTGCGGCTTCACATTTTCCATTTCGGGCCGCTGCGCCCTGTTTGAACGTCAGGTCAGGAAGAAGATCATAAGGAATGCGGGTAACTGCTAAAATTCCTGAAATGACTTGCCCCTCATAAAAACATCCAATGACCTCGCCTTTGCGTTCCGGCTGATCCATAGCGCCGCTTTATAACGCACAAGACACAAGGACAGCCCGCCCTCATCCATGAAAAAGAACAACCCCAATATTGCGTTGCTGTCACTCGCCGCGCTCGGCGTCGTCTATGGTGATATCGGAACGAGCCCTCTCTACACCCTGAATACCATTTTCACCGCCGGAATCCAC
This sequence comes from Pseudomonadota bacterium, assembly GCA_021811005.1. GTDB lineage: Bacteria > Pseudomonadota > Gammaproteobacteria > Burkholderiales > Ferrovaceae > JAKBAT01. The sequence continues at coordinate 6,263 of JAJZPY010000029.1, forward strand.
CCCGTACCCCTGACTCCGCAGAACCTGCTTGGGATCCTGTCGCTGATCTTCTGGTCACTCATGATCGTGGTCTGCATCAAATATGTGACATTCATCATGAGGGCTGACAACCACGGGGAGGGAGGCATCATGGCCTTGCTGGCACTGGCCTTGAGCAAGCTGCCAGCGAACGACAACCGTCGCCGGGCCCTGCTGCTCATGGGCATTTTCGGGGCTGCCCTGTTCTATGGGGATGGAGCCATCACGCCGGCCATCTCTGTCCTTTCTGCCGTGGAAGGCCTGCAGATTGCGAGCCCGTTCTTCAAGGAAGTCATCATTCCCCTGACGCTCGTCATCGTCGTGTCCCTTTTCTTTTTTCAGCGCAGGGGAACCGCCCGGGTAGGGGCCCTGTTCGGCCCGGTGATGCTGGTCTGGTTTTCCGTTATCGGAATCCTGGGGTTTCTTGGCATTGCCCAAAATCCGCAAGTCCTCCGGGCACTCAATCCGCTGCATGCGCTGCATTTCTTTCTGGAAAACCAGACCATCGGTTTCCTGGCACTGGGCGGTGTCGTGCTGTCCCTGACGGGCGCCGAAGCGCTGTATGCCGACATGGGCCACTTCGGGCGCCGGCCCATCACGCTGGCTTGGTATGGGCTGGTGCTGCCGGCCCTCCTGCTTAACTACTTCGGGCAAGGGGCGCTGCTGATGGGAAATCCCAAAGCGATCGAAAACCCCTTCTACCTGCTGGCCCCGGCCTGGGCGCTCTACCCCATGATTTTCCTTTCCACCGCCGCCACAGTCATTGCCTCGCAGTCGGTCATTTCCGGCGCCTTTTCCATGACATCCCAGGCCATCAAACTGGGTTATTCGCCCCGCATGGAAACCCTGCATACTTCGGAAGAGGAAAGGGGACAGATTTACGTTCCGGCCATCAACTGGGCATTGATGGTGGCTGTCATTGCACTGATTCTTGGTTTCAGAAGTTCCGCCAACCTGGCCACAGCCTACGGTCTTGCCGTGAGCGGCACGATGCTGATGACGACCGTGCTGGCCAACGTCGTGTTCCGGCGGCTTTGGCACTGGGGCCTTGTGCGCGGCGGCCTGCTTGTTGCCGGACTGATGTCGGTGGATCTGTCATTTTTCAGCGCCAACCTGGTCAAGCTTTCAGAAGGCGGCTGGCTTCCGCTGGCACTGGGGCTGGGTCTTTTCATCCTGATGACCACCTGGAAGCGGGGCAGGCTGCTTCTTGCCTTGCGCATGCGGAAAGAGTCCATCGGACTCGACACTTTTGTCGCTTCTCTTTCTTCTACGTCTTGCGCACGGGTTCCGGGAACGGCCATTTTTCTGACGGCCAATCCGGACGGCGTTCCACACGCCCTGCTGCACACCATGAAACACATGAAATCGTTGCACGAACGAGTCGTCATCCTGGCCGTCCGGACCCTCGAGATTCCACGCGTCCCGGAAGACCAGCACATGGCGTTGGAGACCCTGGCCAACAATTTCCACCGCATCACGCTGCATTTCGGATTCATGGAAGAACCCAACGTGCCGGATGTGCTGTTCAAGCAAGACAAGTTGCCGCTGAACGAAATGGACACTGTCTTCATCCTGTCTCGCGAATCCCTTATCCCGAAGGTGGGCTCGGAAATGGCGCTGTGGCGTGAAAAACTGTTCATCGCCATGTTCCGCAACGCGGGCAGCGCCATTCCCTACTTCAAGCTACCCCCCAACAAGGTGGTGGAAATCGGGGCACAGGTGCTGCTCTAGGAAAGATCCTTAGTTCGTTTTGAGCCGGGTGGCTCTCAACCACAACACCATGGAGAATGGGCGGCTGATTTTTAGATGTTGTTGGTGTCGTTCAGGGAAGGGCCATGGAAATGAAACGGCCGGAAGACACAAAATTTGGTCGGGGTGAGAGGATTCGAACCTCCGACTCCTGCGTCCCGAACGCAGTACTCTACCAGGCTGAGCTACACCCCGAACCGCGCATTTTACCGTACTGTCGCCCCACTTGCCAGAGAGCGCTTCCAAATCATGCCACTTTTGCAGCATAGCCCATCTGCTCCAGGCTTTTTTTCCCCGATTCCACGCCGAATTTCAGCACCACCACGATCAGGGTGAGCAGAAGCCCGATCATGAGCGCCAACACACCCCGGATGCCGTAATTCGAAAACAGCCAGACCACCAGGAACGGCGTTCCAATGGTGGCGCCCCGTCCGAATGTGTTGCAAATCCCCGATGCGCGCAAGCGCACTTCGGTGGGGAACAGTTCCGGAATGTAGATGCCAAAAAGCAGGGCCACCAGCACGTAGATGGGCACCGTCAGGGCAAAGCCCACCATCGGCAGCAACACCGGATCGCTCACGAACGGATAGAGGAAACCGAACAGGATGGCCAACAGCGAAGAAATGGCAATGGTTGGTTTGCGCCCCCAGGCATCGGACGAAAGCGCGCCGATGGCCGATCCGACCGGAGCCCCGATCGACATCAGCATGGAATATTGGAATGAGGTGGCGATGGTCAGGCCCTGCTTGACGAAAAACGTGGGCAACCAGGTGACAAAACCGTAGAGCAGCGTGTTGATGACGATCAAGGCCACGCTGCCCACGACCATGCGCGGCAACAGCTGGGGGCCCCAAAGGCTCGACAATCCATAGGATTCTGCAGGAGCCGATTGCCGCTCGGGTTCCGGCAACGCTTTCCCCGCCGAAGCCTCCGCCTCGATCTGGCGCATCAGTGCTTCCGCCTCTTCAAGGCGCCCGACGGACTCAAGCCAGCGCGGGGATTCCGGCAGGGACTTGCGCAGATACCACACCACCGCACCCCCAATCCCGCCCAGAATGAACATGGCCCGCCAGGTGAAGGAAGGAATGATGAACGTTCCCGTCAGTGCCGCCACCGGCAAACCCGAGACCACGAAAACCGCCATGCCGCCCAGCCATTTGCCGCGAACCCGCGCAGGAACGAACTCCGTCAGCGTCGAGTAGCCGACGACGTTTTCAGCCCCAAGGCCAATTCCCATCACGAGGCGCAGCAGGATCAGCACGGTCATGTTGGGAGCAAAGGCTGCCAACAGGGATGCGCCGCCAAAAAGCAGCAAATTGAACTGGTAGGTAAAGCGCCTTCCGTACCGGTCACCCAAAAACCCGGTCAGGAATGACCCCAACATCATGCCCACAAACGTGGCAGACACGAACAGGGCATTCTGGGCCATGGTGGAAAACCCGCTGTGAAGCGTAGCGCCCAGCACGGTTGCGGCAATGTAGATGTCAAACCCATCAAAAAACATCCCGATGCCGATCAGCATGCGGACCCGTCGATGGAACGAAGAAATCGGTAGACGATCAAGCCTTGCGCCCGTATTGACGCTGGATGCCATATCTCCTCCTCGCGCTGCGTGTTTTGGGTGTATGCGGCCGAACAGTCCGGCCGGGTGCAGTCCGTGCAGATGAGTCCCGGCCATGATATATCACGATTTTTTTAAAACGCAATATCAAAAGTACAAAATAAATTAAATACTCATTAAATACAGCATGTTATTTATTTGTTGATGGATTTTCTGATATATCATAAAATTTTTCCAACTTTGAAATTTCCGGCTTTTTCATGCCACAGACACTGACCACGGCCCCCGAAAAGAAACTGCTGCGCGAAACGGTTCACACGCAATTGCGGGCCGATATCCTGCGTTGCCAGATTCCCCCGGGCAGCGAAATCCGTGAAGCCGAACTTGCCACCCGTTTCGGGGTCAGCAAGTCCCCCGTGCGCGATGCCCTGATGCACCTTGAACGGGAAGGCCTGGTCATCACGACGCCGCGCCAGGGCTATCGCGTCACGCCCATATCCCTCTCCGACGTCCAGGACATGTTTGATTTGCGGCAGGTTCTGGAAGGGGCCTGCATGGAACGCATCGTGCGACATGCCGGGGAACGGGACCTGGCGGAGCTCGACGAATTCCGCATCTTTGACGCCAGCCGCTGGGCCGGAGGTTTTGCGGAATACAACCGCACCTTCCATCAGCGCCTGGCCATCCTGTCCGCCAACCGTCGCTTGAGTGACCAGATCGGCACCCTGGTGGGACAAATGGAGCGGGCGGTCCTGGTCAGCCTCACCGCCATGAAACAAGGCAACCCCGCGCAAGTGATTGAAGAACACGGCCACATCATCGACGCGCTCCAGGAACGCAATGCCCGACGTGCGGTTCGGCTGACCGAGCAGCACATCGAATCTGCCGCAACCCGGGTCAGCTCCGCGCTCTCGCGCATGCTCGTGACCCGCTAGTATCGACACCTCGAGGATCCATCATGCCCAACACCACGCATTCAGCAGCCTCTGCCAGCAGCGCTCAGCCGCTGCACGGATTGTTTATCGACGGCCGCGAAATCCAGGCCACCCGCAGCGACACCCTGGAAGTCATCAACCCAGCCACCGGCGCCGTGCTGGCGCATATCAGCCACGCCAGCGATGCAGACGTGGACCGGGCCGTGCAAAGCGCCCGGGCAGCTTTCAAGCGCAGCGACTGGGCCGACCTGTCCAACCGCACCCGCGCCAAACTCATCAACAAGCTGGCCGATGCCTTCGAAGCCCATCTTGAAGAGTTCTACCAGCTGGAAACCACCAACAACGGGCGGCCCGTCAATGAAACACGTGCCCAGATTTCGCGTCTCCCCGACTTCCTTCGCTACAACGCCGGGCTTGCCATTGCGCAGCGGGACTCGGTGATTCCGGTGGATGGAAACTATTTCAATTACACGGTACGCACCCCCGTGGGCGTGGTCGGCAATTCCACCCCCTTCAACCACCCGCTCATGATCCTCATGAAAAGCCTGGCCCCCACCCTGGCATCCGGCTGCACCACCGTGGTCAAGCCTTCCGAATACACCCCCCTCACGACACTGAGGCTGGCGGCCCTGTTCGTGGAAGCTGGCCTGCCGCCCGGGGTTTTCAACGTCATCACCGGACTTGGACCCACCACCGGTCGGGCACTGGCCACGCATCCGGGACTTGCCAAATGGGTGTTGACCGGCGGCACCGAAGCCGGACGCATCACCGGAGCGCTGGCTGCCAGCAACTTCGCCCACCAGACCCTGGAACTGGGCGGAAAAACGCCGGTGCTGGTGTTTGACGACTATGACGTGGACCAGGCCGTCAATTACGCGGCTTTCGGTGCTTTCATCGGTGCAGGACAGACCTGCATCTGCGGCAGCCGACAGATCGTCCAGGAGAAGGTATACGACCAGTTTGTGGAAAAGCTGGCAGCCAAGGCAAAAACCATACGGATCGGAAACCCCAGCGACCCTTCAGTCCAGTTGGGTCCCGTGGTTTCGTTGCGGCAGCAACAGCGGGTCCTCAACTACATCCGCATCGGCCTGGAGGAAGACCGGGCGCGACTGGTGGCCGGCGGCCGCATTCCGGATGACCCCGCCCTGAAAAACGGGTTCTACGTGGAGCCCACGGTGTTTGCCGACGTGACGGCCCACATGCGAATTTTCCAGGAAGAGGTGTTTGGCCCCTTCGTGTCAATTTCGCGCTTCTCCACGGAAGAGGAAGGGCTGGCGCTGGCCAATCATTCCCAGTTCGGTCTTGCAGGCGCCATCCGCACCAACAACCTGACCCGAGCGCACCGCGTGGCGGCACGCCTGCAATGCGGGATCGTCTGGATCAACGATCACCACCGGCTCGATCCGGCCTCTCCCTGGGGGGGGGTCAAGGATTCCGGCATTGGCCGGGAATGCGGCACAGAATCCTTTGACCAGCATTTCGAAACCAAAAGCGTCATGGTGCGCATGGACGAGACGCCGTTCGACTGGTACCGCGACACCGCCAGCCAGCCGCGGCTCAATTAAGCCGGAATGTCCATGGACAACAACCGTCCCCCGTTCCGGACCGAAAGCCGGTCGCTCGGCCCGCACCGGATTTCCGCGCGGGTCGCAGGCGATGGCCCCCCTTTGGTGCTGTGCCATTCGCTGCTGGCCGATGACAGCAGTTTTGACCGCATCGCGGCTCCCCTCAGCGAAACGCACCGCGTGGTCATTCTTTCCTTGCCGGGTTTCGGCGCTTCCTCCCCCGCGGACGGGGGCCTGGAAGCGGTGGCTGACCGTGTGGCCGAAGGGCTGAAGGCCTTCGCATTCGACCAGAAGCCCACCGTGATGGGCAACGGCTATGGCGGCTTTGTGACCTTGCTCGCCGCCCTGCGCCACCCCGGCCTGGCAGAGCGCCTGATCCTGGCCGACTGCGGCGCGTGCTTCAGCGAAAGCGGGCGCGCCGCGTTCCGCAACATGTCGACCGCGGCACGCGAGAAAGGCCTGGATGCCATCGCCGACGTGGCCATGCGACGCCTGTTTTCAGCGGCCTATCAGCAAGCCAATCCCGGTTTGGTGGCAGAACGCCGGCAACGTTTCCTGGCAGTGAACCCGGACACCTTCCAGCAGGCCTGTGCTGCCCTGGCGACCCTGGACCTGCGCGATCAGCTGCCCACGCTGCGCGTGCCGACCCTGGTGCTGGTGGGGGGAGAAGACGAAGCCACGCCTCCGGCCATGTCCCGCGAACTCGCGGCCGGGCTGCCGGATGCCCGGCTCGCAGTGTTGCCTGGTTGTGCCCACGTGCCCCAGCTGCAGGCGCCGGAACAGTTCCTGGCAGCCATCCGCCCGTTTCTGACAGAGCAGGTCTAGCGGGCCAGCCCTTCCATCCAAACGCGGTAGATGTGGCGCGCCCTGTCCGTCATGGCGGGCAGCTTGTGCGGCATCTGTTCCAGAATCGTCGCCATGGACTGCACCGCCGGGCTGCGGCTCGATTCGATTTCCCGCCGGCCGCCTTCACACCAGCTGCGCACGTAAGCTTCGGTCATTTCCACATGAAACTGCATGCCCAGATGGGGGCCCAGCGCAAAAGCCTGGTGCGAACAAGCCTCGCTGCCCGCCAGCAATTCAGCCCCGGGCGGCAGGCTCCAGGTTTCGCCGTGCCAGTGAAACGCCTCGAACGTTTCCCCCGCGCCAAACCAGCGCCGGGCTTCGGGCGTGTTCCGCACGCGCACCGCACCCCAGCCGATTTCCTTCAGGGGGTTTTGCGTCACCTGGCCGCCCAAGGCCTTGCTCATGAGTTGTGATCCCAGGCAATGGCCCAGCACCGGCACGCCGCGCGCCACGGCGTCGCGAATCAGGCGCAGCACGGGGGGAATCCAGGGCAGGTCGTCGTTGACGCTCATGGGGCCGCCCATGAACACCAGCCCTGCAAAGCCGTCGGCCGCAGAGGGGACGGGCCTGCCTTCGTCCAGCGCCACCAGCTGCCAGGGATAAGACTCTTCGCTCAGGAAATCGCCCAAATAGGCGGGCCCTTCCGTGGGGTAATGCCTGAAAACGGCAATCGGCCGGGGCATGGGGCAGGGATTCAGCGGGAGCGGTTCACGGCCAGATGGGCCAGCTGTTCCAGCGCGTCCCGGTAAGGAGAATCGGGCACGATGCCTTTCAGCGCAGCACAGGCCGCATCCGATTCGTGCCGGGCACAGTCACGGGCATAATCCAGCGCCCCGCTTTCCCGGATCACGGCGGCCACCGCCGGCAGGGATTGCCCCCCGCCTTCGACGATGGCATTCCGGATCAGCGCCGCATCGGCAGGCCGGCCTTCGCGCATGACGTGAATGAGCGGGAGCGTTGCCTTGCCTTCGGCCAGATCGTCGCCCAGGTTTTTTCCTGTTTCGGACAAGTCACCGGAATAGTCCAGGACGTCGTCGATGATCTGGAACGCCGTGCCCAAATGGGCACCAAAGGCCGCAAGGCCTTGCTCGACCGCGGTCGGTGTGCCCGCCAGGAGGGCGCCCAGGCGGGCGGCCGCCTCGAACAGCTTGGCCGTCTTGTAGCGGATCACCTGCAGGTAGCGCGCTTCGTCCACGTCCGGGTCGTGGCAATTGAGCAGCTGCAGCACTTCCCCTTCGGCAATGACGTTGGTGGCATCGGCCAGCACCTGCATGACCCGCATGTCTCCCACCGAAACCATCATCTGGAAGGAACGCGAATAGACGAAATCGCCCACCAGCACGCTGGCCGCATTGCCGAACAGTTCGTTGGCCGTTTTCTGCCCGCGCCGCATTTCGGATTTGTCCACCACGTCATCGTGCAGCAGGGTGGCGGTGTGGATGAATTCCACCACGGCAGCCAGGGTGTGGTGATGAGTCCCGCCATAACCCAGCGCCTTGGCTGCCAGCAGGGTGAGCACCGGGCGCAGGCGCTTGCCGCCGCTGTGGATGATGTATTCGGAAACCTGGCGCACCAGAACGACATCGGAGTGAAGCTGCGTGCGGATGACGCGATCCACCGCCGCCATGTCTTCTTCAATTAACTGGCGGATTTGATCAAAGCTCACGGAAACGGACACCTTCTCTGATGGCACGGCTAAGCGGGAGGGTCAATGGTAGGGAGAGCCGACGGATTCTGTCAACGCGCCCGGGCCCGGGGGAATCCGGTAAGGGCTTGATTGGTTTTGACAACAGGGGTGGGGAAAAGGTATAGTTGCAGATTCATTGATTCGAATAGGCAGGGAGCGTCGTCATGTACGCTGTAATCAAAGCAGGCGGCAAGCAGTACCGAGTGCAGTCCGGCGAAAAACTGAAAATCGAGCTCATTCCCGCGGAAGTGGGCGCCCAGGTGCAACTGGACCAGGTTCTCATGGTCGCTGACGGCGATACCGTCACGTTTGGCCGACCCCTGGTCAACGGTGCCAAAGTGACCGCCACGGTGCTGTCCCATGGCCGGCACGACAAGGTCAAAATTTTCAAGATGCGCCGCCGCAAGCATTACCAGAAGCACCAGGGACACCGCCAGGGGTTCACTGAAGTGCAAATCGACACCATCACTGCAGGTTGAGGTTTAAGCCATGGCACATAAAAAGGCAGGCGGGAGTTCCCGCAACGGACGCGATTCCGAATCGAAACGACTGGGCATCAAGGCCTATGGCGGCCAGCTGGTCTCGGCCGGCAGCATCATCGTTCGCCAGCGCGGCACCCGCATCCATGCAGGCCCCAACGTGGGCATGGGCAAGGATCACACCCTGTTCGCGAAAGTGGACGGGCGGGTGGCCTTCCGCAACAAGGGTCCGCTGCAGGACAAGATCGTCACGATCGAACCCCTGACTCCGGCGGCCTGAGGGCTCCCCCTTTCCAGGAAAGCCCTATCGTCAAGATAGGGCTTTTTTATTTGAATGAAGTTCATCGACGAAGCCACCATACAGGTCCACGCCGGCAAAGGCGGTGACGGCTCCGCCAGCTTCCGGCGTGAAAAGTACATTCCCAAGGGCGGCCCGGACGGCGGCGATGGCGGGCGTGGCGGCAGCATCTGGGCCGTGGCGGACCGCAACATCAACACCCTGGTGGATTACCGCTATGCCCGCATCCACAAGGCAAAAAACGGTGAGCCCGGACGCGGGTCCGACTGCAACGGCAAAGGCGCGGACGACATCATCCTGCGCGTTCCCGTGGGCACCCTCATCGTTGACCAGGAAACCGGGGCCCCGGTAGCCGACCTCACCCGCCACGAGCAAAAGGCAATCCTGGCACGAGGCGGCCAGGGCGGACTGGGCAACCTGCATTTCAAATCCAGCACCAACCGCACCCCGCGCCAGTTCACCCGCGGCGAGCCCGGCGAATCCCGGGAACTGCACCTGGAGCTCAAGGTGCTGGCCGACATCGGACTGCTGGGCTATCCCAACGCCGGCAAATCCACTTTCATACGGGCCGTGTCGGCCGCGCGTCCCAAAGTGGCCGATTACCCTTTCACCACCCTGCACCCCAATCTGGGCGTGGTGCGGGTGGATGACGCCCGCAGTTTCGTGATTGCCGACATTCCGGGGCTGATCGAAGGCGCCGCGGAAGGAGCCGGACTGGGTCACCAGTTCCTGCGCCACCTGGCGCGCACGCACCTGCTGCTGCACATCGTGGACAGCGCCCCGCTCGACGACTCCGTCAACCTGCTCGACCAGGCGCACGCCCTGGTGGAAGAGCTGCGCAAATACGACGAAAACCTCTACCGCAAGCCGCGCTGGATCGTGCTCAACAAGGCCGACATGCTCGACCCCGAAAGCCGGGTTGCCGTGCGCCGCCTGTTCGAAACGGATCTGGGCCCGGACGCCCGCATTTTCGAGATTTCCGCCTTGACGGGTGAAGGTTGCCGCGAGGTATGCTACGCCATCATGGAAGCCATCGAATCCTTGCGCCAGCCGGAACCCGGGCCTGCAGAACCGGAGAACCCGGCGTGAGCTCGTTCGTCCGGACCTCGCGCCGGCTGGTGATCAAAATCGGCAGCAGCCTGCTCACGAACGACGGCAAAGGCCTGGACCAGAACGCCATCCAGGCGTGGGTGGCCCAGGTGGCCGCGCTGCGCCAGCTGCACAAGGAAGTGGTGCTGGTGTCTTCCGGAGCCGTGGCGGCCGGCATGCAACGGCTGGGACTTGCGGAACGCCCCAAGGCCCTGCACCTGCTGCAGGCGGCAGCGGCGGTGGGACAAATGGGCCTGGCCCAGGTGTGGGAATCCTGTTTTTCGCAGCACCACATTCGCACCGCGCAAATCCTGCTGACCCATGAAGACCTGGCGGCCCGCAAGCGCTATCTCAACGCCCGCTCCACGGTGACCACCCTGCTCCAATGGGGGGTGGTGCCCATCATCAACGAAAACGACACTGTGGCCACCGATGAAATCCGGGTCGGGGACAACGACACCCTGGGTGCCCTGGTCACCAACCTGATCGATGCCGATGGCCTCATCATTCTCACCGACCAGGCCGGCCTGTTCACGGCCGATCCGCGCCGCGATCCCGCCGCTTCCCTGGTCCGTGAAGGACGGGCCGGCGACCCTGCCCTGGAAACCATGGCGGGCGGCGCAGGCAGCATGCTGGGACGCGGCGGCATGTTCACCAAAATCACCGCAGCCAAGCGCGCCGCGCGCAGCGGCGCCCATACCGCCATCGTGTCCGGACGCGAGCCCCTTGTGCTGGAGCGGCTGGCGGCCGGCGAACTGATCGGCACCCAACTGACGGCACCGACGCCCACCCTGCCCGCCCGCAAACAGTGGCTGGCGGACCACCTGCAGGTCAAAGGCGAACTCACGCTGGATGCGGGCGCAGCCCGCGCCTTGCGCGCCGAAGGAAAAAGCCTGCTGCCCATCGGCGTGGTCGCAGTTTCAGGCGACTTCGAGCGCGGCGAACTGGTGCGCTGCGTGGACCCGGAAGGACGGGAAGTGGCGCGCGGGCTGATCAACTACGGCGCCGCAGAAACGTCGAAAATACTGAAAACCCCTTCGGAATCCATTGAATCGGCCCTGGGCTACGTGGACGAAGAGGAACTGATCCATCGGGATAACCTGGTGACCCTGAGCTGACCCCTTACTGGGGAATTGAAATTTCCAGTTCCCGCCAGCGGTTGTTCCACTGAATGTCCCCCAGGACCGGCAACGCGACCGGCGCGAAATCGGACGCGGCCGCCCGCCGGCGCAGGCTGTCCCAGCGCACGCCCCCCCGTTTCAGCCAGGCCACCAGGCGATTTTCCGGCACCCATCCATAAACAGCCAGCGTGTCCGGGGCCTCCCCCGGTGCGGACGCAATCACCCCGTCGAAGGCTTCGGCCGCATGGCGCAGGGCAGCGCCTTCCGGCCCGGCCTGGACGATGAGGGCCGCTGCAGCACCATGGCGGCGCGCATTGTCGAGCTTGCTGCGCCAATGGCCGAGCCCGCGCTCGAGCGGATGGTTGAATGCCGCGGCGGAAGACACGGCGGTGCCATCCGGAATGGGGGGCGCTCCGGACAGCATCACCACGGTTTTTCCGCTCACGTCCTGATGCCGGTAACTGTCCCAGCCCAGTGCCGGAACCGTGAGGCCGTAGCCCACGAACACCCATTCCGAGCGGTGGAGCTCGCCCTTCTTTTCCAGCCGGTGGGATTGCAGGACGAAATCTTCCGGTGAATGCAACAGGATTTTTTTGCCTTTGACCGACAATTGCAGCGACACGTCGGAATGAACGACCACCAGCGGCACCTGCCTCATGGGCAGCGGAACGGCGGCAGCGGCGTGGTCGCTCCGGCCGGCGGCTGCTGTCCCGCCCGGCCAGCGTTCCTGGCCGGCCGTACCGGTTGCCTCCGGACTCTGCCATGCACTGCCGACACAACCACCCAATACCAGCATGGCACCCAATACCCCGTAGCGTTTTGGCAGCATCCCCGACCCTCCCGTAGGCGACCGACTGATTATGGAATGCCGTAGTGCCGCCGAAGTGGGCTAAAATCACGGTTTCATTTTTCTTTTCGACGGCCTCCCCACCCCCCATGCGCCTTTCCCGCTTTTTCATTTCCACCCTCAAGGAAGCCCCGGCCGAAGCCGAGCTGATCAGCCACCGCCTCATGCTGCGCGCCGGCCTCATTCGCCGTCTGGGCAGCGGCCTGTACACCTGGATGCCCCTGGGGTTGCGGGTACTGCGCAAGGTGGAAGCCATCGTGCGCGAGGAGATGAAA
>JAJZPY010000030.1 GCA_021811005.1 Pseudomonadota bacterium
GTGCTCTCGCACACCGATGGAAACCAGACGCGCGCATCCGAAATCCTGGGAATCAACCGCAACACCTTACGAAAAAAAATGCAGCACTACGGAGTGAAATGACCATACAGCGCGCGCTGATCAGCGTTTCCAACAAGCAAGGCGCCGTGGAATTCGCACGGGCGCTGCACCATCTCAAGGTGGAAATCCTTTCCACGGGCGGAACGGCGCGCCTCCTGCGCGATGCCGGAATACCCGTGATCGAAGTTTCAAATTTCACCGGCTTTCCCGAAATTCTGGATGGACGGGTCAAAACCCTGCATCCCAAAATTCATGGCGGCCTGCTCGGCCGACGGGATTTGCGCAGCCACACGGACGCCATGGCCATGCACGGCATTGCCCCGATCGACCTGGTGGTGGTCAATTTGTACCCGTTCCGCGAAACCATTGCGCACCCGGACTGTACCCTCGAGGACGCCATCGAGAACATCGACATCGGCGGGCCAGCCATGGTGCGTTCAGGAGCCAAAAATTATCGTCATGTGGCGGTATTGACCGACCCGGCAGATTACAAGCCGGTTCTGGCGGAAATGAAAAAGCGCAAAGGCGATCTTTCCGATGCCACCCGCTTCAAGCTTGCCGTCAAAGCGTTTTCCCACACGGCAGAGTACGATGGCGCCATAGCCAACTACCTGTCGGGAGTAGAAGCCGGAGACAGCTTTGACGGGTATCCCGAACGCCTGCATCTGACGTTCACCAAACATCAGCCCCTGCGTTACGGGGAAAACCCCCATCAATCCGGGGCGTTTTATCGGGAACCCCGACTGGGTGAAGGCGTATTCGCCCAATACCGGCAACTGCAGGGCAAGGAATTGTCCTATAACAACATTGCCGACAGCGATGCAGCATGGGACTGCGTGCGCAACCTGAATGACGGCGCCTGCGTCATCGTCAAGCACGCCAATCCTTGCGGCGTGGCGCTGGCCAGTACCCCGGCCGAAGCTTATCAGCGCGCGTTCGACACCGACCCCACGTCGGCCTTCGGCGGGATCATCGCCTTCAACCGGCCCGTGGACGCCGCAACGGCAGAGCGGCTGCTCAACCAGTTCGTGGAAGTGCTGATTGCCCCGGACTTCACCCCGGGTGCCCTGCAGACGCTGGCCACGAAACCCAACATCCGTGTCCTCCAGATTCCTTTGGGGCAGGGTCACAACGGTTGGGACATGAAACGGGTGGGAGGAGGGCTGCTGGTTCAGACCCCCGATACGGCTGCACTTGCCGATTCCGCCTTGCGTGTGGTGACCAAAACCCAGCCTGCCTCCCAGGAAATGGCCGATCTTCGCCTGGCTTTTCACGTGGCGCACTACGTCAAATCCAATGCCATCGTGTTCTGCAGCAACGGGCGCACGCTGGGCGTCGGCGCCGGCCAGATGAGCCGCGTCGACAGCACCCGCATAGCCCGCCGCAAAGCGGAAGATGCCGGGCTGCCGCTCCAGGGCAGCGTCGCTGCATCCGATGCGTTTTTTCCATTCCGTGATGGCCTCGACGTGATCGCCGAAGCCGGCATCAAAGCCATCATCCAACCCGGCGGCAGCCTGAAAGACCAGGAAGTCATCGCGGCGGCGGATGAGCACGGCATTGCCATGGTGTTTACCGGCATCCGACATTTTCGTCACTGAGGTTCCCATGAAAGTCCTGGTTATCGGTTCCGGAGGGCGCGAGCACGCCTTGGCGTGGCGGATGGCCCAGTCGCCCAAAGTGTCGCGCGTGTATGTGGCACCAGGCAACGCCGGCACAGCACGCGAAGAAGGCGTGTACAACGTTGATCTGCATGACGTGCCCGCCTGGGTTGAATTCGCGCGTTCGGAAGCCATCGGTTTGACCGTGGTGGGGCCGGAGGCGCCGCTCGCCGCCGGAGTCGTGGACGCGTTCCGGGCGGCCGGCCTGCCCATTTTCGGCCCCACGCAGGCTGCTGCCCAGCTTGAAATCTCGAAGGATTTCGCCAAACGCTTCATGGTTCGCCACGGCATCCCCACAGCAGCCTATGAAAGCTTTGAAGACGAAGCCGCTGCCCACGCCTACCTCGACAAAATGGGCGCGCCCATCGTCATCAAGGCGGATGGCCTGGCAGCGGGCAAAGGCGTCGTCGTCGCAGAAACCCTGGAAGAAGCCCATCGCGCGGTTTCCGACATGATGGGCGGCGCTTTTGGCGGCGCAGGACACCGTGTCGTGATCGAGGAGTTTCTTCAGGGCGAGGAAGCGAGCTTCATCGTGCTGTCCGATGGCCAGCACGTGCTGCCGCTTGCCACCAGCCAGGATCACAAGCGCCTGCTGGACGGTGATTCCGGTCCGAATACCGGCGGAATGGGGGCCTACTCTCCTGCCCCGGTGGTCACGCCGGCATTGCATGGCCGCATCATGCGCGAAATCATCCTGCCCACCATCCAGGGCATGAAACAGGACGGCCTGACCTATACCGGATTTCTCTATGCCGGCCTGATGATTGACCGTCAGGGTGGTATCAAGACCCTGGAGTTCAACTGCCGCATGGGTGATCCTGAAACGCAACCGATTCTCATGCGTTTGAAGACAGATCTGCTGATGTTGCTGGAACATGCGGTGGAAGGGCATCTTGACCGGGTCGACGCGCAGTGGGACCGCCGTCCCGCCATTGGTGTCGTGCTCGCTGCCGAGGGCTACCCAGCCTCGCCGCGCAAGGGTGACCCCATCTCCGGATTGGGTTCGGACGATGGGGAAACCCACGTTTTTCATGCCGGCACGGCCCTGGCCGGCGACCAGGTTGTCACCGCTGGCGGGCGGGTGCTTTGCGTCGCAGCACTCGGAGACACCCTGCGCATGGCCCGGCAGCGGGCCTATGCGCACGTGGAACTGATCCGCTTTCCCGGCATGCAATACCGGACCGACATTGGCTGGCGGGCGCTCAAGTCCTGAGGACACGCTCCGTCAGGAGGTCTGAAATCGTCGATGGACGGCAATGGGGCACCACCCGCCCCGGAATGACACGAACGCGTTTCCCGAACTGTCGCAAGCATTCGCGCGTGGTGTGGATCGGACGCCGGCCCGCCCTGTTGGCGCTGGTGGAAACCAGCGCCATCTTGAGCCTGCGGCACAAATTCACCGCATCGGGATGGGCATCCACCCGCAAGGCAATGCGCCGGGCCTGACCCGGCTGCCGGTTTCTTCCCAGCAGCAGCAAGGGCACGCGCGGCGCTGAGGGCATGAGCCAGGTATGGCTGCCGGGCCATCGACTTTCGCAGCGGGCTTTCTGGGCTGGAGCAAGGGGCGCGTGAAATCGCGCCAGGCGTTCAGCCCTGTCAGCAATCACGATCATTCCTTTATGCACGGGCCGCCGCTTGATGGCCAGCAGCCTGCGCAACCCGCGTACGCTGGACGGATCGCAGCCGAGACCAAAAACGGCCCGAGTGGCATAGGCAATGACGCCACCCTGTCGCAGGTAGGTGCGCAGGGCGCGGGGAACATAAGTCGGTTTCTGCATGGGTTCGAATATACGCCGCGGTGCCGGACTGTTAGAATTGACCCATGAAATTCTACACGCACCGCCTGGCTCTGCTCCTTTTGCTCTGCCCCCTGACGGGATTTGCTGCCCGCCCCGACGGTCCGCAACCCCCTCCCGCCGATGCGCCTCCGCCCCCCGAATACGGCCCGGACCTGCCCTCCATCCAATCCCAGGAACCTCCCGAGCCGGAAGTCACCATCGTCGAGCGCGATAACGCGACCTTCGAGGAATACCGCATCAACGGACGCCTGTACAAGATCAAGGTCATCCCCAAGGTTGGCCCCCCCTATTATCTGGTCGATGAACTGGGAGACAACGTCTGGCATCGCTACAGCGCTTCAGGCCCGGCACTGCATGTCCCACGCTGGGTGATTCTCAGATTCTGATCCGTTCCGACGACCCATGGCCGTTTTTACCCCCGTATCCCGCGACGAACTCAACGCGTGGCTGACCCGCTACGACGTCGGTCCGTTGCTTGAACAAAACGCAATCGCCGCCGGCATTGAAAACACCAATTATTTTGTCACCACGGCACAGGGGCGTTTTGTACTGACCCTGTTCGAAAAGCTGCAACCTGCGGAATTGCCCTACTATCTGGGCTTGATGGATCATCTGGCCCGGCGGGGCGTGCCCTGCCCCCGCCCGATTCCGGACCAGCATGGCCAGTTTTTCAACACACTGTGCGGCAAGCCTGCGAGCCTTGTCACACGCCTGACCGGCCAATCCCAAATGGCGCCGGGACTTCCCCATTGCGCCGTATTTGGCGACCTTGTGGCAACCCTGCACCGGCAAGCAGCCGATTACCCAGGCAGCTTGCCCAATCCGCGCGGTCCGTCCTGGTGGGTTGCCACGGCCGCCCGGGTACGTCCTTTTCTCAATGCGCAGCAAAACGCCGTTCTGGATGAAGAGTTGGCCTTCCAGTCACGGCATCGCTCGGACAACCTGCCCCGGGGCGCCATTCACGCCGACCTGTTCCGCGACAACGTGTTGTTTGATGGTGAGCGCGTCGGTGGCGTCATCGACTTTTATTTTGCCGGCACCGATGCCTGGCTCTATGACTTGGCCATCGTGGTCAACGACTGGTGCATGACCTCCCAGGCCACGCTTGATCCGCAGCGGGTTCAGGTGCTGGTGGAGGCCTATAATGCCCGCCGGCCTGTTACCGCCACGGAACAGGCGGCGTGGCCCGTCATGCTTCGTGCCGGCGCGCTCCGCTTCTGGCTGTCACGCTTGTTCGACCTTCATCTGCCGCGACCGGGCGAAATCATACATCCCCACGACCCCACCTGGTTTGAGCGCATTCTCCATCATCACATTCACAGCCCAAGTGCCTGGCCCCTATGATCCAAACCCGTCGCGTTCCTTTTGTCCGCGGTTTTCTCTGGATATCAGAAGGCTTCCAGCTGGTTTTCCAGAGCCCGTTCGGCTGGATGAAAACCATTTCGCTCTGGTTCGCTTTCACGGTCCTTTGCAGCCTTCTGATCGTGATCGGGCCGATTCTTTTTTCCCTGATGCTGCCCATTTTCTTTGCCGGATTGATGGCCGGATGCCGCGACATCGAACAGGGACGTTCGATGAAAGCCGGACATCTTTTTGCAGGGTTTCGTCATAAACCCGGGCGGTTGATCACCCTGGGCGGAATCAATGTGTTGAGCGAATTGCTCCTCACCAGCTTGCTGATCGCCTGGGGTGGACAACGCATGGTGGAGCTGCAAAGCCTGTCGATGGACGGCACCGGAAACATGGAACAGCTCCAGTTGCTTGCCTCGGAACTGACCCCGATGTTCCTCACGGTATCCCTGATCCAGATGGTGCTGCTGATGATGGGGTGGTTTGCACCTGCCCTGCTGGTGTTTACAGACCTGTCCACCGGACGGGCCCTGTCCTTGAGCGGAAAGGCTTGCGTGCAAAACACGTTGCCTTTCCTGGCGTTTACCGTGGGCATGGGCGCCGTGCTGATGGCCATAATCACCACGGCCTTTGCTGTTCCGCCCCTGGGCATCCTGCTGTTCATGATGGCTGTCCCCACCATCGTCGCAGCCGTCTATGTTTCTTACCAGGATATTTTCAGCGACGAACTGAGCCTGGATGAAGGGCGCTGGACACGGGTTGATTAGCGGGTCATGATGGCTTCGGCGTCCGATGTCATCTGCCTGGCGTCGGACGATGCCTGAAATACGGCACGCAGGCGGGTATCCGGCGCAATCAGAAAAATCGAACTGGTGTGGTCCACGCTGTAGCCGCCCCCTTCTTGGCCTCCCCTCTCTTCCGTGTTGCGGACATAATACAGACCCAGGTCTCGGGTAAAGGGTTTCAAGGCCTCGTCGCTGCCGGTCGCCCCGACAAAGCCCCGATGAAACGCAGGCACGTACTGCCGCAGCACGGAAAGCGTATCCCGCGGCGCATCCACAGAAACAAAGAACACCTGAGGCGCTTCATTGGCCTGCCCCTGCAGGCGATCTGTCACTGCAGCCAATAAAGAAAGGCTGGTGGGACAAACATCTGGACAATGGGTGTACCCGAACAGAAGGAACGTCCAGTGTCCGCGCAGGTTATCATTTGTGAAAATTCCGGCCGTGGACTCCAGCCTGAACTGGGGCAGCGGCTGCCCGCCCTCCAGGAATTGTACTGTCGGGCTGAGCGCCGGCATCGGATGCTTCCCATGCCGAGCCATCCACCAGGCACCGCCCAAAAGCAGGAAAGCCGCCGCGATGGTGGCCCATACCAGAAGCCGCTGTTGCTTCACAGGGATCGTGCAAGCCGGAAACCAATGCTGTGCACCCGCACGGAAGGATCATCAGCGCTGCGCCGGGTTGCCGCAACGTCCTGGGGGGCATTGTGCCACGACCCTCCTCGCAATACGCGCGAGAGGCAGGTGTCCGTGAATTGCGGATAGGTGCCTTGCCCCCAGGCTGCTCCGTTGACCGGACCGTTTGCAAGGTTTTCATGATAACAATCTTCCACCCACTCCCAGAGATTGCCGCTCATGTCATACAAGCCCCACGCATTCGGTTTCTTGGTTCCCACGGGATGAGGCCTGTTCCCGCTGTTTCCTTCATACCAGGCCACGTCCTCCAGGTTGTTTCCGCCGCAATAGGTGGTCACCGCCCCCGCATGGCACGCGTATTCCCACTCCGCTTCGGTGGGAAGACGATAATGTTTGCCTGTCATGGCGTTGAGCTTGAGGATGAATATCTGGGCATCGTCCCAACTGACGTTTTCCACGGGACAGGAGCTGCCACAGTCGGCAAATTCGCTGGGATTCTTGCCCATGACCGCCTTCCACTGGGCCTGGGTAACCAGGGTGGTACTCAAGGCAAAAGGGCGCGCGAAGCTCACTTTATGATTGCCGCCCCCCCCCATCATGAAGTTTCCCGCCGGCACGGTCGCCATTTCGGGACATTCGGCACAGTCCCGCGAATTTCCGGCCGCTTCAGCCACTCCCCATACCCCCATGGCGCCGAGCCACGCCAAAAGCGCCAATGCTCTGAGCATGTTGCATCCTCCCCTGTTTTAATGTGATTTTGATGGGTGACCCAGTTTAGCCCAGCGGTCGTGTTTGCTCAATCACTGGAAAAACGGCAGACGGTTTGCCTTGCTCGCAACCTTTTGGTACCATCGGCAGACCTGCTTGCGGGGGGAACAAGGCGTTTTATTCAAAAATCACTAAAGAAATGAGGGGGTTATAAAATGGAAATCATGGACAAGGGATACATGCTCGTTCCCATCATCCTGTTTGTGGGTGGCATCATCGTGTCCTGGAATTTGGGCAGCATGGGAATCGGCCTCGTCGAGAAAAACAGCAAGAAGTAACGAGTCCCCAGCACGCCGGGCGATGGCCTTATCGGGCAAATCGCCCCTCTTGAAGCAAAATCAAAACAGCCCTCGATGAAAATCGGGGGTGTTTTTTGGCCTTTTCATGACACCCGCCTCTGAAAACCGTCTTCTGGTCAAATTTTTCCTGGTTTCCGCACTGTCCCTGTTCATCGGCGCCATGCACGGCATGCTCCAGGTCTTCCCGCCGGTTCGAGCCTGGCTTGACTCCATTGGCAGCCCTTACGGCGGACCAGGGCACATGATCGACCCGCTGGCCCATGCCCATATGAATCTCGTGGGCGGAGTCGTCATGCTGGCCATGGGTGTGACCTATTACCTCCTGCCGACACTGAGCGGAAAAACCCTTTACTCCAGGCGCCTTCTGCAACATTCTTTCTGGTGGATGGCATTGGGCGTCTACAGCTTTTACATGACGCAGATGGTCTTCGGTTCCTGGGAAGGCTACCTGATGCTGCACGATCGCGCGGCCATGACTGCCGTGCATCGCTGGTATGGTCCGATAGTCGCCATCGCAGGCACCTGCATGGCCGTCGGTTTCATGGTTTACTTCTCAAACGTGCTTCTGACGCTGCTGAGCGGCCCCCCGGTCAAGACTTCCCGCCCAGATTGACCAAGGGAAAACGCAACACCGTGGTGCTGTCGTTATCCCGACGGTGAATTTGCACCTGCACCACGGACCGCTCTCCCAAACCAACCAGAGCCGAGCGCCGGTAAACGCCAACCCGGCCATCCTGAATGGCCTGCTTCCAGGGGTCTTCGTCAGCGGTTCGGATATCCACCAGACAATCCCAGGCCGGTTGGCCGCGGGACCGGGTCACGATCACCAAAAACTCGTCCATGCCCAATGCAGGAGGGCTGGGCCTGGTCTCCACACGGATGTCGAGATCCTGCCAGTGCTGCTGCACGGTATCTGCGACCTTCTCTCCACTGCAGCCAGCCAATGCCATGCAGGACAACAGGACTGCCCGCCACATGATGTTCCGGTTCATGAAGCCGGCGGCTCCTCTGGTTTGTGTGCTTCTGAATCAGAGTCCAGTCGCCCGGCCTGCGACGAACCATACATGCGGACCATGAAATAGACGAAATACCCTGCGACGCCAATATAGGCCAGGGCGATGGCAAACCCCCAATCAAGCCAGTCATGATGCTGCCCCGGACGCAGCCCCCAGAAAGGGAATGCCAGGCCGATTCCCACCAGCAGCACCACCAGCACCACCGCAAAAAACCAGTAAGGTACCGGTTTTTGCGATTCCGGAATTTTTTCCACCAGTTCCCAGTCTTCCAACCCGCGCTTGGCTTTCCGTTCTTCGTCGGAACCATAACCGAAATGCGTCGTGTCCTGCTCGCCCCAGCGGGACTCTACGCCGTTCAGGGAACGCGGTGGCTGTTCTTGCTCTGCCATGATGTCATTGCCTTTGTCGCTGTTCTGAAAAATGCTGAATGGGAAAACGGCTGTGCCAGCCGTCGGGTGAGCTGGCTTCAATGCTAAACGCATGAAGCCCGTGAGGGAGCTGGTCAGAAAGAGCCAGAATGACCGAAACTCTCCCTGCCGGAGGAAGCTCCACACGCGTTTCCGTAAGTCGGTAGTCCGCATCGGTCAGGCCCCGTATGGACAAGACGACACTGTCGGGGCGATAGCGCTTGTTGACCAATTCGATGCGGTAATCCAGATTGGCCCTGCTGGCCTGATTTTCGGCGCGGTAAGCCGACATGTGCAAAGGTTCCCAGCTCCAAAGGCCCCAGGCAAACAAGGAAAGCCCCAGGGTGGCGATGACGGCCATCCAGCTGCTGCGCGAGGTCAGCGAGATGGCATTGTTTCGGAAGCTGATTCGCGCTTCCCGCTGTTCCTTGCGTTCGCCGAATTCGAAGCGAAGCAGTCCGGGCTCCTGTTTTTTGGCATGCAGCCGGTTGCAGGCATCGATGCACTCTCCGCAATTGATGCAACTGTCATAGACGTCCGTTTTGCGGGGATCGATGTCGATGAAACAGGAGGTGACGCAATAATTGCATTTTTCACATTCGGCAGAACGGGTGGCATCGTACCGCACATGCAGTGTCTGGCGCGTGCGAAAACTGTGCTGCCAGACGCGGTAGACACAGGCAAACCGGCACCAGAAATGCCGGATGACGGCGATGTCGATAAAAATGATCAGCACGAACACCGCGTAGATCCAGTGCAGGGATCCGGCCAGCTTGGGGTCGGCGCGCCAGGCCACAAAGGCCCACACGGTGGCCGGAGGGTAAAAATAGAACAGCGGGATCAGCCCGAAAAACAGGGCCGCGCCCAGGAAAGCCAAGGCCAGCAGAATCCAGTTGAGTGCTTTGTCCTTGGCAGGAGCCACGACGGGGGCATCCCCTTCCAGGCTCACTTCTGCGCGTTTTCCCAGCAGCTTGTGGGTCATGTGGTTGGCCCACTCCGCCATGATGTTCTGCGGGCAGACCCAGCCGCAGAACACGGTTCCAGCCATGGAATACAGCATGACCAGGGCGCTCAGCAACGTGATCCAGAGACCGGCAATCAGGAAAAAGTCTGCAAACCAGACTTGCCGGTCCAGGATCACCAGGGCTCCGGCACCCGGGTCGATGCGAAAGAGGCCGGTGGCCGGTACCAGGATGGCCAGCAGCACGGAAAGCGCCTGCGCCGCGCGCCGCTTCCCGTGGTAGCGCGGCAGGGACGTCAGCACGGAATTCATGTTGTCCGAAAACGGAGGCTGAAGAAGGTCATAACGGGTCAATTCTTCGCCGACAGGGCTTCCCGGTCAAGTGGGCTGAGGATCAGGAGCTGCTGGCGCGTGGCTTCTGCCACAGGCTCATGGCGCCGTTTCTGTTCGTGCCACAGGGCGCGCAGGATTTCGGGTGACCAGGGGTTGATCTGCTGGAGTTTGCGCAGGGCCTGTTCACGGTCCAGCCCCCGTGCAACGGCCCCATCGAGTTGCGCCAGCATCTGGTCCGAAAGCGCATAGGCAGTCCAGCGATCCTTGGGATTGGCTTCAAATGCCATGCCCATCAACCGGGCCGCCTGGCCCGGCTGCCCATTCAATGCCGAAATCCAGCTGCGCACCAGCAGTTCGGTGCCAATGTAGGCCCGCTCGAAACTTTCGCGCTGACCGGGAAGGACTCCCAGCATGGATCGCGCCCTGTCCACGTCCGGCCGCATTGCAACCAAACGCCCGAGAACTCCTGCCAGGTCGGCCCCGCCTCCATAGCGAAGCCGCGGCAACCGGAACTCGATCTGGGGAGCCCATTCATCCTGTTCAACGCCGCGGCTTGGAGGGATCGGCCCCCAATAACGCCCCAGCCAGGTCATCTCGCCTTCGCCCGCGGTGGCTTGCTGCCTTTGCAATGGGCTCAGTCGGTCCAGGTTGGCTGACATGGCATTGGCACCCGACCATGCCCCATTGGGGCCCACGAGCGCCAGATGCATGCCGTCGAGGAACAGCTGCCCTTGCGGAAATACGTCACGAAAGCTGCGCAATACGATGGCGAGGGACTCGGAATCGAACTGGTTGAGTGCGATCCATTGCACAAAGATGCCCCCATCCGCCAGATGGCTGCGAACCCTGCGGAATTGCTGCACGGAAAGCAGCGAACTGACGCCGGCCAGATCCGGGTGAAACAGGTCGCCGACAATCACATCATAGCGGTCCCGGCTCGCACTCAAAAAATGTCGCGCATCGTCCTGAAACACTTCCGTTTGCCCCAGGACAGACCCGTTCAGCGGCGCAAACCACTGTCTGGCCGCCCGTATGGCACCGCGGGAAAGCTCGACCGCCGTGCGGTCCAGGTCGGGATAAGGTTGGGAGCCCATGGCGGAAATACCAGTGCCCAGACCGAGAAAAAGGACCTTGTGAGGGGCCGGGTGCAAAAGCAGTGCCAGGCGGGCCTGATTGGCCTGGACATACACCGCAGTAGCCTCCGTCGAAGCGTCCCGGCGTTGCAGGTCGGTCAACAGCAAGCGCTGTCCGTTGGCCAGCTCCACAACCTGGGTCATGGCCACCGCGTCTTCGTAGCGGTAGAGATCCCTGCTGCCTGCGAGCGCCTGGGGTAGCAACGACTCTGCAGCCGGGAACGAAGCCAACCGGAACGAAGCGAAGGCCAGGGCCAAGGCTGGAACAATCATCCAGCGACTCAACGGCCTGTTCCAGAAAAGCCCCAGGCCCAGTATCCCCCAGGCTGCCAAAACTAGGGTTGCCGGGGTTCCCAGCAACGGAATAAGGACATAGCCGGCAGCGGCCGCCCCCACGGCCCCTCCCAACGCATTGGCTCCGTATAGCCACACCCCGTTGCCGCTCGATTGGCGTGCCAAAATGGGCAACCAGGCGCCCAACGCCAGGGTTGTCGGCAGCGTCAGCAAAAACAGCACCCCCCCCTGCGCCCACAGTGCGGATGCAAAGGAAGCCCAGCTGGCACGCTCGATCCAGGAGGAAAACAGGGGCAGCAGGGCCAGGCTGAGAAGTATCCCGCCTGAAGCAAGCCAGGGCAGCGCGCGCGCCCACCCGGGACGATGGGCTCGTGAAACCCAGAGGCTGCCCAGCCCGATGCCACCCAAAAAAGCCGCAAGAATCAGCGCCAGCACATATTCGGTTCGCAACATGACAAGGCTGAACAGCCGGGTCCAGGCAATTTCAAGCACCAGGCTCATCACCCCCAACCCACCGTAGGTGATCAGCCAAATGCCGGGCGGACGCGGCTCTTTTCCCGCCGCCTTTTCCGGCACACGCCATTTCAGGAGGAGCACCCACCCCATTGCCACGACCAACCCCAGCAGGGCAGTTGCCCGCAGGGCAGCAGCCCATCCCAGCGAAGGCAGCAGGACCAGCGGCAAAAGGGCTCCTGCCACCGCCCCTAGGGTATTGACTCCATAAAACAGGCCGAGTGCTGCCTGGGATTTTGGAATGGCCCGCATCAGAAGAGGAAAACCGGCGCCCAAGGCAAACGCGGGCACGGTCAGCAGAACAAACGAAGCACCTGCCATGAGCGCCTGCCAGGCGGCCGGCGTCATTCGGGTTGCTGCGGCATCGAAACCGCTTCCCAGGGCAGGTGCTGCCGTGGGCAACACCCATGCAAAGGCAGCCACTCCCGCTTCCATGAGGGCAAGCCACAGCAAGGGACGTCCAGTACGGTGTGAAGTCCAGGCCATGGCCAGGCTGCCCAGGCCCAAGCCCGCCATGAATGCGGCCACCGTCACCACCACCCCAAACACGCTGACGCCAAACTGCAACGTCAGCATGCGCGCCCACAACACTTCGTAGGAAACTCCGGCAAGCCCGGAAAACCCGTACAGGACAACCGCTGCAACACATCCCCTGCAGAGGTTCAAGCGGAGCGGCGCAGTCACTTCAGAAGGGATAGAACCAGACGAGCCCGACGATGACATGCACGATAGCCAATGTCATGGTGAGCCCGGCCAGGATCATGTGAACCAGGAATAGCGGCTTGCCAAAAACGCCCATGGCAATCCCGACCGCTCCAGTCGTCAGCAGCAGCACCAGCAGGGGAATGCCCAACAGGAACATGATCAGGCGTTTTTTCTTGTCATCGATGGTGGCGCCGGCATCCACTTTCTGAGACTGCTGCTTGTCGAAAGCTTCCAGCACCTGCACCCCGTTCACATCCTGAGGGGGGTTCGCTGCGTGAGCACCGACCGCAACTGAACAGCAAAAGGCCAGCCCAAGCATCCAGGCCTGCAAATGGCGCCGTATCGTGGCTCTCATGATTCCGTTCCTTCCTTTGAATTGTCGCTGGAAGGCGGTGTTGCAGGCTTATGCTCGGAGTGACGCCAAACCAGCACGCCCATCAGGATAAAGGGGGCAAAAATCCCGATCAGGAGAAAAAGGAAAATGCCCCACGGGGTATCGATGGTGACATGCAGGTATCGATAGCTGTCAAAAGCGAAGCAGCGGCTTGCCGTGAAGCCGAGCAGCGGAAGCAGGCGAAATAATGTGACCGGTTTCATGGCGATTGGGGTTGTTTCACGACATCGCTGGCACAGCGAAAACCGTAAAAATCGGAAGCATAGTTGGCAAAGGAATAGTCCCGATGAAAAAGTGAAGTGGAAAACGGATCGCTTTTCCAGGAACCGCCCCGCAACACTTTGTAATTGCGGTTGATAATTTGCTGCTCGGAAATTTTCATTTCGCGATCTTGTGCCGTGCCGGCAACGGGCACTTTCCCCTGGAACAGTTCATGGGGTG
Source organism: Pseudomonadota bacterium (assembly GCA_021811005.1). Taxonomy (GTDB): domain Bacteria; phylum Pseudomonadota; class Gammaproteobacteria; order Burkholderiales; family Ferrovaceae; genus JAKBAT01. The sequence continues at coordinate 13,549 of JAJZPY010000030.1, forward strand.
CTTTGGAACCCGCATAGGGCAGGAAATCGTCTGCCGTCCACTCGTCGACATTGCCCGCCAGATCCATGACGCCGTACGTGCTGGCGCCACGTGGAAAGCTGCCCACCTTGCTTGCAGAGCCGACGTTGTAATACGTGTTGAGCCGGTCTGGTTCCATCTTGTCACCCCAGGGCCAGCGACGCCCATCGGTGCCCCGCCCGGCCTTTTCATATTCGGCTTCCGTGGGCAGACGCTTGTGCGCCCATTTTGCGTACGCGCTTGCGTCGTACCAGGTCACCATGGTCACCGGATAGAGCAATTCTCCTTGCGGAATGCGCCCGTTTTTCCAGTTGAGCGGCGGCCTGTGCCCGGTCGCCGCCACAAAACGCGCGTATTGTGCGTTGGTGACCGGGTATTTATCGAGGGAATAGGCCTTAAGCACCACGCGGTGAGCCGGTTTATCCTGCACATCAGCGCGATCAAGGTCGGTGCCCATGGTAAAAGGTCCGGCAGGGATGACAATCATGGTTGCAAGATCTTCCCACTGCTCGCGACTCAACAGCCGATCGGCTTCCACGACGGTATAGCCCTGGTTGGCCAGGCGGCCGGCTTCGTGTTTTTCCTGCAAGGTGATGTCTTCACCTGCCGCCCGCACGCGAGCGCTTTCTTCCTTGAGGTCATAGGAGGCCATTTTGCGCATGTCTTCCATGCGCCCGGCACCCAGCTTGATGACATGGATCGTGCTGCCGATCATGACCAGCACGATGCAGGTTATCAGTGTGGCATAAAGGTAATGCTTGCGACGCTGCCTTTCCTCCGGCGTCGGCGGTCGTACTCCTCGCACGGCCACTTCCTTCAGGCCTCCGGGCCGGATTTTTTGGATGGGCTGTCCTTGTAAACCAGGTGGCGCGGGCGGCGCCCATAGGTGCGCTTGATCATGACTTCGCCCAGAATGGCCCCGATCATGGCGGACTCCATGACCAGAATGACGAAAAAGCCCCACCAGCCCAGCGGCAGCAATTTGTGCCCGGGTGCCAGGCCACCAAGGCTAGCCACTTCGAAATAGCTGACGCTCCGGACGATAAGCGGCGGGAGATAGCACAGCCATTTGGCGCCTTTGCCGAAAAGTACAGCAACCAGGATTCCGGATAGAAAGGGCAGAAGAAAGACATCCATCACCCAAAAACCGCTGAAATAGTCGATGCCCCCAGTGAACACTTCAATCTGCACGCCCAGCAGGCGGTCACCGAAATGATTCAGCACCGAGGCCATGATGACGGCCACCAGCGCCTGGGTTAACCGGCTGTTCTTCGATGCGGGTGCTGCGCTCATGGGCGGTACTCTTTTCCGGTCAGTTTCTCGTATTCCGCCTTGCGCGTATCTGCCAGGTACCAGTCTTGCACCTTGAGGCTGGCCATGTATTGGGCGAGGGTATGCCGCTCGGCTTCCGGCAAGGTGGCGTACGAAGGCATCCGGTATTCGCGTTTCAGGCGACTGGGGAGAATCTCTTGTGGGTTCTTTGCGGAGAAATAGCTGAAAAACCAGGCTTCATCGCGGAGCGAACCGATGCCATCGAGTGCGGGCGCAGGAACAGACTCCATCATGTTGCGAACGGTCCAGAGCGAGTGGCATTGCCGACATTCATTCTGGCGATACAGTTCCGCACCCTGCTTCGCAAGATCGGGGCTCGCCGTCGTGTAGAAAGGAATTGCCCGGTCTTCAGCGCCCTGATGCCTGCCAACCCACCAGTTCCGGGCCATGACACTCAAAACCATGACGGCCATGAGTGCCAGTACCACCTTCTCGCCTCGCTTCATGCTGCCCGATTACGCTCCTCGGCTTGCGCTTTCAGCACGCGCTCCCGGCTCGCTTCCTGTGCTGCCAGAACTTCCCGGCTCTTGGCGTACTCTTCCGGAGACATCTTGTCCTTGTCTGATTCACTGAATACAAGATATTTGATGTCTTCATCAAACTGCTCATTCCTTGCAGCCCAGCGAATGCCGTAGATGCTGGCAGCAATGATCAGCGCACCGACCACCAGCCACAAATAAATGGTCCAGCCATCACCCAACGAATCAAGAAAATTCATCACGCCCCCTTATTGCCCCACGTCGAGATTAGAGCCTTGTCTTGCATGAAGGTTCAGCCCCACCACTGCATTAAAACAGATATCCGGAAAGCATTTGCATGGCACCAAACACCACAGCCCCCAGCACACCCATGATAATGGCTGCGAACATGTATTTCTCGCCTGTCTTTATGTTTTTGGGCGCATGCGGTCCGCGCAGTACGGCATAAATTATTCCGCTGAAAACCAGGATGCCAATCAGCAGAAAAATAAAGACACCGACACTGAAGCGCTGGCTACGCATCCCTTCGATGCTCAAATCGAGATTGGGATTCGTGCCATAGGCCCCCCAAAGGGGAGCCACAACTTGCGCTACGGGTAAATTATAAAGCACAGAAAAAATAACCGCTGCCCTGCATGAATTATTGCGTCTTTAAAAGCACATGCCACACCGCGCGGGTGTGGCATGCCGTTTTGCCCAAACCGCTTTTTGCCCTGATCAGCTCTTGATCTGCGGTTTCGTCTTGTCGAAGTTATCCACAAAGAAACTGTAGATGAAAGGGGCGACAAACGCGATGCTGAGCGGCAAAAGAATGGCCAGCGGGCCGTAATCCAGATCGATCATCATAATTTAATAAGCTCCAAATAAGTTGGCGACTGGCTCACTCAGTGGCTGGCGCCATGGCCATGGCGCGGCTGCCAGTAAGTGGGGGGCAGGCGCTTGATCATGAGAAACACAGCCAGGAAGAAGTAGGACAGGTAAAACACGTCGATGGTGTAACCCTTGTCCCACCAGGGTTGCTGGCGAATGCGGGTGCCGTCAGGGCGGTAGTTTCCTTCGAAGTTCGCAATGACCACACGATCGCCCACCACGGTGTAATCGCGCAGATCGACCCCTTTGGTTTCCAGTGCCTTGATCTGGTCCTTGATGAGGCGCAGGTCATCCATGGTCAAGGGGTGCCGCTCCAGCAATGCGTCGCTGGATGTGCCCTTGTTCATGGCGACAATCTTCTGCATGGCTTCGGTGTCGTCCTTGGCTGCCAGCACTTCCGGCTTGTCCATGGAATCCACATAAGGCGCATACAAGGCGGCGGTCGGGCGCTGGCCCCACAACGGGAAAGTCACGAAAAAGGCGGTCAGCACGGTAAGCAGCACCAGCCATACGACCGGGGCAGGAACCGGATTATTGTCTTCCGTGAGCCCGCCGAGATCCTCGGCCTCCCACAGGGCTTCGTTCTTTTTGGTGGTGGCGTCGTCGGACAACGTCACCAGCGGTGCATCAAATTTCCATGACATGCGTAAATCCCCCATGTTTTTGCGATGCCGGAGCGCTGCTCAGCCGCCCCGGATCGCAATTCTTTTATGCCGTTTTCCCCAATTACTTCAGCGTGAGCACGAAGTCGATCAGGTTGCGAATTTCGCTGTTGCTGGCGTACATCGGAACTTCGGGCGGCGTGACACGCTTGCCTTCACGATATTCGTTGTACTCCGCACGCCACTTCGGAAAGTCGATCTTCTTGCCATTGGCATCGGTCGGTCCCCAGAGATAATCAAAACGGGGCATGATCGAGTGCGGCTGCACGAGACGGGGGTTGAAGAAGTGCAACATCATCCACTCCTTCGAGGCATTGCGCGAGCCCACGTGAAGCAGGTCGGGTGCCTTGCGGTCTGAGCCGAACGCCGTCGGCGACTCACCGTTAAAGTCGCCCAACATGGGGGGAGCACCGAACACCTGCCAGTCCTGGGTCTGCTCAGGCAGCAGGGTATGGCACCACCAGCAGCCCTCACGCACGAACAACGTCTTGCCGGCAGCGGCGTGCAAGGTGTTGGCATCGCCCGCGGTCTTTTCAACTGCTTCCGGGGTCCAGCCCATGGTGGCCGTGGCGTTTTCGATGTAGTAGCGCTTCTGCTCGTCAGCCTTCACCAGGAATACGGCTCCGGCATTCTTGTCGGCTTCCTTGATGCGCCCCTTTTCGAGGCTCAGCTGTTTGGCGATGCCCCCCAGGTTGTCAGGGTGGAGGATGCCGCCGGGCAGAGTCGTTCCCTTCTCATAAACATAGGCGTAGGTGGGCTCCATCGGCTGTCCGGTCTTGGGATCCGCCTTGAGCAATACCTTCAGGGGCTTGTGCCACCCCAGCAGGAACGGATCGTCAAGATTGAAGCCGGATTCCGCGCCTGCCCACAGCTGCTTGTCCATGGCCACTTCGGTGGCGTTCACATGGTTGATGTCAAAGCTTGGCATCAGCAGGGTAATGGTCATGGACCCACCCAACGCCAAGGCGAAGAAACGGGATCCGATCTTATACTCTCTGAAATTCATTTGTTATCTCCCCTTATCTTTCGGCTTATCGTTCGTAGGCCAGCTCATGCGGCATGCGACCTTCCGGAATCAAGGTTCCAGCGCGCGCGGTCATCCACATGTTGTAGAGCCAGAAGCAGTTGCCGGTAAAGACAAGAGAACCACCGATCCAACGGGCGATCATGTAAGGATGCTCTGCGATCACCACGTCGATGTAAGGCACTTCGTAAATCTTCCCTGCGCCCTGGATCAGCCCGGCAATCGTCATCGACACCCAGTAGGTGGTGAAGCCGATCAGGAGCAGCCAGAAGTGGATATTGCCCAGGGTGAGCGAGTACAACTTGCGCTTCAGGATGGTTTGCAGCCCGAGATAAACGGCCGCCACTTCCAGGAATGTGGAGAAACCCAAAAGTGCCAGGTGGGCGTGGGCCACGATCCAGCCCGTGCCATGGATATACCAGTTGATGGCGCGAGTCTGCTGGAAGCCGCCTTGCATGTTCAGCGGAATGGCCATCAGGCAACCCGTGACCGTGAAGCGAACTTCCAGGTTTTCCACAAACATGTTCCACTTGCCCTGCATGGTCAGCAGGATGTTGGACACGAATGCGATGGCCGGCACCAGAATCAGCACACCTTCAACCGAGGCGAAAGATTTGAGCCATTCGGGCAGGGGGGCGGACATCAGGTGGTGCGCCGCGGGCGTGGAGTAGAACACCACCACGGACCAGAAGTGCAGGTGACCAATCCGGTGGGAATACAGGGGGTTACCCGTCACCTTCGGAATCGTATAGTAGGCAATGGCCGCTGCAACCGG
>JAJZPY010000031.1 GCA_021811005.1 Pseudomonadota bacterium
TGTTCTTGCTGCGCCGCTGCAGGATCTGGATCACGCGCCGGATTTCATCGTCCCGTCCGATCACCGGATCAAGCTTGCCCAGGCGGGCACGTTCCGTCAGATCCAGGGTGTATTTCTTGAGCGCTTCGCGCTGGGCTTCGCCGGCCTGGCTTTCCACCGAAGCGCCGCCGCGCATGGCGGCAATGGCGCTTTCCAGGCGGGGCTTTTGGGCACCGTGCTGCTTGAACAGGCGGCCGGTTTCCCCCTTGTCCTCGAGCAGGGCCAGCAAAAAGAGCTCGGACGCGATGAACTGGTCGTTGCGCCGGTGCGCTTCACGCTCCGTCAGATTGAGCAGGTTGCCCAGATCGCGCGAAACGTTGATCTCGCCGCCCGTGCCTTCCACTTTGGGCAAGCGCTCCAGAGTACCCTGCAGGGCCTGCTTGAGCGCCCCCACCTGGACATCGGCTCGTGTCAGCAGGGCCTGCGTGGAGCCATCGGACTGCCCCAGCAGGGCCAGCAGCAGATGCTGGGGCTCGATATAGCCGTTGTCGTGCGCCAGAGCCAGGCTCTGGGCATCGGCAAAAGCTTCCTGGAATTTCGTGGTCATCTTGTCAAATCGCATGATCCCGGTCCGCAATAAATATTTGTATACCCCTGTAAAATGGGGATAACTTTGCGCGATTCAAGCCTTATCCGCGAGCGACCCGCTATAATGGCGCTCCATGAACTTTACCATCCGACACCTCTGGCCCGCCCTGGCGGGCGCCACACTGCTGCTGAGCGGCTGCGCCACGGCCACTGCAAACGGCGACCCGGCTGACAACGACCCCCTTCAGCCCTTCAACCGGGCCATGTACCGCTTCAATGACACGCTCGACCGCGCTGTCCTGAAGCCGGTGGCCAAAGGCTATGTGGCGGTCACCCCCGATTTCGTCCGCACGGGCGTCACCAATTTCTTCGGGAACATCGGCGATGTTGCCGTGTTCGTCAACGACCTGCTGCAAGGCAAGTTCAAGCAGGGTTCCGAAGACGGGGTACGTTTCCTGATGAACACGACCATGGGCATTTTCGGGTTCTTCGACATCGCCACCTCGGCCGGCCTGCCCCACCATCGCGAAGATTTCGGACAAACCCTGGCCGTGTGGGGATGGGAGAACAGCACTTACCTGGTTCTGCCGCTGCTGGGCCCCAGCACCTTGCGTGATTCCCTGGGCCTGGTGGGGGATTATCCCGTGGGCCTGTACGCCAACCTGCACACGACATACACCAAGGAAGCGGAAATTTATGGCTTCCAGGTGGTCAATACGCGTTCCAACCTGCTCGCCGCCACCAATGTCCTGGAAACCGCGGCGCTCGACCCCTATGCCTTCCTGCGTGACGCCTACCTGCAACAGCGCCGCAACCTCATCTACGACGGGCACCCGCCGCCATTACCCGACGACGAGCAGTAGTCATAAAAAAAGGGCAAACCGGTCGGGTTTGCCCTTTGTTTTTCCGCCCCCTGCTTCAGGCCAGAGGCTGCTTGAATCCGAATGCCTTGATGGCGAACCCTTCACGGTAGTAGAACTTGTGCGCCTGTTCCCGCTGGGTACCCGACTCCAGTTCAAGGCTCACGCAACCGCGGGACTTGCCTTCCTGCTTGAGGAAATCCATGAGGGAGCGTCCCACCCCTTTCACGGTGGTGTTGGCATCGGCCACCAGGTCTTCGCTGTAAATCTTCTTTCCGACCATGGTGTTGATGGTGATGCGGAATACCGCAACCCCGCACACTTCGCCATTTTCAACGGCCACCACCATTTCCGCTCCGGTGGCAAACACGTCCTTCATGCTCGCCTCATAGGGTTGCGGGATTTGCGGCCGCAGCTGACGATGCACAGGTTCGGCTTTGGCCAGCAATGCGGCGTCCAGCACATGGCCTTTGGTGTCTGTAATACGGACAATTTCCATGAAGTCTCCTCGCTGTTATGTGACCCGGGACCGAAAACCCCGGGACTTGTTTATAAATGACGTTGGATCAGGTCGCTGATGGCCGGGCGCTCGGCGGCCACACGATGCGGCTGCGGGCTTTGCGCGATGGCGGTATCGGGATCCTTGAGACCGTGCCCGGTGAGCGTGGCCACGATGGTGGACCCCGGCTTGATTTTCCCGCGCTTGAGATCCTTGATCAGGCCCGCCAGCGACGTGGCTGAAGACGGCTCGCAGAACACGCCTTCGGTCTGCGCCAGCAGCTTTTGCGCTTCCAGAATCTCGGCATCCGTGCATTCGTCAAACCAGCCCCCCGATTCTTTCACGGCAGCCCAGGCCAGATCCCAGGACATGGGATTGCCAATGCGGATCGCTGTCGCCACGGTTTCAGGATTGCTGACCGGGCCACCGCGCAGGAAAGGCGCGGAGCCGGCCGCCTGATAGCCCAGCATGACGGGGCGGCGGGTGGCCATGGGTTTGCCGTGATAGGGGCACTGGCCCTTGCACAGGCCGCAGGCCGCGGTCTGCTGGCACACGGCTTCGCTGTACCCCATCCAGTGGGCACTGATGTTTCCGGCGTTGCCCACGGGCAGCACGTGATAATCCGGCGCTTCACCCAAGGCATCGATCACTTCGAACGCAATGGTTTTCTGTCCTTGCAGCCGGTAAGGGTTGACGGAATTGACGAGCGCAATCGGCAATTCGGCCGAGATTTCCTGCACCAGGCGCATGCCGTCGTCGAAATTGCCCTGGATCTGGATGACCACGGCGCCGTGCATCATGGCCTGGGCCAGTTTCCCCAGGGCAATCTTGCCTTCCGGAATGAGCACGAAGCTGGCGATGCCCGCACGGGCGGCATAAGCCGCGGCGGCGGCTGACGTGTTGCCGGTGGAAGCGCAAATGATGGCCCGGGAGCCGGCTTCCACCGCCTTGGTGACTGCCATGGTCATGCCGCGGTCCTTGAAGGAGCCCGTGGGGTTGAGACCTTCGAACTTGGCAAGAATCCGGCCGGAAAATCCGAGCTGCCTGGGCAGGCGGAACAGTTCGATCAGCGGGGTATTGCCTTCATTGAGGGAAACGATGGGCGTGCTGTCGCTGACCGGAAGCCGGTCTCGATAGCGGTGAATCAAACCTTGATAGTGAGCCATGATGTCCTTGGAGTTTACACGGGCCCCAACGGTTCCAGGCGAATCCTGGTCACCGGGCCGGAAATGCTGTCGAGGGATTCGATTTTGGCAATGGCCTGGTCGATCTGCTTCTCGATGGTCTGGTGGGTGAGCATGATGACGTCCACCCGCTCTTCGCCCGCCGCAGGTTCACGCTGGAGCATGGCTTCGATGGAGATGCCCAGGTCCGCCAGAATGCGCGTCACGTCCGCCAGCACGCCCGGACGGTCGTAGGCGCGCATGCGCAGGTAGTAGGAGGTTTCGATCTCCGATACCGGGAGGACCACGTCGTTGTGCATCTGGTCCGGCTGGAATGCCAGGTGCGGCACGCGATTGCCCGGATCGGCCGTGGCCATGCGCGTGATGTCCACCAGATCGGCCACCACGGAAGAGCCCGTGGGCTCCGCGCCGGCACCGGCACCATAATGCAGGGTGGTGCCGACGGCATCCCCTTTCACCAGTACGGCATTCATCACGCCATCCACGTTGGCGATCAGGCGCTTGGCGGGGATCAGCGTCGGGTGCACGCGCAATTCGATGCCGCGCGCGGTTCGCCGCGTGATGCCCAGCAGCTTGATGCGGTAGCCGAATTCTTCCGCGTAGCGGATGTCTTCCGCAGTCAGCTTGGAAATGCCTTCCGTGTAGGCCCGCTCGAATTGCATGGGTATGCCGAAAGCAATGGCGGCCATGATGGTGAGCTTGTGGGCGGCATCGATGCCTTCGATGTCGAACGTGGGGTCGGCTTCGGCGTAACCCAGGGCCTGTGCTTCCTTGAGGGCGTCCGCAAAACTCACGCCCCGGTCGCGCATGCTGGTGAGAATGTAATTGCTGGTGCCGTTGATGATGCCGGCAATCCACTCGATGCGGTTGGCGGTGAGCCCTTCCCGCAGTGTCTTGATGATGGGAATGCCACCGGCAACAGCCGCCTCGAACGCCACCATCACGCCCCGTTCATGCGCTGCCTTGAAAATTTCATTGCCATGCAGGGCGAGCAGCGCCTTGTTGGCGGTAACCACGTGCTTGCCCTGGGCAATGGCCTGCAGCACCAGTTCCTTGGCGGGGTGGATGCCGCCCATCAGTTCGGCCACGATGTCCACTTCAGGCGAGTTCACCACCTGCATGGGGTCCGTGGTGAGTGCAATGCGCCCCCCCGTCTTTTCCCCCGCGCGCGCAAGATCGACCTCGCGCACCGCCGCCATGGTCACCCGGATCTCCCGGCCGGCACGGCGCGAGATTTCTTCCCGGTTGCGTTCGAGAATGGCGTACGTGCCGCCACCGACAATGCCCAGGCCCAACAACCCGACTCGTATGGGTTTCATATCAATCCATCCTTGCGAAACATGTCTCTGATACCCCGGATCGCCTGCCGTGTGCGGGCCTCGTTTTCGATCAGGGAAAAACGCACGTGGTCATCGCCCAGTTCGCCGAAACCGACCCCGGGAGATACGGCCGTCCTGGCGTCCTGAAGCAGTTTCTTGGAAAACTCGAGCGAACCCATGGCGCGGTATTGATCCGGGATTTTTGCCCACACATACATGGTGGCCTTGGGGTTGTCCACCATCCAGCCGACGTTGTGCAATCCCTGCACCATCACGTCGCGCCGTTTCTGGTAGGTAGACCGGATCGTTTCCACGCAATCCTGGGGCCCTTCAAGCGCCACGATCGATGCCACCTGGATGGGCGTGAACGTGCCGTAGTCGTGGTAGCTTTTCATGCGGCCCAGGGCCGCCACGAGATCCCGGTTGCCCACCATGAAGCCCACGCGCCAGCCGGCCATGCTGTAGCTTTTGGAGAGGGTAAAAAACTCCACCGCCACGTCTTTGGCGCCCGGCACCTGCAAAATGGAAGGTGCCTTGTAGCCGTCGTACACGATGTCGGCGTAAGCCAGGTCGTGCACCACGTAAATCCCGTATTCGCGCGCAATGGCCACCACGCGCTCGAAAAAGGCCAGGTCGACGCACTGGGTGGTGGGATTGCTGGGGAAATTGAGGATCAGCAGCTTGGGGCGGGGATAGGAGCCGCGCAGGCCGGCCTCCAGCTCCTCGAAGAAATCCACCCCCGGCGTCATGCGGATGTGGCGGATATCGGCCCCGGCGATGACCGGCCCGTAAATGTGAATGGGATAGCTCGGATTGGGAACCAGCACCATGTCCCCCGTATCCAGCATGGCCAGCATCAGGTGGGCGATGCCTTCCTTGGATCCGATGGTGAAAATGGCTTCCGTTTCATGATCCAGCTCGACGCCGTAGCGGTTCTGGTACCAGTTGCAGATGGCCTTGCGCACGCGCGGAATCCCTTTGGACAGCGAATAGCCATGGGTGTCGTTGCGCTGGGCAGCCTCCACCAGCTTGTCCACGATATGCTGGGGGGTCGGCTGGTCGGGATTGCCCATGCCAAAATCGATGATGTCTTCACCGCGACGCCGGGCCGCGGCCTTGAGTTCCCCCGTGATATTGAACACATAGGGCGGCAAGCGATTGATTCTCGGGAATTCAGCCATGGCAACGTTGCTCGGCAAACGGGCAAAAGGCATAATTTTAACTGATCGGAGCCGCCCTTGAAACTCATCCGCCACGCACCAGACACCCGCTATGCCATCACCGGCCATGGGCCCGGATTCGTCCTGCTCAACGATGAGCGCATGGAGTCCAGCCTGGTGGTGAGCGGCGACCGCATTCTCAGGGAGTGGGCCGGCGACTTTGCCAGCCTGGGAGAAAGCCACTTTGCGCAACTGCTGTCTTTCGAGCCCGAACTGGTGCTGCTGGGCACCGGAGCCGTGTTCCGTTTCCCCCACCCGGCCCTGACGCGGCCGCTGGTGGAAGCCGGCATCGGCCTGGAAGTGATGGACACCCAGGCCGCCTGCCGCACCTACGCCGTCCTCTCCGGCGAAGGGCGGCGCGTGGTAGCCGCCCTGCTGATCCCTTAAATGCCGGCCAGCACCCGCACGTGCTCCGTGACGCTGCGTCCCAGGGCGTCCACGTTGTAACCCCCTTCCAGCACAGAGACCAGGGCGCCTCCGCAGTGGCGTTGCGCCAGTTCCACCATGGCTTTGGTGACCCAGGCGTAATCGGCTTCCACCAGGCGCAAATGGGCGAGCGGATCTTCCCGATGGGCGTCGAATCCCGCGGAAATCAGGATCAGTTGGGGGGAGAAGGCATCGAACGCGGGAATGCAGCGCTGCTGGATGGCCTCCCTGAAGCCGGTGCCATCGGTGCCGGCGCGCAACGGAATATTGATGATGTGGCTGCTGACCGTATCGGCACCCTGGTAAGGGTAGAACGGGTGCTGGAAAGTGGAGCAAAACAGGACGCGCGGATCGTTCCTGAAAATGTCTTCGGTGCCGTTGCCGTGGTGAACGTCGAAATCGAGGATGGCCACCCGGTCCAGGCCATAGTGTTCCAGGGCATAAGCCGTCGCCACGGCCATGGAATTGAAGAAACAGAACCCCATGGGGCGGTCGCGCTCGGCGTGGTGGCCGGGGGGACGCACGCCGCAGAATGCGTTCTCCACTTTCCCCTGCAGCACCAGGTCCACGCCCAGCACGGCGGCACCGGCTGCGCCCAGGGACGCTCCCAGGGTGTAGGGATTCATGGCGGTGTCCGGATCAAGATGAACCATTCCGCGTTTGGGTGCCGCGGAAAAGATGTTCTCCACGTGCGTCGCCGAATGAACCCGCTCGAGGTGGTGACGATCGGCCAGGCCGGCCTCGTGGTGTTCCAGGTAAGGCATGAGCCCGCCTGCGATCAGGCGGTCGTTGATGGCTCCCAGCCGGGCCGGGCTTTCCGGGTGAAAATCCCCCATGTCATGCTTGACGCAGTCGTTGTGGGTGATGAGCGCGGTGTGTACCATTTCAGTGATTCTGTCCTGAATGACGATCTGACGGATTTTTCATGAAACCGCATTATCTGTCGCCCTTCTTTTCCCCGCAATCCATCGCCGTGGTGGGCGCCGGCAATCACACCGACTCCCTGGGGGGGCAGGTCTTGAGCCATCTGCTCACCAGCGGATACCGGGGCCGGCTCTATCCGGTCCATCTCAGCGAATCCCGGGTGCAGGGGCTGCAGGCCTACGCGTCGCTCGCGCAACTGCCCGAGCTGCCCGATCTCGTCATGCTGGCCACCCCCGCCCCCACCACGCCTGACCTGGTGGAACAGTGCGGCCGCCTGGGACTTCGGGCCGTGGTGGTCCTGTCCGCCGGCTTCAGCGAAACCGGCGAAGCCGGCCAGGCGCTGGAAACCCGCCTGCTCGAACAGGCCCGGCAACACCGCGTGCGCCTGCTGGGGCCCAACTGCATCGGCGTCATGCGTCCGGCCATCGGCCTGACCTCGCCCTTCGTCAAAGCGGGAAGCCTGGCCCTGGTGTCGCAATCCACCGCCCTCACCAGCGGGGTTCTCGACTGGGCCTCCGGCAATGAAATCGGATTTTCCACCGTGGTTTCCATCGGCAATTCCGCGGACATCGATTTCCCCGAAGTGGTGGATTTCCTGGTATCCGATCTGCAAACCCAGAGCATCCTGCTGTTCATCGAAAACATCCGTCATCCCCGCAGTTTCATGAGCGCGCTGCGTGAAGCCGCGCGCGTCAAGCCGGTCATCGTGCTCAAGGCCGACCGCTGGGGACAGGTATCCGACCAGTCCGAAGCCGACGGCAGCCACCACACGATGGCGGAAATCCACCAGGCGGACGCCATTTTCGATGCCGCCCTGCGCCGGGCCGGGGTGGTGCGCGTGCACAGCATGACCCAACTGTTCTCGGCCGCCCGGGCCTGTTCCGTGCGCTACCGCAAAAGCGGCCCCCATCTGGCCATCGTTTCAAACGGGGACGGCCCCGGGGCGTTGGCTGCGGACCGCGCGCTCGACCATCACGTGCCCTTGGCCCGCTTGTCCCAGCAGTCCTTCGACCGCCTGGGCACCTTGCTGCCCCCCGGACAGCGGCGCGGCAACCCCCTCAACCTCGGCAACAATGCTCCGGCTTCCCTGTATCGGGATACCGGACGCATCCTGCTCGATGACCCCCAGGTGGACGGCCTGCTCGTGATGCTTTGTCCGCAGGCGCGCTCCGAACCGGTTGAAACGGCCCGGCAGGTGATCGAGCTGGCGCGCTCATCCAGCAAGCCGGTCCTGGCCAGCTGGATTGGCGACCGCAACGTGCTGCAAGGCCGTGCGCTTTTTTCCGCGGCCCAGGTGCCCAATTTCCGCACCCCGGAATCCGCCGTGGATGCGTTCCACTACGTGGTGCTGTACAACCGGAACCAGCAGATGCTGTTCCAGACCCCGCCCCCGTCTGCGGCTGAAGTTCCGCCGCAACTTGCTCCCGTCAAGGAGATGTTGAGGCAGGCGCGCGACACGGCAGGCGTCCTGGGCGACCTGGATACGGAGCGCCTGCTGTCCTCATTCCACGTCCCCTTCCGTTCCGGCCTGCCGCCGCCGCTGTTTCCGGGACGGGCCCAAGGTCCCTACGCCTTGCGACTGGGACTGGTTCGGGATCGCATGCTGGGGCCGGCGCTCTACCTCGGGCCCAGCGGCCTGGCTTCGGAACTGCCGCATGCCCTGACTTACGCATTGCCGCCGCTCAATCCTTTCCTGGCCCACGAACTGATCGAGCGCAGCACCATGGCGCCCCTGCTGGCTGCCCACGGCAAGCCTCCCGTGGTGGATGCCGATGCCCTGTCAAGCCTGCTCCTGCGCGTTTCGGAAATGGCCTGCGAACTGCCCGAAGTGGACCGGATCGACCTGGAAGTCTGGTTTTCTCCGCAAGAGCCGGCACTGGTGAGCCAGGCCCGCATCCAGCTCAGCGAGTTGCCCCTGCCCAAATCCCGTTACGGGCACATGGCCGTTCACCCCTATCCTGCAGAGCTCGTCAAAACCATTGCGCTGAATGATGGCACCCCGGTGACGCTGCGACCCATCCGGCCCGAAGATGCCGAAATGGAGCAGACCTTCGTCAAGTCCCTGTCGGAAGACACCCGCTACTACCGCTTCATGGACGCCTTGCGCGAGCTGCCGCGCGCCATGCTGGTGCGCTTCACGCAACTGGATTATTCCCGGGAAATGGCCATCATCGCCGTGGTCGAGGAGGCCGGCAGGGAAATCCAGATCGGCGTCGCCCGCTACAGCACCAATCCGGACGGAGAATCCTGCGAATTTGCCCTGGTGATTTCCGATGCCTGGCAGGGACATGGCCTGGGCCGGGACCTGATGCAATACCTGATGCAGATTGCCGCGACGAACGGGCTCAAAAGCATGGAAGGGGAAGTGCTGGCCGGTAATACGGCCATGCTGCACCTGATGTCTTCGTTGGGGTTTGCCACGACCACATCCCCTGACGATCCGGGAATCCGGATCGTTTCCCGCTCGCTTGAAACAGCGGCCGCTTAGCGGGTTTTTCTGGGAAGCAGCACGACCGGGTCCACCGGCTTGCCCTGATGGCGTATCTCGAAATGCCAGTGGGCGCTGTCGCGCCCTCCGGTTTCTGCAATTTTCTGCCCGCGCCTGACGTTGTCGCCTTCCTTGACCATTACCTTGCTGTTGTTGGCGTACACGCTGAGGTAGCTCGGCCCGTGTTTGATCACCACCATTTCGCCGTAGCTTTTGATGCTGTTGCCCACATAGGACACCACGCCGTCTGCCGCGGCCCGGACAGGCAGCACGCCGCGCGGTTCGAAATCCAGCCCTTTGGACAAGGGGGAATACGTGGCCGGAATCGTCCCCGGCAAAGGCCAGGCCCACACAATGGGCGCTTCAGCGCCCCCTGGCGCCGTCTCTGCCGGCTTCTGCGCCGGTTTAGCGGGCGCGCCTTGGGCGGGTTCACCTGGAATCGGTTCGTTTTGGACAGGCGCCGGCCGGGTTGCCGCGCAACCGGCCAGAATGAGCGCAAACAGCGCTCCGATCAACCAGCGCAGGCATGTGCCGTTCATGCGGTGTCTTCCAGAAGGGGAACAAAACGGGCGGGCTCGATGATTGTTTCCACGAACCCTGTTTCACCGTGTTCGACCACCACGAGTTGCTGCTCATGGGTGCCCACGGGAATCACCAGCCGCCCGCCGGGAGCCAGCTGTTGCAAGAGCGCTTCAGGAATCGTCGTGGCCGCAGCAGCCACGATGATGCCATCGTAGGGAGCCGCTTCGGGAAGTCCCAGCGTGCCATCGGTATGCTTGAGGCGGAGGTTGCGTATTTTGAGGGGCCATAGCCGCGCCCGGGTACGGTCCAGCAATTGACCGATGCGTTCCACGGAATAGACCTCCTTGGCGACACGCGCCAGGATGGCTGCCTGGTACCCGCAACCGGTCCCCACTTCCAGCACTTTTCCGAGTTTTTTGCCTTTTTTCAGCAGTTCCACCATGCGGGCCACCGTATAGGGCGCAGAAATGGTCTGCCCCCATCCGATGGGCAGCGCCGAATCTTCGTAGGCCCGGCTGGCAATCGCTTCATCCACAAAAAGATGGCGCGAAACCGCTTCCATGGCCGTCAATACCGCTGCATCGACAATGCCTGCGGAGCGCAGACGCTCCACCATGCGGGCACGGGTGCGCGCGGAAGTCATGCCGATGCCGGAAGAAATCACGTCCGTCATGCCCCAAGCCAATGTTGCAGCGGTTCCAGTTGCTGGAAATGGGTCAGGTCCACCTGCAGCGGCGTCACCGATACCCAGCCGTTGGCCACTGCGTCAAAATCGGTCCCCTCTCCGGCATCGGCAGCCGGACCGGCTGCCCCCACCCAATACACCGGGTCGCCACGCGGATTGACGGACTTGATGACCGGCTCGGCCTTGTGACGCCGACCCAGGCGCGTGATCTTCAGGCCGCGCACCTGATCGTAGGGAATGTCCGGCACGTTGACGTTGAGCAGGGTCGCCTGCGGCAATGGCTTGCGTTGCACTTGCCGCACCAGATCTGCCGCCACCCGCGCCGCCGTCTCGAAATGACCCTGCCCGTCGCTGACAAGGGACACCGCAATCGAGGGGATACCCAAAAGGTAGCCTTCCGTGGCTGCCGCCACGGTGCCCGAATAGATCGTGTCGTCACCCATGTTGGCCCCATGGTTGATTCCGGAAACAATCACGCCGGGAGTGATGTCCAGCAAACCGGTCACGGCCATATGCACGCAATCGGTGGGCGTGCCGTTGACATGATAAAAACCGTTGGGCGCACGCCGGACCATCAACGGCCGGTCCAGCGTCAGGGAATTGCTGGCACCGCTTTTCTCGGCATCGGGTGCCACGACCGTGACGTTTCCCAGCGCAGCCATGGCCCCGGCCAGGGCTGCCAGGCCGGTGGAAAAATAGCCGTCGTCATTGCTCAACAGGATATGCATCAGTCGGTTACCTGGTCATCGTTTGGGCGGCAGATCCGTACAAACCCCTTCGTACAGTTCCGCTGCCATGCCGATGGATTCCCCCAGCGTGGGATGAGGATGAATGGTTTTGCCAATATCGGCAGCGTCGCAACCCATTTCCACTGCCAGGCAAATTTCGCTGATGAGGTCACCGGCATTCGTCCCCACGATGCCGCCCCCGATGACGCGATGCGTTTCTTCGTCGAACAGCAGCTTGGTGAATCCTTCGTCCCGCCCATTGGCGATGGCACGTCCCGAGGCGGCCCAGGGGAACACGGCTTTGCCGAAACGCAGTCCCTGCGCCTTGGCCTGCTCTTCCGTCAACCCGGCCCAGGCCACTTCGGGATCCGTGTAGGCCACGGACGGAATCTGGCGCGCATCCATGAAGCTGCGACGGCCATCGGCCGCTTCCGCGGCCACATGCCCTTCGTGCACGGCCTTGTGCGCCAGCATGGGCTGCCCCACGATGTCCCCGATGGCATAGATGTGCGGCACGTTGGTCCGCTGCTGCCGGTCCACCGGAATGAAACCCCGTTCATCCACGCTCACTCCGGCCTGCTCCGCCCCGATGGCCGGCCCGTTGGGCTTGCGCCCCACCGCCACCAGCACCAGGTCGTAAGGCTGCGGCCCGGCCGGAGCCTGCGCGCCTTCGAACGTGACGTAAACGGCATCCTGGCGCGCTTCCACCGCGGTGGTCCGGGTATTGAGGTAGAACTTTCCAAAACGCGGGGCATTGCGTTTTTCCCACACCTTGACCAGGTCGCGGTCCGCGCCGGCCATCAGGCCACCCATCATTTCCACCACGTCGATGCGGGCGCCCAGGGTAGCGTAAACAGTCGCCATTTCAAGACCGATGATGCCCCCGCCGATAACCAGCATGCGCTTCGGGATCTGACGCAATTCCAGCGCCCCGGTGGAATCGACGATGCGCGGGTCTTCGGGAATGAAAGGCAGTTTGACGGCCTGTGAACCGGCCGCGATGATCGCTTTTCCAAAACGGATCAGCTGGCGTTCGTCCGCGCCATTCAGCACTTCCAGGTGATGCGGGTCCACAAAACGCCCCACGCCCTGGACGACCGTCACCTTGCGCGCTTTGGCCATCATGGCCAGGCCGCCGGTCAGTTTCCCCACCACGCTCGACTTCCATTGCCGCAGCTGGTCCAGGTCGATGCGGGGGGCACCGAACGTGACACCATGCTTGGACAGCGCCTGCGCCTCTTCGGTGACGGCAGCCACATGCAGCAAGGCCTTGGAAGGGATGCATCCCACATTGAGGCAAACGCCGCCAAGCGTGGGATAACGTTCAACCAGAACGGTTTTCATGCCGAGATCGGCCGCCCTGAAAGCGGCGGAATAGCCGCCCGGGCCGGCGCCCAGGACGAGCATGTCGTATTCGGATACGTGCTGTTGCGAAGTCATGAGCTGATGTTCCTTACAATGTGGCGCGTCGCATGTCACCCAGCAACCCGACCAGATAGGCATTGAAACGGGCTGCCGCCGCACCATCGATCACCCGGTGATCGTAGGACAGGGACAGGGGCGCGATCAGCCGGGGCTGGAACGCACCGTCCTTCCAGACCGGCTGCAAGGAAGCCCTGCACACCCCGAGAATCGCCACTTCGGGGGCATTGATGATGGGCGTGAAATAGGTGCCGCCAATGCCGCCCAGGCTCGAAATGGAAAAAGTCCCCCCCTGCATTTCGGCCGGAGAAAGTTTTCCTTCGCGTGCCTTGCCCGCCAGCGCACTGGCCTCTTCCGCAATCTGGAGCACGCCTTTCTTGTCCGCATCGCGGATCACGGGCACCATCAAGCCATTGGGCGTGTCGGCTGCAAAACCGATGTGGTAGTAGCGTTTGAGCACCAGGGCATCCCCTTCCAGCGACGCGTTGAATTCGGGGAATTTGCGCAAGGCGCTGCACACGGCCTTGATCAGGAATGCCAGCAGGGTGACCTTGGTGCCCGACTTGGCGTTTTCCTGATTGAGCTGCACGCGAAACGCTTCCAGTTCAGTGATGTCGGCATCGTCGTTGTTGGTCACGTGGGGAATCATGACCCAGTTGCGGTGCAGGTTGGCGCCGGAGAGCTTCTTGATGCGGCTCAGGGGCTGAACTTCGATCGGACCGAACTTTGAAAAATCCACCTGGGGCCAGGGCAGCAGGCCAAGTCCAGCCCCCATCACGCCGCCCGTGCCTTGCGAGCCGGCCTGAAGCAGGTTTTTCACATAGCCCTGCACATCTTCGCGCAGCACGCGGCCCTTGGGCCCGCTGCCTTTCACCTTGGACAGATCAACCCCCAGCTCGCGGGCAAAAAGACGCACGGACGGGCTGGCATGGGCCTTGAGAAATTGTTCCTGATCGACCGGGCTGGGGGTCGCCGGCGCTGGTTCTGCTGCAACGGTCTTCGCGGGAGCAGGGGCTGCCGCTGCAGCGGGAACTGGTGCAGGAGGGCTGGCCGGAGACGACGCAGGACCGGGTGCGGGTGCAGGTGCGGCCGCGACAGCCGGAGCGGGCGCCGGGACATCGGCTGCGGCGCCTTCAAGCAGAATCAGGGGGGAGCCTTCGGAAACACGGTCGCCCAGCTTCACCAGCACTTCCTTGACCACGCCACCGGCCGGAGCCGGCACTTCCATGGTGGCCTTGTCGGATTCCAGCGTCACCAGCGGATCTTCCGCCTTGACCTGATCACCGGCTTTGACCATGATTTCGATGACGGGAATGTTCTTGAAATCCCCGATATCCGGGACTTTTACTTCTGTGGCCATACTGGTTTCCCCTGTAGGAGCAGCGTTTAGCGGCTGTTATTCTGATAGAGTGGCGCCTGAAGCAGGATCTGTCCGTTTCAGGCGCGCCCGGCTGCAAATTTTATCATGCCCACCCGGCCTGTTGACCGCTCATTTTCACGCACTCGCTTTTTGGGTTGCCTTGCCATGAAACTGCCAATTTTCAAGCTGGTCGCACTGATCGCCCTCCTCTTTGCAATTTGGGAGGGAATCTCCGTCTATCGCAGCCTTCATTACTGGAATCAGGGATCCGGGCAGGCTCCGGCGCCGATGCATGCCGCGCTCCCGCCCCTTCTTGAATTGTCGCTACCGGATCTGGCCCAGCGAATGCAATCCATGCAGCAGTGGCAAGGGCGGGTGCTGGTGGTGAACTTCTGGGCCTCCTGGTGCGAACCGTGCAAGGACGAGATGCCCATGCTCAAGCGCCTCCAGGCCACCTGGCCATCGGACCGTGTCCAGTTCGTCGGCATCGGCATCGATGAACGCGAAGCCATCGCCGCTTACCTGCAGCATCAGCCCATGAATTACCCCATGCTGCTGGGAACCCAGGAGACGCTGGACCTCACTGCACCTTACGGGAATGCCCAGTCCGGAATCCCTTTCACCCTGGTCTTCGATCCAGCCGGACAAATCATCATGCAAAAACTGGGACGCGTGAGCGAAAACGAGCTTCAGGCGGCCATCGTCACAGCCAGCCACGCTCGGCAAAGCTGACCAGCGCATGGCCGGCCACGATGAAGTGGTCCAGCACTTTGATGTCCACCAAAGCCAGGGCCTTCTGCAGGGTTTCGGTCAATTGACGGTCGGCGGCACTGGGTTTGGCCATGCCGGATGGATGGTTGTGGGCAAAAATCACTCCGGCAGCATTGTGCCGCATGGCGCATTTGAGGATTTCCCGGGGGTAGACCGCAGTCTGGGTGAGCGTTCCCCGGAACAGTT
This sequence comes from Pseudomonadota bacterium, assembly GCA_021811005.1. GTDB lineage: Bacteria > Pseudomonadota > Gammaproteobacteria > Burkholderiales > Ferrovaceae > JAKBAT01. Next base: position 15,162 of record JAJZPY010000031.1, read on the forward strand.
CCTCAGCGCCCAGCAGGCGGTTTTGGGCATCGAGGTAGAGCACCATGAACGCTTCATGCTCCCGTCCGGCAAAGTGCAGGCCGAGGTAGTCCCGAACCGCAGCCGGATCGGACAACAGACTGCCTTCCTGAAGGGACTCGCGCATCCACCGCATCACCAGTTCGCGCGCTGCCGCACATTTCAATTGCAAGCGCCCCCGGGAACCGTCAAAAAGGGGTTTGAGGGACAAGCGATAGGCTGAATAGTCGCTTTTGACGCCAAAGACCAGTCCAAGCAGTTCCAGGTTGCTGAGATGCGAGGGGAGCGACTTCATGGGCAAGAAAGATAATCCGCGTCAAAGCGCTCATTATCTTCCCTGCATTAAACACGACTTTCCGGGAGAAAACTCAATTTGTCGCGCTGCAGCCCTCAAAAGGCTGCTGCGGAATTCTGGTCGGGGCGAGAGGATTCGAACCTCCGACCACCTGCACCCCATGCAGGTACGCTACCAGGCTGCGCTACGCCCCGAACTTTCGATTATGCCATAAAAGACTCAGTTTGAGAGCAACGAGATGATCGATTGCAACTCTTTCCGGAATGAATCGGGAATCTTCTGAACCGGTTTGACGGTGGGTTCCGTCAACTGGCGAATGGCCGCCTTTTCTTCCGGCGAGGAGAGCACGTGACGCGCGCCATTGATGGTGAAACCGCGGTCGTACAGCAGACTGCGGATGTGGCGGATCAGCATGACTTCGTGCGGCTGGTAGTAGCGACGGTTGCCGCGACGCTTGACGGGTTTGAGCTGGGAAAACTCCTGTTCCCAATAGCGCAGCACATGGGGCTTTACTGCACAGAGCTCGCCCACTTCACCGATGGTGAAGTAGCGCTTGGAGGGAATGGGAGGGAGCCCGTCTTCAGGCAGGTTCTGCGCCGCCACTGTGTTTCTCCACCATCGACTTCAACTTCTGGCTGGCGTGGAAGGTGACCACGCGACGGGCGGAAATCGGGATTTCTTCGCCCGTTTTGGGATTGCGTCCCGGGCGCTGGGGCTTTGTGCGAAGCTGGAAATTGCCGAACCCGGACAACTTGACGCTGTCACCGTTCGCCAGTGCCGTTCGGATTTCCTCAAAAAAAGTGTCCACCAGGTCTTTGGCTTCCCGTTTGTTCAGTCCCACTTTTTCAAACAGCAAATCAGAAAGTTCAGCTTTGGTGAGTGTCATGAAAACTCCGTTATCTCAGCTCCGCATTGAACCGGGATTGCAACACCTTGAGCAGGACAGCCACGCAAGACTCAAGGTCTGCTTCGGTCAACGTTCTTTCAGTATCTTGCATAACTATCCGAAAAGCAAGGCTTTTTTTACCGGACGGTACACCAGAACCTTGATACAAGTCAAAAAGAGAAAGTTCCGAGACAGAAGCGGGAGCTTCGGCTTGCAGCGCTTCCAGCACATCACCCGCCAGCACGCTTTCAGACACCAGAACAGCCAGGTCCCGGCGAATCGGCTGAAAGCGCGAGGTTTCGCGATATTGCGGCAACGCCTTGTCCAGCAAAGGTTCCAGGTCCAGTTCGAACAACAGCGGAGCCTTGGGAAACTCGTATTGGGCCGCCAGCCTGGGATGCAGCTCCCCGATCCAGCCGACCTGTTTTCCGTTCAGGGAAACAGCCGCCGCACGTCCCGGATGCAAGGCGGGATGATCAGCCCATGCGGTGAAACGGGCACCGGATTGCGGCAATAGCGCTTCCACATCCCCTTTCAGGTCATAAAAATCGGCGCCTTCCGCCCCAACGGCCCATTGTTCAGGGTGACGCAATCCATAAAGCAGTCCCCCTACCCGCTTGCGCTGTTCAAACCCGTTCGCTGACCTGGAAAAGCAACGCCCGATTTCAAAAATCTTCAGGCGATCCTGTTTCCGGCTGACATTGAAGCGCAAGGTATTGATGAGTCCCGCGGCCAAAGTCGAGCGCATCACCGAATATTGCGCCGCGATGGGGTTGATCAGGGTCGCCTGGGAAGGCTGGGGAGACAATGCCTCTTCATCGGCCCGATCGACGAAACTGTAGGTCACCACTTCCTGGTATTCGCGGGCAACCAGCAGCTGGGCCAGATGGTCTTCCTGACGCCGGGTTTCCGGGACGGCCAGAAGCTCGAGCGCTCCCGTGGGGGGAATGGCAGGAATGGCATCGTAGCCATGCAGGCGCGCGACTTCTTCAACAAAGTCAGGCTCAATGGCCAAATCGAAACGAAAGCTCGGCGGGGTCACCTGAAAACCCTGCGGGCCGGCTTCAGGCTCCAGGCCCAGGCGGGAGAGCAACTCGCGAATCGTCCCGTCCGACAGGTCCATCCCCAGAACGCGCCGCACGCGGGCCGGCCGAACCAGCACCGGATTGCGCGCCGGCAAGGACGCCGTCTGCTCCACAACCGGGCCGGCTTCCCCGCCGCACAAGGACAGCAGCAGGAATGTCGCCCGTTCCAGCGCCTGACGGGTGGCCCCAAAATCCACTCCCCGTTCGAAGCGGTAGGAGGAATCGGAACTGAGAGACAGGCGTCGGGCCCGCCCGGCAATGGCGTCCGGCGCAAAAAAAGCGCTTTCCAGAAACACGTCGCGGCATTGGGGGGTGACCGCCGATTCCAGGCCGCCCATGACGCCTGCCAGAGCAACCGGGCCATTCTGGTCCGCAATCACCAGCATGTCCGGTTCCAGTTCGACACGCTGCTCGTTGAGGAGCGTGATGGTTTCAGCCGGGCGCGCCCAGCGCACGGCAATGGCGCCCTGCAGGCGGGATTCGTCGAAGGCATGCAACGGCTGCCCCAGTTCCAGCAGCACGTAATTGGTGACATCCACCACCAACCCGCGCGAACGCAGGCCGGACCGGGTCAGGCGCCGCAACATCCAGTCGGGGGTGGCGCGCTGCGGGTTTTGAAGGCGCAGGGAGCGCCCCAGGTAACGCGGGCAGGCACCGGGCTCTTCGACACGCACCTCCCGCTGCGGCAGCGGCACCACCTCGACGGCCTGCGCAGGAACGCCTTGGGATGGAGTTCCCGTAATGGCCGAGACTTCGCGCGCAATACCCTGGATGCTGAGGCAATCGGCGCGATTGGGGGTGAGCTTCAGGGTAAACAGGCGATCATCCAGGTCAAGCCAGGCGCGCAAGTCCGCTCCGGGCGGCGCATCTGCGGCCAGCACCAGCAGGCCATCGCTGGTTTCGGCAAGTCCCAGTTCCTTCTCGGAACACATCATGCCACTGGATTCGATGCCACGGACTTTTGCCGCCTTGATTTCCAGCCCTCCCGGAAGGCGGGCTCCCACCAGGGCGCAGGGGGCTTTCATGCCCACCGTCACGTTGGGTGCGCCGCAGACAATCTGGAGCGGAGCCCCTT
>JAJZPY010000032.1 GCA_021811005.1 Pseudomonadota bacterium
AGTGACGGCCTGCGCATTCAAATCGTGGACAAGCTGAGCCGGCCCATGTTCGACCTGGGCAGCGCCAAGCCCGAACCCTATGCGGAAGAAATCCTGAAACAGATCGGCCAGGTGCTCAACGAGGTTCCAAACCGCCTGAGTATCGCAGGCCATACCGATGCCAAGCCCTATCAAGGGACGACGGCCAACTACAGCAATTGGGAACTGTCCATCGACCGCGCCAATGCTTCCCGCCGCGAGCTTGAATCCGGTGGCATGGACCCCGCCAAGATCGTGCGCGTGGTGGGGCTTTCTTCCTCCGTGCCCCTGGATGACAAAAATCCTTTTAATCCCAGCAATCGCCGCATCAGCATCATCGTCATGAATGCCGCGGCCCGCAACGCGGCTGAAGCCGTGCCACAGTAGTTTTATCCACTTGCGCCCGCGGCGTGCCGGGCGCTGTCACATGGCAGTCACGAAGCGTTCCTAGAATAGGGGGCTGCACAACCCCATCCTTTCTGGAAGAGGCGATCCGATGCCAGCCGCCAGCGCAACTGCACAGGTTTCCACGCGTTCTTTCCTGCCCGGCAGCGAGTCGCGGGCAGAAGGACTGATGGAAGAGGCGCCCGCGGTATCGCCCACGCACACCAGCCAGGACGTGCTGGAATTGCTGTCACGTCACCCGGATCTTGCGGGGCTGCCGGTGGTGGAAAACGGGTGCCCGGTAGGACTCATCAACCGCAACCTGTTCATGGACGAAATGGCCAAGCCTTTCCGGCGCGATCTCTTCGCGCGAAAAAGCTGCATTGCCTTCATGGACAAGGCACCGCTGATCGTTCCGGAAAGCCTGGGCGTGCAGGAACTGAGTTTTCTCGCGCTAGAGCAGGGGGGCAAAACCCTGAAGGACGGATTCATCGTCACGGACGATGCGGGCAGCTATCGCGGCATCGGCACCGGCGAAGCGCTGATGCGGGCCGTGTCCCATCTGCAGGCGGAAAAAAACCGGCAGGTGATGGAAAGCATCAATTACGCCGGCATCATCCAGAAATCCTTTCTCAAGGCTTCGCGCGAAGCGCTCAAGGAAACCCTGCGCGACCATTTTTTGCTGTGGGAGCCGCGCGACCGCGTGGGGGGTGACTGCTACCTGTGCCGCCCTTTTGAAGACGGCGTGTTCATGGCCCTGATGGACTGCACGGGGCATGGCGTGCCGGGTGCCTTCATGACGCTCATCATGACCGCTTTTCTGGATCACGTGCTGAGCGAGCCCTTGCGGCGCGATCCGGCACAGGTTCTTTCACTGCTCAACCGCAAGGTGAAAACGGCGCTCGGACAGCAGGGCGATCCCAAGGTGCGTCCGCTCGACAGCCATGAACAGTCCGACGACGGGATGGATGCCGTGCTGCTTTGGCTGGATCGTGACGGGAGGCGCCTGGTCTATGCCGGGGCAAAAAATTCCCTGCTGATGCTGGCCCCGGGCGATGAGGCCCCGGTCCTCCTGGAAGGGGACCGGCAGGGCGTGGGGTATGTGGACACGCCCATGGATTACGCCTGGACCAACCATGAGCGCTTCATCGAAGCGGGTTCGAGCATTTGCCTGAGCACGGACGGGCTGACCGACCAGATCGGGGGCCCCCGGCAGATCGCTTTTGGCAGGAAGCGCCTGGCCACGCTGTTGCAGGCACACCGCGATGCGCCCATGGTCGAGCAGGAGACGCGGCTGCGGGAAGCGCTGCAGGATTACCAGGGCGCCCAGAAGCGGCGCGACGACGTGAGCGTATTGGGATTCAGGGTTTAGGAGCCGGCATGCACATTGATGTTTTCAGCGTTTTCCGCAACAGCGCCGATTTCAGCGGCGTGCTGTTTTACTACAACGGGCCCTTGTCCCAGAACGTGATTGCCACCATGGGCGAAACCTTGCGCCATCGGCTGGGCTGCGCCGATGCGGGAGGGCCCAAGGCGCGCCGGCTGTTTTCAAGCTTCATCGAAATGGCGCAGAACGCCCTTCACTATTCGCCCGACGCTCCGGGATATCCGGGGGAAAAGGTCGGGGCGCTGGCCGTGGGTCGGTGCGGCAGCAGCGATTACTACATTGTCTGCGGCAATCTCGTGCATCGCGACCAGACGCAGCGCATTCGGGAACGGATCGAACCGCTGCGCAGCATGACCGTGGAGGAGATTCGCCGGGCCTACCGCGAGCAGCTCAAGCAGGAGCCGGCCAGCGACGAGGTCAGCAAAGGAGCGGGATTGGGGTTTCTCACCCTGGCCCGTGACGCCACCGAGCCCATCGAATATTCCCTGATCGACATGCCGGGTCATGAAGACGACCTGGCTTATTTCTACATTCAAGCCACTGTGTAAAGGACCGGATCATGAAAGACTTTCACATTGCACGCACCGCCCATTCGCCTGAAGTGGATTTTCGCTTTTCCGAACATCGTCTGACGCTTTCGGGCGAAGCCTACCCGGAAGATGCAACCGCCTTTTTTAATCCGGTGCTGTCGGCACTGGAGCAGTACCTCAAATCGATGGATGACTGCGACATCGAATTCAATTTCCAGCTCACTTACTTCAACAGCGCGTCCACGAAAATGCTGTACCGGCTTTTCGGCCTGTTGAACGATTCCGCCTGCACCCGAAACCGGGTCGTCCTGTGCTGGCATCACGACGTGGAGGACGATACCGTTCTTGAGTTCGGCGAAAGCGTGCACGATGATTTCAATGCACTCGAGTTTCGCCCCATCGCTGCGGATCTGGCAGCACTCTGAAGCAGGGCGGCAGTCCGTGCCGCCCGGATAAAAAAAGGCCGGCAGGGCGCCGGCCTTTGAGGGTTCCTGCTGGGGAGATGCAGCAGGCACTTCAGTTGATGAGGGTTTCCCCGCCGTTTTTGACTTCCCGCAGCTTCAGCAGGTTGGCACGCACGTGCTTCTGGGTGGTCAGGAACGCTTCCTGTTGGGCTTCCAGCCGGGCCTGGCTTTCGGCAATGGCGCGTTCGTCCCCGCTGGCCAGGTCACTGTTGAGCTGGTGGTAGGCCTTGCGAACCAGGGTCGCCTGCTGCGTCATTTCACTGATTTGTTCGCGCAACGAGGCATTGAGCGATGCCTGCAACTGCTGCTGGCTGTTCAAGGCATCGCTGTAGGCCAGGGCGGCAACCAGCGTGTCGGGGGTCTGAACTGATGCGGGAGTGGCCGCAATATGGGAAGATTGCACATGATGCAGCGTGCCGGCTGAGGCCGCCAGGGGAAACAAGGCGGTGGCCGCCAGCAGGGCAACGGTGCGCTTGAGGCGGAATTGGGTGGCAGACAGTTTCATTTCAAGGTCTCCTAAAATTAACGATAAATAAAAACAGAGGTCAGGAAAGTTGTCGAAGCGCGTGGGTCCCTGGACCGGACCCGCACCTTCGTGTTAATCATTTATGCTTATTAATCAATTTATTGGACAGCGGTCGCCGGGCTTGAAGCGCCCCCCGAAACCCGACGTTGGAACCCATTATACTTGACAAATGGGAAAATTTCACATATATTTTTGCCATGGATGACAAAAAATCACATCTCGACCCGGATCAGGTGCTGCAGCAGGCGTTGGTGATCATGCAGCCGCTGGTGCTGTGGCTGCTCCGGTCTGGAGTGAGGCATCCGGAATTTTCAGTGGCCATCAAGCAGATTTTTCTTGAACAGGCCGCCTCGGAGCTGGACCGCCTTCAGGGCAAGCAGACCGATTCCGCCATCAGCATGCTGTCCGGGCTTCACCGCAAGGACGTCAAGATGCTGCTCGCCGCCATGGCGCAGGGCGAGCGCAAAACTTCCACCATCACGCGCGAGTCCCTGGGCCGGCCGACGGTGCCTTCCCAGGTCATGACCCGCTGGCTGGCCAGTGGCTGGCCGGACGAATTGCCCATGTCAGGAGCCCCCCAGTCTTTTGAAGTGCTCTCGCGTCAGGTCTCGAGCGATGTCCACCCGCGCGCGGTGCTGAATGAGCTGGTGCGGCTGGGCATGGCGGAGCACGAAGGCGAACAGGTTCGCCTGTGCCGCAGCGCTTTCGTGCCCGACCAGCAAATGACGGAAGCGGGCAACCTGCTCGCGGGCAGCACGGCGGACCATCTGGCGGCCGGAGTCCACAATTTGTCCGGACCGGGCAGCAGGAAGTTCCTGGAACAAAGTGTTTTTGCCGACGGCTTGACCGCAGATTCGATCAAGCAGCTGGAGAGCCTGGCTGGCGCATTGTGGCAGCAGGTTCTCAATACCATGGTGCGCGCGGCCGTGCCGTTAAACGAAAAGGATGAACCTGCAGGGGGCGATCAGAGAATACGAGTTGGGATGTTCTGTTATTCGGAACCGATTCAGCGGCGGGCAGTGCCGGTAAAAAAAGGCGCGCGCAAGCCGCGGGGAACATCGGTAAAATAAAATGATTAAAATAATTCGAACTGATAATAGAGGGATGTACCCCATGCGCCATCTGCAGACGCCAGCCCGCTTGATGCGATTGATTGTTGCCTTGTGCCTGTTGGGAGGCACGCTGCTCCTGTCCTCCTGCGGCGGAGGCGCTGCCGCCCTTTTGGCAGGCGTCGGCAGCGGCGGCACGGGGTTGGTGGAAGGGGTCGTGGTGGGCTTCGGCAGCGTGTTCATCGACGGCAAGGAATACGCCACCACCAATGCCACCGTTGAACAGGACAATGATTTGGGCCAGCCGCAAGTGGCGCTCCTCAAGCTGGGGCAACGCGTGCGTGCCAGCATCGACAGCACCGGTGCGGCGGTCATCACAGCGACGGTGATTCCCAGCCTGTCGGGGCCCGTCACTTCGGCGGCGGTCCAGGATGCCGCCACCGGCGACTGGTGGCTTCAGGTGCTTGGGCAGTGGGTTCGTGTGGTGTCCACGGCCACCAATACGCCGCTCGGCCTGACCACGGTCCTGGCCGGCCTGGGGACGACTTCGCCTTCCGCCAGCCAGCTGACTGTGGGGAGCGAAGTGGAAGTCCATGGCACCTGGGTGTCGGATGCGGCCCACAATGCCGATGTTCTTGTGGCCTCGCGCGTGGAAAGCCTGTCCACCCCCTCCACCTACGTTCTGATCGGTGGCGTGATTACGCAGCTGCCTTCCACCAATCAGGTCATGATCAATGCCAGCCCGGGCACCATTCTCCAGGGCACGGTGCCGGCCGGCACCGTGGTGGGTGAGACCATTTCAGCCTGGGTGCCGCGCAGCACCTGGAACGGCTGGAGCGGTGGAAGCAATCCCCTGATGGTGGCCAGCCTCGGGCAGGCCAACCTGGCGGCGCAGTCGGGATCCAGCAGCCAGAGCGCGCAGCTGAGCGGACTGGTGAGCAGCTACAACCCCGCTACCCATGTGGCCCGCGTGCAAGGCACGCTGGTGCAGCTGCCTGCCAGCTACAACGTGGGCGATGGAGATTACATCCGCGTTTCCGGACAGGTCACGGCCACGGGCATGTCCACGTCCACCGTGGATGATCTTCAGGTGGCCGGTTCCGTGCAGGCACAAGCCATCCAGGTGATGGGCACCACCAACGGCATCAACTGGAGCGCCGGCGGTACGGTCACCTTCATACTGCAGGGCACGACCATCACCGCCGCTTCGGGAACCTATTCCAGCTGTGCCGGTCTGACCGCCACCAACACCGCCGTGGTGTCGGCCTCCGGCAGCGTTCCGGCACCCGGACAACCCGTGGTGGCTTCATCCGTGACCTGTACGGCCGTGACAAAACCCCCGAGCGGTTCCGTGAGCGATTTCAAAGGGTCGATTCTCTCCGTGTCGGCAAGCGGCAATACGCTGGTGATGCAGAACGAAGAGAACCAGCTGACCGTGACCTGGACGGCCGGCACCTTCATCGATCCGGTACTGGGTTCTGTCCCGAGCGTGGGGCAGGCGGTGGAAGTGTATGGCACCTTGAGCGGTTCAACCCTCACGGCCATGGCCATCCGATCCCGGAATTCCGGCACCAACGACTAGGGCCGCCAACCGTCTTCAAAACGCCCAACCCCCTGGGTGTTTTTCTTGTCCCCTCCTCGCGAGGGGACTTTTTTTTGTAGGGCGCTTACAGGGCGCGGATCAGGTAGAGCAGGGCAAACAGCAGGGGCTGGTGCAGCATGTAGGCCGCCAGGCTGTGCCGTCCCAGGAATGAAGTCGCACGCAACGGCGCCGGGGCAGGGTTGGCGCCCGCGGCCGGCGCGGGCCCGGCCAGGGCAGGAAAACGGCAGCCGGCCCAGTATCCGATCCACAGCAACCCCAGCCAGGGCGCCAGCGGGGCGTAGTCTTCCGTGAACGGTTTTTGGCTTGCGAAGCCGATCCAGTTGAGGGTGCGCGGATTCATGGCATCCCAGCCCAGGGTCCATCCGGCCACAAACAGGGCGGCGCCCGCCCACGCCAGCGTGGCCGGGTACCGGCGCAGGGGCGCCGTGAGCAGCGTGGCGACAAAAAAGAAATGAAGGACGCCGAAATAAATCCAGCGCGGGCCGAACAGCAGGCTGGTGGCCATGCTCACCAGGGCGGCGCAGACCCCCACCTGAAGCAGGCGTTTCAGGAAACCGCGCCGGGAGCCTTCCCGGGCAAGCGCCATGCTGAGTCCGGACAGGAACACGAAGCTGGCAACGATGACGGTGCGCCAGGCCATCCAGCGAGGATCTTCCAGCATCCTGAAATGCGCATAGCCGAAATAGGTGAGGTCGTAGCAGCCGTGGTAGGCCACCATCATGAGGATGGCGCAGCCGCGCCAGAGATCAACGCGCGGGTGCCGGGCCAATTTTGGCGGAACTGCCGCGTGGCGGCAGGGGCAGGGTTTCACGCACGCCGTTGCGTTCCAGAACGGCAGAGCGTGTTTCCACCTCCACCAGGCGCACGCCAGGCGCCACTTCTTGTCCGATGCGATAGGCCCGTCCGGGGGCGCCGTTGACCGACAGCACCGCGGCACTGTCGGCAGGCCCGGCTGCCACGACGCCGCGCAGCACGATGGGGCCGACATTGCGGCCTGAAAACAGGCCGCTCCAAACCAGCCCCGAAGCGTCGGTGTGTTCCTGCAGCGCTGCAGGCGGGAGCGGCAGGGGCGCCGGCGCGAACAGGCGCATGGTCCAGAAGCCCAGCACGGCAGCCAGCAATGCGGCTGCGGATACGGTGGCCAGCGTGGGCATCCAGGGGGTCGGGCGGTAAAAACGGAGGGTTGCCATGATGCCTTCCACGATACTGTTTTTTCTCCCGGATCACCAGAGGCTGCTGGCAAATGAAACCTGAATCCGGTAGCATCAAGGGATCATGACGACGTCCTGCCTTCCTGCAAAAAGCCCCGTCCCTTGCGCTCCTGTTCGCCGCGCCCAGCAAGGCTTCACGCTGATCGAGATCATGGTGGTCATGATCATCATCGGCATTCTGGCCGCCCTGGTCGTACCGCGCGTCATGGACCGGCCCGACCAGGCCCGCCGCATCGCGGCCCAGCAGGACATTGCCAGCATCGTGCAGGCACTCAAGCTTTACCGGTTGGACAATGGCCGTTATCCCACCACGGAACAGGGGCTGTCAGCCCTGGTCACCAAACCTGAGTCCGAACCGGCCCCCATCAACTGGAAGGCCTGCCTTGACCAGTTGCCCAAGGATCCCTGGGGACATCCCTATCAATACGCCAGTCCCGGACAGCACGGCGAAATCGATGTCTGGAGTTTCGGGGCCGATGGCAAAGCCGGCGGTGAAGGCAATGACGCGGACATCGGCAATTGGGGTTCGTGAAGCCGGCTTTACCCTGATCGAGTTGTTGGTGGTGCTGGTGCTGATGGGAATCATGCTCGGCATGGTCACCCTCTCGGTACGTTCCCCCAAAAGCCGGCCCCTGACTGAAGAAAGCGAGCGCCTGGCGGCCGCCATGAATCTGGCGGCGGACGAAGCCCGCCTGACCGGGCACCCGGTGCTGCTGCTGCTGGACCGCCAGGGCTGGCGCTTCCTCGAGTCCGGGCCGCAAGGCCCCCAACCCGTTCCTGACGACGAACTGCCCGGCGGACAGTTCGCTTCCGCGCTGGATGGCGTCGCGCTCGAGGAGGGCGCGGGCAAGGGGGTTGAATCCGCCGCGCGCCTTCGCTACTGGGTGGGACAGGAAGCCATGGACTACGGGAGCGTGTACCTGCTGCGCGGCAACGAACAGGCCCGCGTGGTGTCCGACGGATTGGGCAATTATCAGGCGGGCCGTTAACCCCATGAACGAACGTGCTGCGGGATTCACGCTGATCGAAGTGCTGGTGGCCCTGTTCGTCATGGGAGTGGCGCTTGCCGCGGGCATGCGGGCGCTCGGGGTGGTCACGCAGGCCAGCAATGACCTGACGCCCCGGCTCGCGGCCCAATGGAGCGCCGACAACGACCTTGCAGAACTGCGCCTGCGCCGGATCTGGCCCGATGTGGGGGAACGCACGTTTGATTGTTCCCAGGGGCCCTACGTGCTGCAGTGCCTGGAGCAGGTGAGCGACACGCCCAACCCCGCCTTCCGGCGGGTGGAAGTCCGCGTCATGGCGGCGGGCGATCCCACCGTGCTGGCCACGGCCGTCAGCCTGCTGGCGAATGGGCAGGCCCATGTCCTCTAGGATGAGCGGATTCACCCTGATTGAAGTGATGGTGGCCCTGCTGCTGCTCGCCATCATGTCCATGCTGTCGTGGCGGGCCCTCGATTCCATGGTGCGCACGCGGGAAGCGCTGGCTTACCGGGGACATCAGTTTGACGGTGTGCGCACCTTGTTTGCCCAGTGGGAAAACGATTGCCGTGAACTCGGCTCGCCCGACGTCTGGCTTGCCGGCGTGCCGCTGCATTTCCAGGACAATCGCATCGACCTCATCCGCACCCGTATTGACGGCAACGGCGCGCATCACACCGTGCTGGTCAGCTATCAATGGGCAGCCGGACGGGTGGAAAGAGTCGAGTCGCCTCCGGTCCTCACGCGGGCTGAACTGTTCCAGAACTGGAATGCCCTGGGCAAGGGAACAGCACTGGATGCGCTGTACTCGCTCACGCCAGTGCAGCTGATGAACCAGAGCACCGGAATCGCGGCGCGCGGTTTCATGGAAGGCGCGGACTGGAGCGCCGACAGCGCCCAGCTCAATCAGCAGTGGCTCACCCCGGGGCAGGCCGGAAACCCGCTGCTGCTGGGCCTGGAATTGACCGTGGGGGTGCCGGAAGGAGGGGCGCCCTTGCGCGAAGTTTGCCTGACGGGGCAGAACTGATGCGCGCCCAGCGCGGTGCCGCACTGTTGGCGGCCATGCTGGTGGCGACCCTGGTGGCAACGCTGGTGAGCGGGCTGCTGTGGCGGGAGCACGTGCGCATCCGCCAGCTTGAAAACCAGCGACTGCGCGACCAGGCCCTGTGGCTGGGCACGGGAGCGGTGGACTGGGCGCGCCTCATTCTGCGCGAAGATCTGTTGCGCACCCGCAGCGTGGACCATTTGGGGGAAGTGTGGGCGGTTCCCATCGCCGACACGCCCCTGTCGGAGTTCTTGCAGCGTCAGGGCATGGGGGCGGCAGCGCCGGTTGGCGCCGATGAAACCTGGTTGTCCGGAGCGATCGTGGATGCCCAGTCCCGTTTCAACCTGACCTCGCTGGTGGAGGTGAACAATCCCATGGGAGACCGGGGCTGGGTCAGCGCCACCCGCCTCAACATGGAAGCGGTGGCAATTTTTGCCCGCTTGCTTCAAAGTGTCGGTCTCGATTCATCGGGTGCGCCCATCGTGGCCCAGTTCATGTTGCAGAGCCGTCTGCCGCAGACCGCCGTGGGCGATGCCCCGATGCCCATCACGCAGGCAGAGGATTTGCTGGGCGTGTTGCCGGGGGCAACGCCGGATGCCCTGGCGCGCCTGGGCGCGCTCACCGTGGTCCTGCCCCGGCCGACGTCGGTCAATGCCAACACCGCGCCGGCGGCCGTGCTGGCCGCCGTGCTGGCAATCGACCAGGGGGTGGCCCAGCAGCTGGTCACGGATCGGGGCCAGATGGTTTTTGTGGACTATGGCGCGCTGGTCAACCGGGTGCATCAGCGGGCGCCCCAGGCTTTGCCCGTGAGCACGCGCAATCTCAATGTGAACTCTGAATATTTTTGGGTGCTGGAACGGTTGCGCCATGGACGGATCACGGTGACCCAGCAGGCGCTGGTGGCCCGGCGCTTCAGCTCCGTCAACACAACGCAGGTATTATGGATGAAGCCCGGCCTGCCGGACGGGGTCGATTTGGGAGGATGAGGAAATTTCGGAGCCGATGACCTGCTGGGTGGCATTGCCCCTCAAGCCTTCGGCGGATCCCGACCGCTGGTCGCTGGGATCGTTGCCGTTCGTGCTGACGACGGGCACCCTCTCTCCCCGCCTGCTGCGCGAAGGGGTTGCGCCGCTGGCCGAGCTGCCGGCAGCCGACCGGCTGGTGCTGGTGATGCCGGCGGCGGACGTCCTGCTGCTGGCCGCCGCCTGGCCCCACCTGGATACGCTGCCGGCTTCCCGCTTGCGGGAAGCGCTGGCCAACCTGCTGGAAGAATTCCTGGTACAGCCCGTGGACCAATGCCATTTCGCCCTGGCGCCGCGCACCGCCGAGCCGCAGGAACGGACCGTGGCCGTGGTGGATCGCGCCTGGATGCGGTTCGTGCACGATGCGTTTTCCAGGGCCGGGCTGATGCACCACGAAATCGTTCCGGCCCAGTTGCTGCAGCCGGAAGGGACGCTCCTGTCGGCTGAAATTCCCGTGGGTCAGGCCGATGTGCCGCCGTCGCACCAAACGGTATTGAGCTGGCGCGGCAGCGGCAGTTCGGGCTGGGGTTTGCGCTGGGATCCGCATGAAACCTGGAACGGCCAGCTGGCCTTGCCGCAAGCGGTGGCACCACAGCCGGGAGGCGGCCTGCAGGCTTGGGCGCTGGGCGGGTTCCGTGCCGGGGCGTTCAACCTGCGTCAATTCGAATTTGCAGCCCCGCTGGCCGGCCTTTGGGAACGTTTGCGGCCCTGGCGGCCGGCCTTGATGCTGCTCGCGGCAGCCCTGCTGGTGCAGGTGCTGTTCCTCAATGTGTACTGGGTGAAGCTGGCCTGGCAGCAGCGCAGTCTGCAACAGGGCATGCGCACCCTGGTGCGCGACACGTTGCCCGATGCGCCGGCAGACATTGCCCCGGCCGTGCTGCTCAAGCGTGCCCTGGAAAACCAGCGCGTGGCGCAGGGCGGCACATCGCCGGGCGAGTTTCCCGTTCTGGCGTCCCGGCTTGCGGCCCTGCTGGCCAATGAACCGGCCGATACGCTGCAACAGGTGGATTATCGCGAAGACAGCCTGCTGGTGCGCTTCAAGCCGGGCTACGGAGTTGACGCGCTGGCCAAGCGCGCATCGGCCCAGGGCCTGGTGTTGCAGGACCAGGGGCGCGGGTTGTGGCGCCTGTCGGGAGGTGGCCGATGAAAATCAAGCCGATCGACTGGCGCCCCTACCTTGTGCCGTTGTGGCAGGTCCGCACGTCACGGGAGCGGCTGGTGCTGGTCCTGCTGGGCGCGCTGTTGGCCGTGCTGGTGGCTTACGCACTGCTGTGGCGGCCGGCGCAAACCCATGTGGCGCAGCTGGAGCGGGAACTGCCGGAATTGCGGGCCGACTTCGCCCGCATGCAGGCCATGGCAGGCGAACTGATGATGGCGCGCAGCCATGGTGCCGCTGCAATGCCCGCCGGCGCCGAACTGGAAAGCCTGCTGCAACAGTCGCTGCACGATTTGCGCCTGTCCGGCCTCAAGGTGGAGCGCCGCAGCGATGGCCGTTTCACCCTCGAGTGGCGCGAGGCGCCTTTTAGTACAATGGCAGACTGGCTTGACCAGATTCGCCAGAAGTGGCACGTGACGGTGGTGGAAGGACACGTGGAACGTGCCCTGCGGCCGGGCAATGTCAATGCGCGCCTGGTGCTGCGCGCGGCGGAGTGAGCATGAACGCGCGCCGCCTGTGGACGGGCCTGGTTTTCTGCCTCACCGGAATCGGGGTTGCCCTCTACAACCTGCCGGCTTCCTGGGTGGCGGTCCGTCTTGCCCAATGGAGCGGACAGCGGGTGATCCTGGCGGAAAGCCAGGGAACGCTGTGGTCGGGATCGGCGGACCTGGTCCTCATGAATGGACCGGGCGCCGGAGGGCGGCTGCCGGGGCGCTTGCGCTGGCACCTGGCGCCGCGGTTTTCGGGGCTGGGTTTTCGCATGGAATCGGAGAGTCCCGAAGTCCGTGGGCGCCTCTCCGGAACCCTGGGTTGGCGGCGCGTGCATCTCGATGGCGGCCGCTATGACCTGCCGGCCCGGGTGCTGGCAGGGCTTGGCGCGCCGTTCAACACGCTGCGCCTGGACGGTCCCCTGAAACTGCGCTGGGATGCGTTCGATTGGCGGTATGGTGCGCCGGGCCCCGAAGCCTTGATGTCGCTTGCGCTGGAAGCCGACGGACTCAGTTCACGGCTGTCGCCGGTGGCGCCGCTGGGACACTACCGGTTGCATTTGGCCTGGGGGCCCCTGGGCGGCAAGCTCGACCTGGAAACAGTGACCGGGCCGCTCATGCTGTCGGGGCAGGGTGCGCTGGTGGCAGGGCGGCTGGGTTTTGACGGGCAGGCCACCACCAGCGAGGCGGCAGAGCCGCAACTGATCGGCCTGCTCAGTATTTTGGGAAAACGGGACGGCGCCGTCACGCGCCTGCATTTCTAGGATCGAAGCTTATGACCACATCATGCCGCTGTGCCGGTATCTTGCTGCTGGGGCTGCTCACGGTGCTGCATCCTGCCTGGGGCGCGGCTGCTGCAGCGCCCGAGAAGCCGGCTGCGCCAGACGCCAAAAATCGCGGGCCCGGCCTGATTTCCCTCAATTTCACGGATGCGGACATCGAAGGGGTGATCAAGGCGGTGGGTGATGCGATCGGCAAGAACATTCTTGTGGATCCGCGCGTGAAAGGAACCATGAACCTCACCAGCGACAAGCCGCAAACGCCGGCCGAAGTGCTGGCGACTCTCACGGCAGCCTTGCGCATGCAGGGGTATGCCCTGGTGGAAGGGCCGGGCGTGTACCGCGTGGTGCCCGAGGCGGATGCCAAGTTGCAGGGCGGCCCGGTTAAGGTGGATGCCAGCGGTGCCGGCGGCCCGGCAGAACTGGCACCCCCGGGCGACCAGATCGTGACCCAGGTGTTTCGCCTCAAATACGAATCCGCCAACAACCTGGTCCCGGTGCTGCGGCCGCTCATCGCGCCCAACAACACCATCACGGCGTATCCCGCCAACAACACGCTGGTCGTCACCGATTATTCCGAAAACCTGCGCCGCATCGCGCGCATCGTGAATGCCATCGATGCCCCGCTGGTGGGGGACGTGGATGTCATTCCCATCAAATACGGACTGGCCATCGACATCGCCGGCATCATCAACCGGCTGACCGATACCGGAAACACCAATGCCGATCCGGCCATCCGCACCATCGCCGTGCCCGAACCGCGCACCAACAGCATCATCCTGAAGGCGGCCACGGTCACGCGCGCCGGACAGATCCGCAGCCTGGTGGAAAAACTGGATACGCCCACGGTGCAGCCGGGCAACATCTGGGTGGTGCCGCTCAAGAATGCCGAAGCAACCAAGCTGGCCCAGACCCTGCGCGGCATCGTGTCCGCTGACGGCAGTGCCATCACGAGCAGCGACAGCCAGTCCTTCAGCGGTTCCGGCTCCAGCAGTTCGTCGTCCGGCGGCACTTCGGGCGGGGGCACGCTGGGCACCACGAGTCCTTCATCGGGAACCACGTCCGGCAGCAGCCTCACTTCCACCACCGCCTCGCCCATGGCGGGCGGAAGCCCCATGAAAACCAGTGCCGCGGGCGGCTCGGGCGGCAGCATTCCGGCCGGCATGATCCAGGCGGATGCCACCACCAATTCCATCATCATCACGGCCAACGAACGGGTCTATCGCAACCTGCGGGCGGTGATCGACCGGCTGGATGCACGCCGGGCCCAGATTTACGTGGAATCCATGATCGTGGAAGTGTCCAACAACAATGCCGAAGAGTTCGGCGTGCAGTTGCAGGGACTGCTGGGCGGCGGCAACACGCAGACTTTCCTGGGCACCAATTTCAATGCGGGCACGCCCGGCAGCAACATCATCACGCTCGGCAGCGCGGCAGGCAACCTGCTCAACCTGGGCGCCACGGCCAGCGCCGCCACGGCCGGAGTGCTGCCTTCCGCCGGCACCAACATCGGGGTGCTGCACAACTACAACGGGGTGATGGGCCTGTCGGCCCTGGCGCGTGCGGTCAGCAACATCTCCGGCGTCAACGTGCTGTCCACGCCCAACCTGCTGACGCTGGACAACGAAGAAGCCAAAATCGTGATCGCCACCAACATCCCGTTTGTGACCGGTCAATATGCACAAACCGGCGTGACGGGCACCATCAACCCCTTCACCACGGTGGACCGCAAGGACGTGGGCCTGACCCTGCGCATCAAGCCCCAGATTTCCGAAGGCGGACTGGTGCGCCTGCAGATTTATCAGGAATCGTCCACGGTGGACAACTCCACCCTCAACAACATTTACGGGCCGAACTACAACAAGCGTTCGCTGGAATCCAACGTGCTGGTGGAGGACGGGCAGATCGTGGCGCTGGGCGGCCTGCTGGAAGACAGCTATACGGACAGCACCGAGAAAACCCCGTTCCTGGGGGATATTCCGGTGCTGGGAGCACTCTTCCGGTATGAAACCAAGGCGCGCGTCAAAACCAACCTGATGGTGTTCCTGCGGCCCTACGTGATCCGCACCACGGAGCAGAGCGACGCGCTCACCAACGACCGCTACGGCCTCATGAAAGACATGCGGGACGGTTTCCAGCCCAACGTGCGGATTCTTTCCAACGAAAACCTCATGCCCATGCCGCGGCCGGACAACGGACTGGCCCCGTTCGTCTCCCCGGGCATGACCACGACGCAACCAACGGCCATTCCGCTGCCGGGCAGCTTGCCGCCCGCCAGCCAGCCCGTCGAGGCGCCGGGTAAACAGCCCTGAACATTGACGCCGCCATGAACGGACAGAGCCCCGCCACATCCCGGCTTGCCTCGCGGCTTCTGCCCTTCGCTTTTGCCCGTGACGGCCGGGTGCTGGTGGTGGCCCAGCATGCCGAGGCGACGGAAGTGTGGGTTTGCGATGAAACCCGCCCCGAAGCCCTGGCGGAAGTGGGGCGCGTTTACGGGGTGTTGCGCGTGCGGCACCAGTCCACCGAAGCGCTGCAGGAAGCGCTTTCCAGGGCCTATGCCGCCAATGAAGGGGAAGCGGCCCAGGTGGTGGGCGAAGTGGAAGAGGAAATCGACCTTTCGCGCCTCATGCAGGACCTGCCGGCCGTGGAGGATTTGCTGGAGTCGCGCGATGATGCGCCCATCATCCGCATGATCAATGCCTTGCTCACGCAGGCGGCGCGGGAAGGGGCTTCGGACATCCACATCGAGCCGGCCGAACAGAGCCTGGTGGTGCGCTTTCGCGTGGACGGCACCTTGCGCGACGTGGTGCGCCCGAAGAAGGCGCTGCATGCGGCGCTCATTTCCCGCATCAAGATCATGGCCCAGCTCGACATTGCCGAAAAGCGGCTGCCCCAGGACGGACGAATCGCCCTCCGGGTGGCGGGCCGTCCGGTGGACGTGCGGGTTTCAACCCTGCCCACCGGATACGGCGAGCGGGCCGTGCTGCGCCTGCTGGAAAAGGATGTGGGTCGCCTGGACCTGGCGCGACTGGGCATGGCCGAAGACACGCTGGCGCATTTCGACCGCCTGATTCACCGGCCGCACGGCATCGTGCTGGTCACGGGGCCGACCGGCAGCGGCAAGACCACCACCCTGTATGCGGCCCTGTCGCGCCTGGATACCCAGACCACCAACGTGATGACGGTGGAAGACCCGATCGAATACCACCTCGACGGCATCGGCCAAACCCAGGTCAATGCGCGCATCGACCTGACGTTCGCCAAGGCGCTGCGCGCCATCCTGCGCCAGGATCCGGACGTGATCATGATCGGTGAAATCCGCGACGCGGAAACGGCCCAGATTGCCGTGCAGGCAAGCCTGACGGGACACCTGGTGCTGGCCACGCTGCACACCAACGACGCGGTGAGCGCGGCCACGCGCCTGATCGACATGGGCATCGAACCTTATCTTTTGGCGAGCACGCTGCTGGGCGTCCTGGGTCAGCGCCTGGTGCGGCGCTGCTGCCCGGTTTGTGGGGGACCCACGCACGCCGCCGGTTGCAGCACCTGCGGCCAGACCGGCTATCAGGGGCGCAGCGGCGTGTACGAATTGCTGGAAGTGGATGAAGGCGTGCGCACCCGCATCCATGAACGGACCTCCGAAGCCGAACTGCGCGACTGGGCTTTGCATCAGGGCATGCGCACCATGCGCCAGGACGGCGAACGCTGGGTGCAGGCCGGGATGACGACCGAAGAGGAACTGCTGCGCGTGACAGGAGACGTCTGACGCCATGCCGGTTTTCCGCTTTGAAGCCATGGACCAGGCGGGACAGACCGAGTCGGGCATCATCGAAGCGGAATCACCGCGCCAGGCCCGTTCGTTGCTCCGTGCCCGGGGGCTGGTGCCGCTGTCGCTGATGACCGCCAAGGAGATGAAAGACCGGCAGGAACTTTCCCTGTTTCGCAGGGGTCTTTCAGGAGGTGACCGGGTTACCGTCATTCGCCAGCTGTCTAGCCTGCTCAATGCCGGCATTCCCCTGGATGAAGCCCTGGGTGCCGTGGCGTCCGAAGCCGAACGCCCGGCCGTGCGCGAAAGAACCCTGGAATTGCGTTCGGAAGTGCTGGGTGGCAGCCCCCTGGCTTCGGCCATGGCCATGCACCCCAAGGATTTTCCGCCCATTTACCAAGCGCTGGTGGCGGCCGGTGAAAAAAGCGGGCGCCTGGGGTGGGTGCTGGAGCGGCTGGCGGACTATGCCCAGGCGCGGGACGCGTTGCAGCAGAAAGTGCTGATGGCGCTGGCCTACCCCGCGATCGTGATGGTGGTGGCCTTCGGGATCGTGATTTTTCTCATGACCACCGTCGTGCCCCAGGTGGTTGCGGTGTTCGTGAGCAGCCATCAGGCGCTGCCGTTCCTGACGCGACTGATGATTTTTCTGTCCGATCTGGTACGGAACTGGGGGTGGCTGGCGGCCCTGGTGTTGTTGGGGTTGGTGTGGCTGGTGCGGCGTGTCTGGAAAATTCCAGCGGTGCGGCTGCGCTGGGACGAGCGCACCCTGACCTGGCCGGTGGTGGGCAAACTGGTGCGCGGCTACAACACGGAACGTTTTGCCAGCACCCTCTCCATTTTGGTGGGGGGCGGGGTTCCGATCCTGCTGGCCCTCCAGGGGGCGGCAGACACGCTGGCCAATACCGCCCTGCGGCGGGATGTGGAAGAGGCCATCGTGCGGGTGCGGGAAGGGTCGGGGTTGGCGAGGGCGCTGGGACGCGACCATCGTTTTCCGCCGATCCTGCTGCAGCTCATTCACTCCGGGGAAACCACCGGGAAGCTGCCGGAAATGCTGGAACGGGCGGCCCAGGGGGAAGGCAGCGCGCTGGAGCGGCGCATCCTGCTGTTCACTACGCTGCTGGAGCCCGTCCTGATTTTGCTGATGGGGGCTGTGGTGGCCACCATCGTGATGGCGGTGCTGCTGCCGATACTTGAAATCAACCAGATGGTGCGTTGACTCCGTTTTGGAGACAGGATGCGCCGGTTTACGAAGGGTCTAAGGTTCAGGCAAAATGCCACGCTTGTTCCGGGATTATTGTCAAGGAAAGTCATGTTGAAGCGTCGTGGGAAGGGACTCCTGGCCGCCGTTGTTGCGGCCTTCGTCATATCCGGTTGCGGAGGAGGCGGAGGAGGCGGAGGGGGCGGTGCACCGGTACCGACACTGCTCAGTGCCACACCGGGGGACAGTCAGGTTACGCTCAACTGGGACTCGATCCCGGGAATCTACTACTGGATCTGGTGGATCCAGTCCACCGTTCCCGTCACCATCGGCCAGAACGGCAACGCCGTGGGGGGCAACGTCAATGTCCTGCCACCCTATGTGATGTTCGGGATGATCAACGGGCTTCCCTACAGCTTTTCCCTGAATGCGCATGCGGGTGACCCCAATGCGCCCGGCGGGCCCCAGTCGAATTCCCTGTCGGTCACGCCGCGACTGGCAGGCGCCTCCTGGACGCCTTGCACTGCCAGCGGCAGCACCTGCCCCGCGGGAGCCCCCACCATCTACGGACTCAGCATGGGCGTCAACGCCGGCATCATGACGTCCGATTTCGGCATCATCCGCAACTACCTGGCGGTGGGCAACGGCGGACAGATGTTCGTGAGCCCGGACGCCAAAAACTGGAGCGCCTTGCCGGCCCAAAGCGCCTGCACGCCGCCGGGCGGCGGGTCACTGCGTGCGACCGATTTTGGATGGAGTACGTTTGTGGCGGTGGGCGACAACGGCACCCTGTGTTTCAGCGGGCTGAATTTTAACAATCCGGCCGGCCTGGGTCTGGATTTCGTACACACG
>JAJZPY010000146.1 GCA_021811005.1 Pseudomonadota bacterium
CCACCCCCAACGTCTTCGCTGACCAGGTGGAATGGATGCATCGGCATCTGGCCCGGCGCGACAGCGTCATTTTGAGCGTGCATCCCCACAACGACCGGGGCACCGCCGTGGCCGCGGCGGAACTGGCGGTGATGGCCGGCGCCGACCGGGTGGAAGGGTGCCTGTTCGGCAACGGGGAGCGCACCGGCAACGTGGACGTGGTGACGCTGGCGCTCAACCTCTACACCCAGGGGATATCGCCCGGGCTCGATTTTTCGGACATCAATGCCGTGGCCCGCACGGCGGAATATTGCACCCAGTTGCCGATCCATCCGCGCCACCCCTATGTGGGCGATCTTGTGTTCACGGCGTTTTCGGGGTCTCACCAGGACGCCATCAAGAAAGGCTTTGCCGTGCAGCAGCCGGATGCGCCCTGGAACGTGCCCTATCTGCCCATCGACCCGGCCGACGTCGGCCGCAGCTACGATTCGGTGATCCGCGTCAACAGCCAGTCCGGCAAGGGCGGGGTGGCCTACCTGCTGGAGGCCGAATACGGCGTGGTCTTGCCGCGACGTCTGCAGGTGGAGTTTTCCTCGGCTGTGCAGCGTCATACCGATGCCCATGGCGGCGAAATGAATGCCGCGGAAATCTGGGCCCTGTTTTCCCGCGAATACCTGGAAACGGGCGAGCCCGTGCGTTACGTGGAACATCACCTGTTTGAGCACGGGCAGGCACAGGGCATCCGCCTCACGGTGGAATCCGGCGGCGTGACCCACCTGTTGTCCGGTGAAGGCAACGGACCCATCGATGCGGCCGTTCATGCCTTGCGCACGCTGGGCATCGAAGTCCAGGTGCGCAGTTACGAAGAACGTTCGCTGGGCCGCAGCCAGGAAGGCGGCAACGCCCAGGCATGCGCCATCATGGAAGTCGCGCGCCCGGGCAGCGGCATGGAATGCCACGGCGTGGGTCTTGACCCCAACATCGTCACCGCCTCCGTGAAGGCGCTGGTGAGCGGCGTCAACCGCCTGGGGGTGATGGCTTTTTCCGAGCCGCAAGTACGGGAGGCCTGATCCCATGGGCCAGCGTTTCGAGGCGCTGAGCGAGCGTCACTGCGCCTTTATCGGAAAACAGAAGCTGTTTTTTGTGGGGACGGCCACGGCGGAGAGCCGCATCAACCTCTCTCCCAAAGGCATGGACACGTTCCGCATCCTGGGCAGCAACCGCGTGCTGTGGCTCAACGTCACGGGCAGCGGCAACGAGACCGCCGCCCATGTCCAGCAGGATCCCCGCATGACCCTCATGTTCTGCGCCTTCGAAGGCGATCCCATGATCCTGCGGCTGTATGGATCGGCCCGGGTCGTTCACCGCAACGATCCGGAATGGGCGGCGCTGGCGGAACGGTTTCCCCCCGTGCCGGGGGCGCGCCAGATTTTCGACATGAGTGTGGAACTGGTCCAGACCTCCTGCGGCACGGGCGTTCCCCATTATGCCTACCAGGAGGATCGGAAGTTTCTGAACGAATGGGCCGCCCGCAAGGGCGAAGAGGGCATGCGTCGCTACTGGGAGGAGAAAAACCGTTTCAGCATTGACGGCATCCCCACCTTTGTGACACAAAAGAACGCATGACGACCAAACGAAAACCCCGCATCGGCCTGGCGCTGGGTGGCGGGTCCGCACGGGGCTGGGCACATGTGGGCGTGATCCGCGCGCTCGAGGAAGCCGGCATCCGCCCCGACCTGGTGTGCGGCACCTCGGTGGGTGCCATGGTGGGGGCCGCCTACGCCGCCGGCGAACTCGAGCGCTTCGAGCAATGGCTGCTCGACATGAGCCTGCGCGACGTGTTTTCCTTCATGGACGTGTCGCTCAATGGCGGCATGCTCAAGGGCGACCGCTTGATGGAATTCTTCCGCACCACCTTCGTGGACCATCCCATCGAAGGCCTGAAGATGCCTTTCGCAGCCGTGGCCACGTCGTTGCAGACGGGGGCGGAAGTCTGGCTGCGCGAAGGGTCCACGGTGGACGCGGTGCGGGCTTCCATTGCGCTGCCGCTGCTGTTCACGCCCGTCCAGCGCGACGGGGTTTTCCTGGTGGATGGCGGGCTCGTCAATCCCGTTCCGGTCTCCCTGGCGCGCGCCATGGGGGCGGATTTCGTGATCGCCGTGGATCTCAGCGCCGACATCGTGGGTCATCGCCTGCACGACGTCGAGCCGGATGCCGCCCCGCAGCAGCCGTCAGGCGGCTGGCTGGGCTGGGTGCAGGACCGGCTGGGCATGCCCCGCAAGAATGGCGAGCCGGCGCAAGTGCGCTTGCCTTCGGTGCTGGAGGTCATGTCTTCCAGCATCAACATCATGCAGGTGCGCATCACCCGCAGCCGCATGGCCGGTGAGCCGCCTGACGTGACCATTTCGCCGCGCCTGGCCCATTTCGGCCTGTTCGATTTTCACCGGGCCCAGGAAGCGATTGCGGCCGGGCGTGATAGCGTGGAAGCAAGCCGGCACGGCCTGCAACTGATGGAAGGGTGAAGGGTCAGGTTTTTGCGGGAACGGCCGCCTGCGCAATGGCCGCCGCATCCGGCAAATCGGCCACGCTCCAGCAGGCGTTCATGAGCCGCTGAATCTGCTCCGGCGGCAGAATGCCTTCCGCCAGGTCCGTGAATTTGGTCTCCAGCTGGCGGTCGCTCATGGGCACTTCAAGGCTGCCCACTGCATGGGCGATATGCCGGTGCAGCTTGCGGCCATCGGCCAGCACCACCCGCATGTCCACCTGTTCGGGAAGGACGGCAGGATCCACCTGCACATGAACTTTTTGGCGCAGGGCGACAATGCGCGGATCTCGCACGGCCCGATCGCTGAACTGCTTTTCACCGGCCGCGCCTTCCACCAGGGCCACGGCTACCGCATGATAGACGCTGAATTTGCCTTCCAGTCCCGTGGCGGGGGCTTTCTTTCCCGTAAGTTCCAGCACCAGCGGATTGGCGCGCAGTTCCACCGAGACGATCTGGTCTGGCGCCAGATGGTATTCGTTGCGCAGCTGGATGGCCGCATCGATGGCCGGGTGGATCACGATGCCGCAGGCAAACGGCTTGTAGGTGTTGAGCGCGGCTTCATAGCGCTGCCCCAGTCCTTCCGTGATTTCGCGGTAATCCTGCTTGGTGCTGATGGTGTTGGCCCAGCCGCGCTTCGCTTCGATCATGCCGTCGGAACTGGTGAAATTCTTCGCCGCCAGCAGGGCCGCAAAAAGC
>JAJZPY010000033.1 GCA_021811005.1 Pseudomonadota bacterium
GAGGACACGGTGGTGCTGGTCACCTGCGTGGCCCAGAAATCGGCCAAGGCCGGCCAGGACTTTTTCCCGCTCACGGTGGACTACCAGGAACGCTTCTACGCCGGCGGCCGCATTCCCGGCGGCTTCTTCAAGCGCGAAGGCCGTCCCACCGAAAAGGAAACCCTGACTTCCCGCCTGATCGACCGCCCGCTGCGCCCCCTGTTTCCCGAAGGCTTCTACAACGAAGTGCAGATCATCGCCACGGTGATGTCCAGCAACAATGAAATCGATTCGGACATTCCCGCCATGATCGGCGCCTCCGCCGCCGTGGCGCTCGCCGGCATCCCCTTCAGCGGCCCCATCGGCGCCGCGCGCGTGGGCTATGCCGACGGCCAGTACATTCTCAACCCCACGGCCACCGAACTCACCACTTCCCAGATGAACCTGGTGGTGGCGGGCACGAGCGAAGCCGTGCTGATGGTGGAATCGGAAGCCACCGAACTGCCGGAAGACGTGATGCTGGGCGCCGTGGTGTTCGGTCACCAGCAAATGCAGGTGGCCATCGACGCCATCAACGAACTCGCCGACGAAGCGGGCAAGGAACCCTGGGACTGGCAGGCGCCGGCCAAGGATGACGCCCTGGTGGCCCGCATCGCGGACATGGCCCTCAACGACCTGAAGGAAGCCTACCGCATCCGCGCCAAGCAGGCGCGCACCGAACGCATCGGCGAAATCCGCGCCAAGGTGCTGGAAGCCGTGCTGCCGGCCGATGCCAACGCCGACACCCAGAACCGCATCAAGAACCTGTTCGGCGACCTGGAA
Organism: Pseudomonadota bacterium; assembly: GCA_021811005.1. Classification (GTDB taxonomy): domain Bacteria; phylum Pseudomonadota; class Gammaproteobacteria; order Burkholderiales; family Ferrovaceae; genus JAKBAT01. Next base: position 802 of record JAJZPY010000033.1, read on the forward strand.
GCGCGCATCGTGCGCACCCAGATCCTGGATGGGGATCCGCGCATCGACGGGCGCGACACGCGCACCGTGCGCCCCATCACCGTGCGCGTGGGCGTGCTCCCCCGCACCCACGGTTCCGCCCTGTTCACGCGCGGCGAAACCCAGGCCCTGGTGGTGGCCACCCTGGGCACCGGACGCGATGAACAGATCATCGACGCGCTGCAGGGAGAGTACAAGGAGCGCTTCATGCTCCATTACAACTTCCCGCCGTATTCCACCGGCGAGACCGGCCGCGTGGGCAGCCCCAAGCGCCGCGAAATCGGCCATGGGCGGCTGGCCAAGCGGGCCCTGGTGGCCACGCTGCCCACGCCCGAGGAATTTGGCTACACCTTGCGCGTGGTGTCCGAAATCACCGAATCCAACGGTTCCAGTTCCATGGCTTCCGTCTGTGGCGGCTCGCTCGCCCTGATGGATGCCGGCGTTCCGGTCAAGGCGCACACGGCCGGCGTGGCCATGGGCCTGATCAAGGAAGGCAACCGCTTTGCCGTGCTGACGGACATCCTGGGTGACGAAGACCACCTGGGCGACATGGACTTCAAGGTGGCCGGCACCGACCGTGGCGTGACCGCCCTGCAGATGGACATCAAGATCACCGGCATTACCAAGGAAATCATGCAGGTGGCCCTGGCCCAGGCCAAGGAAGCGCGCATGCACATCCTGGGCATCATGAAGCAGGCGGTGCCCGACGTGCGCAGCGAGCTGTCCACCTACGCCCCGCGCATCATCACCATGAAGATCAATCCGGAAAAGATCCGCGACGTGATCGGCAAGGGCGGCGCTGTGATCCGGGCCCTTACGGAAGAGACCGGCACCACCATCGACATCCAGGACGACGGCACCGTGAGCATTGCCTGCCTCAGTTCCGAAGCGGGCGCGCTGGCCAAGAAACGCATCGAGGAACTCACGGCCAACGTGGAAGTGGGCAAGGTGTACGAAGGGACCGTGCTCAAGCTGCTGGATTTTGGCGCCATCGTGAGCGTGCTGCCGGGACGCGACGGCCTGCTGCACATTTCCCAGATCGCCAACGAACGGGTCAACGCGGTGGGTGACTACCTCAAGGAAGGCCAGCAGGTGCGCGTGAAAGTGCTGGAAGCGGATGAGAAAGGCCGGCTCCGGCTCAGCATGAAAGCCCTGCTCGAGCCCCAGTCCCAGTCCCAGGATTCCCCGGCCGAAGACTGACCCCAACTGGTGCATTTCAGCCAATGACTGGTTGAAATGCACCACCGCTGATCCGGCCCCGTCCTTCGCCGGACAGCGCGTTCTCCCTAAAAAAAAAGCCGGATTCCTGTTTGGAATCCGGCAACTATATCCACAATAGGGAGGATAGCGATCGCTGCCTGCTCTGTCCTCACCCTTAACGTACTGCATTTATCGTGCCAACAGGCTCACGCCCCGTCCGGCTCCAGCCGGATGCGGTATTTTTCCATGCGATAGCGCAAGGTCATGCGGGTGATGCCCAGCCGTCGCGCGGCTTCCGAAATGTTGCCGCCGGAGGCGGCCAGCGCCTGCTGGATCAGGGTTTTTTCCGCGTCGCCCAGGGTCACGCCCGGCCAGGCGTCGGCCAGCGGCACGCCGTTGCCCGGGGGCGTGCTGGGGGATGGCTGCTCGGGCAGGGCAAACAGGCGCGCGGACAGCGGCGCCTCGCCCGACAGCAGGACGGCGCGTTCCGTCAGGTGCTTGAGTTCGCGCACGTTGCCCGGCCAGGAGTAGTGGCGCAGGGCGGCCAGCGCTTCATTGCTGAAGCGCGGTGGCGGCAGCCGGTAGCGGCGCGCCGTCAGTTCGGCGTAATGGCGGGCCAGCAGCAGGATGTCATCGCCCCGTTCGCGCAGCGGGGGCAAGGTGAGGGTGAGCACGTTCAGGCGGAAATACAGGTCTGAACGGAACGCGCCTTCGTCCACCAGGCGGCGCAGGTCGCGATTGCTCGCGGCCACGAAGCGGGCATGCACCGGCCGTTCGTGCACCGAACCCACCCGGCGCAGGCGGCGCCGCTCGATGACCGTGAGCAGCTTGGCCTGCAGGTCAAGCGGCAGTTCACCGATTTCGTCCAGGAACAGGGTGCCGTGCTCGGCAGCTTCCAGCAGTCCCGTTCGGGCCTGCACGGCGCTGGTGTAGGCGCCCTTTTCGTGGCCGAAAAGTTCCGCCTCGATCAGGTCGCGCGGCAGGGCCGAACAGTCCACGTGCACGAACGGTTCGCCGCTCCGGGCGCTTTCCTGGTGCAGCAGGCGTGCCGCCACGTCTTTACCCGAGCCTGTTTCCCCCTGGATCAGCACCGTGGGGCCGGGCGTGCCGGGGCCGGCCAGCTTGCCCAACTGCCGGATCTGCTGGCGCAGTTCCCCGATGGCCGGGCTCTCGCCCAGCAGGGCCACGGCATCCGCCTGGCGCGCTTCGCGCTCGCGTGACCAGGCAAGCTGCTGGCGCAGCCCCGCGCCTTGCAGGGCGCTGTTCACCACCAGCACCATTTCTTCCAGGTCGATGGGCTTCTTGAGGTAGTCGGTTGCGCCCAGCTTCATGGCGCGCACGGCATCGGCCACTTCGCCGAACGCGGTCATCACGATCACCGGCGTGGTGCGTTCGGGATGTCCCGCGAGCAGCGCGGGCAGCCGCTCCAGGCCGTCACCGTCGGGCAGGCGCAGGTCCAGCAGCACCAGGTCGGGCTGCTGCTGCGCAGCCAGCGCCAGGCCTTCGGACAGGGTGGCGGCGCGGGCGCAGGCGTGACCGGCCTTTTCCAGGCGCTTGGCCACGGCCTGTGCAAACAGGGTTTCGTCTTCGATGATGAGTATGCGGGCAGGGTTCATGAGAGCGGCAGCCACAAAAGCGCTTCGGTGCCGCCCTCGGGGCGCAGGCTGAACTGCACGCCGCCGCCGTGGATTTCGAACACCTTGAGCGCGAATGGAATGCCCAGTCCCGTGCCGGTGCGCTTGGTGGTGGGACCGGGTGCGAGCGAGCCGGGCTGGGGCATGGCCGGCAGCCCCGGCCCTTCGTCGTCGAGCACGATCACGGCACGCTCCGCTTCGCGGCGCACGGCCAGCGTCACCGTGCCGCCGGCGGGCGAGGCTTCGATGCTGTTGACGAGCAGGCCGTGCAGGGCCTGCTCCACCAGTTCCGGATCAATGTGGGCTGAAAGGGTTTCGGCAGGGTCCAGCAAGCGCAGGCGCACGCTGCGCCGCTGCGCCTGCAGGGCCGTCATGTTCATGAGGTCGCGGATGAGCGGCACGAGCGCCGTTTCCTGGCGCTGGGCTTCCAGCGGGTGCAGGTAGGACAGCAGGGATTCGGTCCAGCGTTCCAGGCGGTCGCAGCTGTCCATGATGCCCTGCAGTCCTTCCCGCACTTCCGGGGCGAGCGCGGGATCCTGCAGGATCTGGGCCGTGGCGCGGATGCTGGAGAGCGGGTTGCGGATGTTGTGGGCCACGATCGGCACCAGCGCGCCCAGGGTGGCCTGCCGTTCGGCGCTCACCAGGGCCTTGCGGCTTTCTGCCAGGTCATGCGCCATCTGGTTGATGGCGTCTGCCAGGCGCACCAGCTCCAGGGCACCCTGGCGGGGTACGGGCGGCGCCGGTTCGCCGGCCGCCAGCACGCGCGTGGATTGCAGCACCAGCGTGAGCGGCTGCAGGAAATGGGTGCTCAGGAAACGCTGCGTCAGCACCCACAGGCCGAACGCCAGCAGGATCGGCACCACCAGCAGCAGCGGCGTGTAGCGGGCCAGCGACGAGAGCTTGTCCTGCAGGGTGGACTGCTGGGCCACCAGCAGGCGGTCGATCTGGCCGAAAGCGGCTTCGTAGGCACGAATTCCGCCCGACTCCAGGTCCACGTCGAGCACGCGCTGCAACAGGCGCTCGTCGGAAGGCACGGGGCCGAAGGCCACCAGGTCGGTGTGCCGGTAGATTTCCTGGTAGGCGCGGCGCAGTTGGGCCACGGCGGCGGTTTCTCCCGCGCCCCGGGCGGTCTGGGTCAGGCGCTGCAGCCCGGCTTCGATGTCCCGGCCGAACATGCGGTATTGGGATTGGGCTTCGGGATCGTCCAGAAAAGCAGCGTCGAACAGTTCCTTCATCTGGCGATAAAGGGTTCCCCGCATGGCATCCACATCGTGTAGCATGGACTGCAACCGCAGGGACTCCTGGGTGGTGGTTTGCCACAGGTACAGTCCCCCCGCGCCCAGGACGCTGGTGCAAAACACCAGCACCAGGTAGATCGCCGAATAGCGCAGCGTGATCTGTTGAAGGGAGCGGGGCTGGTCCATGGACGGGTTAGTCTATCAGATGCGGCTTGTGGTAGAATGCAACGTTTTGGTGGGCCGTGTCGGCCTTTCGATAGTCAACCCCGGTTCAATGCCATGGCAGAAGCAACCCTCAAGCAGTTTGCCCCTTACGTCCCCAAGAAAGGGGAAACGTACATGAACAAAAAGCAGCTCGACCATTTCCGCCGTCTGCTGGAAGACTGGAAATCCGAGCTGGGAGAAGATATCGATCGCACGGTGCACACCATGCAGGATGAGGCCACCGTGTTTGCCGATCCCAACGACCGGGCCAGCCAGGAATCGGACATGGCCCTCGAGCTGCGCAACCGCGACCGGGAGCGCAAGCTGATCAAGAAAATCGAAGAAACCATCGCCAAGATCGATGCCGGCGAGTACGGCTATTGCAACAGCTGCGGCGTGGAAATCGGCTTGAAGCGCCTGCAGGCCCGGCCCACGGCCAGCCTGTGCATCGACTGCAAGCAACTCGAAGAAATGCGGGAGCGCCAGGTCGCCAAATAACCGCCCCATCGCCGTCTTCGACTCGGGAGTCGGCGGGCTCACGGTTGCACGCGCCCTGCTGGAGCGGTTGCCGCAAGAGCAACTCATCTACTTTGGCGACACCGCCCGCGTTCCCTACGGCGTCAAGTCCGCCTCAACCATCACCCAGTTCACGATCCAGATCACGCGCTTCCTGCTGGAACGGCAGGTGAAGCTGCTGGTCATCGCCTGCAACAGCATGGCCGCAGTCGCCTGCGACGTGGTGCGCGAGCTGTCACCGGTCCCGGTGCTGGACGTGCTGACCGCCGGCGCCCAGCGGGCCCACCAGGTCAGCCGCAACCGCAACGTGGCCGTGATCGGCACGCCCGCTACCGTGAGTTCGGGGGCCTACACCCGGGCGCTGCACGGGCACGACCCCGCGCTTCGCGTGGTGTCGAAAGACTGCCCGCTGTTTGTGCCGCTGGCGGAGGAGGGCTGGTTTGAGCATGAGGTGACCCGGCTCACCGCGCAGGAGTACCTGGCGCCGGTCAAGGCACAGGGTGTGGACACGATGATCCTGGGCTGCACCCACTATCCGCTGCTCAAGCCGGTGCTGGCGCAGGTGGTGGGCGAGGAAATCACCCTGGTGGACTCGGCCGATTCCATTGCGGACCAGGCCATGGCCCTGCTGGCGCAGGGCGGACTTGGCGCCGAGCGCGACAGCGCCCCCGTGCACGAATACTACGTCACCGACCTGCCGCTGCGCTTTCGCGCCGTGGGCGAACGTTTTCTGGGCCGCAGCCTGGAAAACGTCACGCTCGTGCAGTGGTAGCCCGGCGCGTTTTCAGGGGCGCAGCAGCGCCCATTGCTGTTCCCATTCCGCCATCGGCGAACGCTTGAACCCGCTTTTCGCAAACTGGTGCCAGCGTCCGATGACGTAGCACAGCAGGACGTTGGCGCAGGTTCCCGGATTGACGGCCGGACTGAGGCCGCCGCCGCTTGCCGCCAGGCGCAGGCTCTGGCGCAGCGTGGCTTCAAGCCGGTCATGGAGCTGGTTGATGCGCGACTGCAGGCGTTCGTTTTCATTCACCAGGGCATCGCCGATGAGCACGCGCGTCATGCCCGGATTCTTGTCGGAAAACGCCAGCAGCAGTGCCAGCACCGACTCCACCTGGGCCAGGCCGTCCGCGCGTTCGTCCAGGATGCGGTTGATGCGCGTGAACAAGGTTTCCTCGATGAAGGCGATGAGTCCTTCAAACATCTGGGCCTTGCTGGCGAAGTGGCGGTAGAGCGCGGCTTCCGACAGTTCCAGCCGGCGTGCCAGGTTGGCAGTGGTGGTCTTTTCCGCCTGCGGCTCTTCCAGCATGGCGGCCAGCGTTTGCAGGATTTCGTTGCGCCGTTCACCGGGTTTCATGGGCTCCTCCAGTTTGGCCTCGTTCGGGCAAATCAGTGCGGATGGTATCACTGACGCCTCGGAACGGGCACGGGGTCATGCTAGAATGGCGCCATTTCGATACGCGCAACGCAGCCTGAGGACGAGAACGTGGCCGGACATTCCAAGTGGGCGAACATCAAGCACAAGAAAGCCGCAACTGATGCCAAGCGCGGCAAGATCTTCACCCGGCTGATCAAGGAAATCACGGTGGCAGCCCGCATGGGCGGCAGCGACGCGGGCAGCAATCCGCGCCTGCGCCTGGCGGTGGACAAGGCCTACGACCAGAACATGCCCAAGGACACCATCGAGCGGGCCATCAAGCGCGGCAGCGGCGAGCTGGAAGGGGTGAGTTACGAGGAAGCGCGCTACGAAGGCTACGGCATCAACGGTGCCGCCGTCATGGTGGACTGCCTCACCGACAACAAGACGCGCACGGTGGCCGACGTGCGCCATGCCTTCACCAAATTCGGCGGCAACCTGGGTACGGACGGTTCCGTGGCGTTCCTGTTCACCCATTGCGGCCAGCTCATGTTTTCTCCCGGCACCGATGAGGATCGCCTCATGGAAGCGGCGCTGGAAGCCGGTGCCGACGACGTGATCGCCAACGACGACGGCAGTTTCGAAGTGGTGACGCCGCCCTACGAGTTCACGGCCGTGAAAGCGGCGCTGGAAAAGGCCGGATTCAAGCCGGAATTCGCCGAAGTCACGATGAAGCCGCAAAACGAAGTGGAATTCACGGGAGACGATGCGGCGCGCATGCAGAAACTCCTGGATGCCCTGGAAAACCTGGACGACGTCCAGGCGGTTTACACGACGGCCCTGCTGTCGGAATGACACCGAGGAGACCCTCATCCGCATCTTGGGCATCGATCCTGGACTGAGAGTCACGGGGTTTGGCGTGATCGATGCGGCAAGCCCGGGCTCGGCCCTGCGCTACGTGGTGAGCGGTTCCATCCGCAGCAGCGAGCGCGACGGCCTGCCCGATCGACTGAAAACCCTGTTTGAAGGCGTGACGGCCGTGATCGAAACCCATCGCCCGGATGTCGTGGCGGTGGAGCTGGTGTTTGTCAACGTCAATCCCCAGTCCACCCTGCTGCTGGGGCAGGCGCGCGGTGCCGTGATCGCGGCGGCCGTGGCGCAGGGGCTGCCGGTGTCCGAATACACGGCCCTGCAGATCAAGCAGGCGGTGGTGGGCCATGGACACGCCCGCAAGGAACAGGTACAAGCCATGGTGACCCATCTCCTGAAATTGCCGCAGACGCCGCCGCCCGATCCGGCCGATGCCCTGGCCTGTGCCATCCGTCATGCCCATGCCGGCCTGCTGCCGGCGGCAAGTCCCCTGTCCGGGCTCAAGGTCCGGCGCGGCCGGCTGGTGATGTGATGATCGGCCGCCTGTCCGGAATCCTGCTGCAGAAAACGCCGCCGCAGATCCTGCTGGACGTGCAGGGCGTGGGCTATGAAGTGGACGTGCCCATGAGCACCTTCTACGACCTGCCGGCCACCGGCCAGCCGGTGACGCTGGTGACCCATCTCGTGGTGCGCGAAGACGCCCACCTGCTGTTCGGATTTCTCACCGAGGCCGAACGCGGCTTGTTCCGGCAACTCATCAAGATCAGCGGGGTCGGCCCGCGCCTGGCGCTGTCCGTGCTGTCCGGGCTGTCCGTGGCGGAGCTGGCCGACGCCGTGCAACGCCAGGACAGCGCGCGCCTCACCCGCATTCCCGGCGTGGGCAAGAAAACAGCCGAGCGGCTGTTGCTGGAACTCAAGGAAAAACTGGTGCCGCAGGGCGCCGTGCCCCCGCTGGCGGGCGTGCCGGCTCCCGCTGCGAGCGAGATCGGCCATGCGCTGGCCGCCCTTGGCTATAATGAGCGCGAAGCGACCTGGGCGCTCCGGCAATTGCCGGCGGACCTGCCCCTGGAAGAAGGCATCCGCCGCGCCTTGAAGCTGCTGTCCCGCACGGAATGACATGATCGAAACCGACCGACTGATGGCTGCCACGCCTGCCTCCACCCAGGAAGAAGTCCTGGAGCGGGCGCTGCGTCCCCGCCTGCTCGGCGAATACGTGGGGCAGGCCAAGATCAGGGCGCAGCTCGAAATTTTCATCGAAGCGGCGCGCCGTCGCGGCGAGCCGCTCGACCATGCCCTGCTGTTCGGCCCGCCCGGGCTGGGCAAGACCACGCTGGCCCACATCATCGCCCATGAAATGGGCGTGAACCTGCGCCAGACTTCAGGGCCGGTGCTGGAGCGTGCCGGCGACCTGGCCGCGCTGCTCACCAACCTGGAACCGCACGACGTGCTGTTCATCGACGAAATCCATCGCCTCAATCCGGTGGTGGAGGAAATCCTGTATCCCGCGCTGGAAGACTTCCAGATCGACCTCATGATCGGGGAGGGCCCGGCCGCCCGTTCGGTCAAGCTGGACCTGCCGCCCTTCACCCTGGTGGGGGCCACCACGCGCGCGGGCATGCTCACCAATCCGCTGCGCGACCGCTTCGGCATCGTGGCGCGCCTCGAGTTCTATACCGTGGACGAACTGGCGCAGATCGTGGACCGTTCCGCTCGCCTGCTGGGCATGACCATCGACGACGCGGGGACGCGCGAAGTGGCGCAGCGCTCGCGCGGCACGCCCCGCATTGCCAACCGCCTGCTGCGGCGCGTGCGCGATTACGCCGAAGTGAAAGCTTCCGGCGCCGTCACGCAGGACGTGGCCGACGCCGGCCTGCGCATGCTGGACGTGGACGGCCGCGGACTCGACCTGCTGGACCGCCAGCTGCTGCTTACGGTCATCGAGAAATTCGGCGGCGGGCCGGTGGGGGTGGACAACCTGGCCGCTGCGCTGGGCGAGGAGCGCGACACCATCGAGGACGTGCTGGAACCTTACCTGATCCAGCAGGGTTACCTGCAGCGCACGCCGCGCGGACGCATGGCCACGGCGCTGGCTTACCAGTATTTCGGATTGCCGGGAGCCCCTGCGTCCACCGGATTGTTCTAGCCGCCATGCAGCCGAACAAGACCACGGTGGCGCTGCGTATCTATCACGAAGACACGGATTCGGGCGGCGTGGTTTACCACGCCAATTACCTGCGCTACATGGAACGGGCCCGCACCGAGTGGCTGAGCGAGCGCGGGTTCGGCCATGACGAAGTGGCGCGGGAATGGGGGCTGCTGTTCGTGGTGCGCTCGCTCGACATCAAGTTCCTGCGGCCGGCCCGGTTGGGCGACTACCTGCAGGCCGGGGCGGAACTGGTGGAAATGCGGCATGGTCTCATGACTTTCGACCAGCGCGTCATCCGCGCCGACCAGGAACTGGCGCGCGCCCTGGTCCGGGTGGCCGCGGTGGACATCGGGAATTTCAAATCGGCGCGTGTGCCCGAACGCATGCGCCAAGCTCTGGGAGTGGATGCGTGAACGTGACAACGGATATTTCGCTGGTTTCGCTGGTGACCAATGCAAGCGTGCTGGTCCAGATCGTCATGGGCCTGTTGCTGGTGGTGTCGCTCATGTCGTGGTCGTACATTTTCATGAAAATGCTGACCCTGCGCCGGGCAAGGGCGCAAACCGCCCAGTTCGAGGAAAGCTTCTGGAGCGGTGCCGACCTCAACACCCTGTACCAGCGCACGGCTTCCAACAGTGCCGACACCGGCTCGCTGGAGCGCATTTTCGAGGCCGGGTTCCGTGAGTTCCTGCGCCACCGCGGCAGCGGCCCGATGGACGCCACAGCCATCACCAGCGGCGTTCAGCGCGCCATGAAAGCCACCTACCAGCGGGAAATGGACGCCCTGGAGTCGCACCTGGCGTTTCTGGCCACGGTGGGTTCGGTCAGCCCGTACGTGGGGCTGTTCGGCACCGTGTGGGGCATCATGAACGCTTTCCGCGGCCTCGCCAACGTGGGGCAGGCCACCCTGGCGCACGTGGCGCCGGGCATTGCCGAAGCCCTGGTCGCCACCGCCATGGGCCTGTTCGCCGCGATTCCGGCCGTGGTGGCATACAACCGCTACGCCCACGACATCGACCGCCTGGCCATCCGCTTTGAAAGCTTCATGGAAGAGTTTTCCAACATCCTGCAGCGGCAGGTCAAACCCCAGAACGGACGCTAGCCCATGCTTCGCAAACCGCGGCGCGCCATGAGCCAGATCAACGTGGTGCCTTACATCGACGTGATGCTGGTGCTGCTCGTGATTTTCATGGTGACGGCTCCCCTCATCAATCCCGGACAGGTGGATCTGCCGTCCATGGGGCAGAACCTGTCCCAGCCGCAGCAGCCCATCCAGGTGACGCTGCGCCAGGACGGTAGCCTGAGCGTGCAGGACCTTGCGAGCGGAGGAGGCGACACCCCCATCGGAAGGGGGCAGCTGCTTTCCTGGCTCAAGGCGGCGCAGCGCCGCGCACCCGAACAGCCGGTGGTGATCGCCGCCGATCGCAACGTGCGCTACGAGGAAGTGCTGCGCGTGATGGATCTGCTCAAGCAAGCAGACGTGAAACACATCGGCTTGCTGGCGCGTGCGAGGTCCAGTTGATCCGGGAGCTTTCCGCAGAGCGGGGGGTACGCCCCTGGGCCTGGTTGATGGCCCTGGCGGTTCACCTGGTGTTTGTGGTCGTGCTGGTGTTCGGCGTGGCCTGGCGCCAAAAGATCACTCCGCCCATGCAGGCGGAATTGTGGGACAACCTGCCGGCGCCGGCCACGGTCACCCGTCCCGTGCCGCCCACACCGCTGCCGCCACCTCCTCCGCCTGCACCCGTCAAGGCGCCCGAGCCGCCACCTCCGGCTCCCGTGCCCCAGACGCCGGCTCCGGTGAAGACGCCACCGGCCGCCGACATCAACCTCAAGAAGAAGGCCGAGGAAAAAAAGGAAGCCGAACGCAAGCAGGCCCAGAAACGCGAACGCGAACTGGCCGAGGAAATCCGCCAGCAGCGCGCCGCCGCCCTCAGGGAGCAGGAGCAGGACGAGGCCCGGCGCGAGGCGGAAGAGGCGCGGCGCCAGCAGGCCGCCCAGGTGGCGAAGGCGGCCCAGAAGGCCAAGGCCGCGCTCATCGACCGTTACAAGCTGGCCATCATCAACAAGATCAAGGCCAATACGGAGGTCCCGGAAGGGGTTCCGGATGGCCTGACACTGGAAGTAGACCTGACCGTCCTGCCCACGGGGGAAATCCTGACCCCGGTCCGGGTGGTGAAGTCCAGCGGCAATGCGGCCTACGACCAGGCCGTGCTTCGCGGTATCATGCGTTCCCAGCCCTTGCCGCTTCCGTCCGAACCGGAATTGCGCCGGGATTTCAGAACCACACACCTGCAGCTCAAACATGAAAAATAGCCTATTGCGCTGCCTGGCGGCGCTCCTGTTCCTGGCAGCCCTTTCGTCGCGGGCCGAAATCACCCTGGAAATCGTGACCGAAGGGTCGCACCAGATTCCCATCGCGGTGCTGCCTTTTGCCGACGACAACACGGCGGGCAAGGCCATTTCCCCCATCGTGGCGGCCGACCTGGTCCGCTCCGGGCTTTTTTCCGCGGTGGACACTTCCGACGTGAACCCGGCACCGGCGGACATCGAAGGGGTGCATTGGGACGTGTGGCATGACCGCCATGCGGATTACGTGGTGGTGGGCAATGTGGTGAAACTGCCCAACGGCCACCTGGAAGCCCGGTTCCGGCTGCTGGACGCCGCCAACCAGATGGCCCGCGTCAACCAGGCGTTTGAAGGAACGCCCGAGCAGTACCGCATGATCGCCCACCACATCGCGGACGCCATTTTTGAAAGCATCACCGGCGACAAGGGCATGTTCAGCAGCCGCATCGCCTACATCACCAAGAACGGCTCCCAGCGCAGCCTGAAGGTGGCCGACAGCGACGGTTTCAACGAACAGACCATGCTGAGCGCCAACGAACCCATCATTTCCCCGCGCTGGTCCCCCGACGGCAAGCGCATGGCCTACGTCAGCTTTGAACTGAACCGACCCATGGTGGTGGTGCAGACGCTGGCCACCGGCGCCCGCAAGATCGTGGCCAAATACAAGGGCAGCAACAGCGCCCCGGCCTGGTCGCCGGACGGCAGCCAGCTGGCCGTGGTGCTGACCAAGGACGGCCATTCCCAGATCTACCTCATCAATTCGGACGGCTCCGGCCCCCCGCGCCGTCTGCTCACCAGCGGCGGCATCGACACCGAACCGGTGTTTTCGGCGGACGGCCAGACCCTTTATTTCACGTCCGACCGCGATGGCGGTCCCCAGATCTACCGGGTTGGCGTCAACAGCAGCGACCCCCCCCAGCGCCTGACATTTGGCAGCACGTACGCCGTTTCGCCGCGCTTGAGTCCGGATGGCAAGCTGCTGGCCTACGTGCAGCGGGACGAAGGGCAGTTTCACGTGATGCTGATGGACCTGGCCACCGGGCAAACCCAGGCCATGACGGACACCAGCCTGGACGAATCCCCCACATTTGCCCCCAACGGAAAGTACGTTTTGTATTCAACGGAGATGCAGGGACGCGGAATTCTTGCTATTGTTAGCACCGATGGAAGGATCCGGCAGAAGCTGACCACCCACACCGGGGACGTGTATGAGCCTGTTTGGGGCCCGCTCCAGTAAACCGATTTTGGGGTTTGAACGTTAGCAAGGCCAGGTGACGGTTTACACCTGTTATGGAGACGGTTTCAATTACCCTGCTCAAACTTGAGGAACAACATGAAAAAAACGATATTTGCACTTGCCGTGACTAGCGTTCTGGCTGCTTGCAGCTCGACGCCGCCGGAATCGACTTCTGCCCCGGTTGCTGAAAAAACAGCAGCCACCCCCGCCCCCAAGGCGGCTGAATCGACCGCCGTGAAGCCGATGCTGTATCCGGCCAAGGGTGTGGGCGGCGCGTTGGGCGAACGGAGCATCTACTATGCGTTCGACAAGTACGCCATCCAGGACCAGTACAAGCCGATCGTCGATGCCCACGGCACGTTCCTGCTGTCCCATCCGGCAGCCAAGGTCACGCTGCAGGGTAACTGCGACGAGCGCGGCAGCCGCGAATACAACCTGGGCCTGGGCCAGCGCCGCGCCGACAGCGTGCGCAAGGTTTTGGCAGCCAAGGGCGTGAAGGACAGCCAGATGGAAACGGTCAGCTTCGGCAAGGAAAAGCCCCTCAACCCCGGCCACAACGAAAAGGCCTGGGCTGAAAACCGCCGCACCGACATCGTCTATCAAGGCGAGTAATTCTTGAAACTGCGGTTTGCAAGATTGGCCCCGGAGCTTTCCGGGGCCTTGTTGCTTCTTTTGTTGGCGTCCGGCGCACAGGCCGGATTGTTCAGCGATGACGAGGCGCGTCAGAGCATCTCGGACCTGCGTTCCCAGCAGGACACCCTGAGCAAGCAGGCGCAGACCCTCGACGAACGCATCACGCGCATGGAGTCCGCCCTGCAGAGCTATCCCGACACGGTCAGCCGTCTCGAGACCATGGGGCAGGATCTGGCCCAGCTGCGCGGCAAGATCGATGCGCTCACCAACCAGATCGACGCGGTGGACAAGCGTTCCCACGCCCTTTATCTCGATCTCGACACCCGACTCAAGACGCTCGAAGCGGCTGCCGCGCCTGCCAAGGATGCTGCGGCTGATGGCAATGCCGCCGCCGGTGACGGGGCAAAAGGCGATGCCAAGAAGGATGCCAAGGCCGATGCGGCGGACGATCCCGCTTCCGCCCAGTACGACAAGGCGCTTGCCGCCTTCAATGACGGCAACTATGCCCATTCCCTGAAGCAGTTCCAGGCGTTCCTCAAGGCCCATCCCAAGGATCCGAAAGCGGTCAACGCGCTCTACTGGGCCGGCATGGACCAGCTTTCGCTCAAGGACTTCAAGGGAGCCCGTGCCAGCAACGAAAAGCTGTTCAAGGAATATCCCGATTCAAGCAAGGCGCCTGACGCCTTGCTGAACCTTGCAAGCGCCTGGACCGGACTGGGTGATGCGGCCAATGCCAAGGCCACGCTCAAGCTGCTCATCAGCAAATATCCGGACAGCCCGGCCGCCGGAAAAGCCAAAGCGCGACTCAAGCAGCATTGACCGTTTAACGCGGCAAAGCTACAATTTCGGATTGCGTTGGGTCGTTAGCTCAGTTGGTAGAGCAGCGGACTTTTAATCCGTTGGTCGCTGGTTCGAATCCAGCACGGCCTACCAAACCAGCCCTTGTACTCGTGGGTCGTTAGCTCAGTTGGTAGAGCAGCGGACTCTTAATCCGTTGGTCGAAGGTTCGAATCCTTCACGGCCCACCAATCACTCAAGGTCTATTCCGAAGGCCGGGTTAACACTCCCCACCTGAAAGGGTTCCTGCCGGATTCCACTCAGGCTGTCTTTTCAAACCCTGAACTTGGATACGGTCGCTCGCACTTGATTGGACATTTCCAGAAGGCGACCCGCATATCCGACGAAATTCCTGGCTTCAATGGAATTGCTCTCGGCCATCTGGGCCACTTCCTCCACTTGCCCAGCAACATCATTGGCAGCCGTTCGTTCTTCCGCCAGGGCATTGGAAATCTCATTGACCACCGTGACAACGCGACTTGAGCTTTGCATGATCTGATCAGTGGATTCTCCGGCTTTCTTTGCCAGGAGAACACCTTCTCCGGCTTCGTGTACGGCTTTTTCCATGCCTGTAACCGCTGTTTTGGAGCTTTGCTGAATCGCTTCGATTTTTACGGTAATTTCTTCCGTGGCAATACGGGTGCGATCGGAAAGCTTGCGCACTTCATCGGCCACGACCGCAAACCCCCGTCCGTGTTCTCCAGCCCGCGCAGCTTCAATGGCTGCGTTGAGCGCCAGCAGGTTGGTCTGTTCTGCGATGTCATTGATGATCTGAACAATGGAGTAAATCTCCCCGGATTGGGTACCCAGTTTTTCGATTGTGCCTGAAGTTTCGTGGATGAACTCGTTCAGCCTCAGCATTTCCTGGATGACGTTCCCAATGATCTCCCCACCACGGGAAGACCATTCGCCAGAAGACCTGGAGAGAGCGAAGGCCTCTTTGATCTGGTCGGATATGTGATTGACGCTGACGGTGACTTCCTCGAGGGCCGCTGACATGGCAGAGGATGCATCGCTCTGCTTGGTTGCGCGGTCGGCCAGCTGATTTGCGGCATCAGAACACTTGCGTGCTTCTTCGGAGACGCCGTTTGCTTCATGCAGTATTTCGTGCAAAGCCTCTTGAACCTTGGAAATGAGCTCATTGAACGCGTTGGCGGTTTTGCTGATCTCATCCTTTCCGCTTATCCGGATTCTTTTCATGAAATCCCCTTCGGAAACAATATGAAGTATTTCTTTGTGAATTCTTTCCAGGGGGATGACAATGGAACGGCTGATCAGAATGCCGCCGCAGACTACAAAACAGCAAATGATGCCGCCCAGCATAATCTGGAGCGTGCGGGCATTCCGGGCAACATCGTTTGCATGGGCCTTGAGTTGATCATTTTGTTGGTACTGCATCTTCAATAAGGCCGTCAGGCTCCTGGCCATCAGGGAGCCTGGGGGTTGAGTGATCGATCTCCGGTATTCGCCCGCTTCATCCAGCTTGTTTTCATTGACGAGTTCAAACCAGTGGGGGGCTCCGCTCTTGTACTTTTGAAAAGCCAGAAGGGCATTGTCCGCAATCTGTATCTGTTCTTTTGAGCCTGCGATTTCCCGGTAGTGGGCCAGATCTTTTTCCAGCGACTCATAGAGGCCACTCCGCTCATCCAGTATCCGCTTGCGGCCTTCCTCTTTTGAAAAGGTGTAGCTGGCCACGCCAAAACGCAGTTTCCACATGGCATCGTTGGCTGATTCCAGCAGACGGCTGCCTTCAACCACTTTTTCACTCATTTCATTGGTGACTGAAGCAACCCTTTCGATCATGGAGTACCCAATAATGACGAGGGTGACGGTGAGAGCCAATAGCGTGGCCTGCTGGAACAGCATCCGTTTTGCGATCGAGTAGTTGTTGAGCACAATCAGAACCTTTAAGTGGAGATGGCCGGACAATCTGTTTGTTCAGGCCTCAGTCATGCGACCTGTGCCACTTCCTGGGTTTATCCGGGTGGTCTGGCGAAGGAAGTATAGGGAAGCCGCGCAGGCTCTGGGCGTAATAATATGTAACAGCTTGAGGGGCGCGTTTTTGGAGTTGATGGCGGCCTTCAAGGGCCGTTGTCCGCCCTGCCAGGGAAGCGTGTCGTTCAGGTGTCAACAGCAGGAAAGCGGGTATTGCCAGATTGCCGGAATGAGTCTTGGGCTGTCTTGAATTGACTGACACTCGGCGGGCTACTGAAGGGAGACTAAAGTGTCCCGCCGAGTGCAGCGTCAGTCAAACCTAGTACTGGAACTGGGCTCCGAGCACAAAGCTGTTGGAAGGAGTGGAGCCGGCCATCAAGGTTTGCGTGTATGCGGCAGTCAGCTTGGCCGAATACCCTTTGATGACATAGTTCACGCCGTATTCATTCTGCTGCGTGCGCACCGTCTGTCCGGCGCCGATTCCGGTGTCAAAGCTGTCGGGTTTGAAGTCCTGGTGCTGGAAGTAAGGCTGGAACTTGCCATAGCCGATTTTCTGCGGGAAAAGAAAGGCGGCGGTTCCAATGTAAGAACGGCCCTGATAAGTGGGGCCGCCCCAGCAGCCGCCAGGAAGGGCGCCATTGGTTGCCGTGCAGAAGTTGTCCAGCGTATTTTGCGTGTCCACCTTGTAGGCGGCTCCGGACAAGGTGACGGCACCGCCGTTCAGCACCATCTTTTCCAGCAGGAAGTCCACGTTGTAAGCAGAATAGCTGGCATTGCCGGCGGTGTTCAGCGTGCCGTTCTTTTGGGTCATTCCCGCAAGGCCCAGCGCCAGGACATCGTGGGTGCCAAAATAGCTGGCGCTGGCAAAGTAGGCCGGATCGACTTTGGTGTCCCAGAAGTTGTAATTGAGCCGGGCGGTGTACATAAGGTCGGTGCTTCCGCCGCCGCCGTTGTACTGATTGACGCTCCCGGAATTTTTGCCCATGCCCTGGTACGCGCCCAGCGCATAGGTCAGGCGGTCGTTCGCCACGACGCCCCAGACGGTCATCC
>JAJZPY010000034.1 GCA_021811005.1 Pseudomonadota bacterium
TGCCGGATCATAGTCGGCGGCCAGCGGAAACGGCAACACCCGCTCGCCGGACGCTTCGCCGACGGCGACAGCCAGCTGCGCCAGGCGCTCGTCGCTGGCAAAAATGCCGCTGTAGCGGCTGCCCAGTGCCGTGTGCATGCTGCCGGTGAGCGTTGCAAAGTCCAAGATGAGCTGAGGCTGGGCTCGTGCCGCCAGGGTCAGGGCGTCCGCCAGCACCATGCGCCCTTCGGCATCGGTGTGCACGATTTCGATGGTGGTGCCGTTGAGCGCCGTCACCACGTCGTTCTGCTTGTAGGCCCGCGGGCTGATGTGGTTCTGGGCAAGAGCCAGCCAACAGTCCACTTCCAGCGGCAGGCGAAGGCGGCTGACCGCAGACAGGATGCCCAGCGCCACGGCTGAACCGTTCATGTCTTCATGCATGCCGTACATGTACTTGGCCGGCTTGAGATTGTGCCCGCCGGTGTCGAAGCAGATGCCCTTGCCCACCAGCGCCACGTGCCGCAGCGGCTTCGCGCCCCGGTAGCGCACGCGCACGATGGCCGCGTCGGGGTCGGCACTGCCCTGGGCCACGGCCACAAAAGCGCCCGCGCCCATGTCCCTGAGCCGGGCCAGCGGATATTCGGTCACCTGCCAGCCCCGGGCCCGAGCCATGGAGCGGATCAGGCGGCGATAGGCGCCGGGCGTGAGGTCGTTGGGCGGGATCTGCGTGAGCGTGCGCGTGAGCGTATTGCCTTCGGCCACGGCGCGGGCGGCAGCCAACGGCGCGGCGGCAGGACGCGCGCCCTGCAGGAAAATCCGGCGCAAGGTCGGGTGCGGTTCCTTTTTGCGTGAAGGGAGTGCCACGCCATTGACCTGGGTCACGTAAACCGCAAGCCCGGCCACGGCATCCGCCCGTGCTCCGGCCAGCCGGAGCCCGAGGCTGGTGGGCCGTTCTTCCAGCAGCGGCGCCAGGCCCTTGCACAACAGGGTTTGCTGCTGAAACGGCGTCTGCCCGGGAGCAAGCCATACCCAGGACAGCAGCATGCCGTCATCCAGGGTGACGGCCAGCGGCTTCTGCTGCAGCGACTGCGGCTTTTCCCCGCGCCGGCGCAAGGCCGCCTTCAGCTGGGCCAGTCCTGCCAGATCGAGTCTCGGCGCATCGGGCGCTTCGGTCAGCACCACCAGCACGTGGCGCACGGCGGCCGGGAAAGCGTCCGCACGGCGGCCTGCGAGCACTTCGAGTTCGGGCAGCGGCGCCGGTTGCAGCGCGGGAAAAGATGAGGCGGCGTTGCGTGGCATGGAATCACGATCCTTTGAGCAGACTTCGGGATGTTATCATGCGCCCATGCAACCGTACCTTCAGTTCGTTCGCGACATCCTCGAGCGCGGCACGCGCAAAACCGACCGTACCGGCGTGGGCACCCTGAGCCTGTTCGGATACCAGATGCGGTTTAACCTGCAGGATGGCTTTCCCCTGCTCACCACCAAAAAGCTGCACCTGCCGTCCATCGTCCATGAATTGCTGTGGTTTCTTTCGGGGGACACCAATATCGCCTACCTGAAGCGCCATGGCGTGAGCATCTGGGACGAATGGGCAGACGCGGAAGGGAACCTGGGCCCGGTGTACGGAAAACAGTGGCGCCGCTGGGAGGCGGCTGACGGCCGGGTCATCGACCAGATGTCGCGGGTGCTGGAGCAGATCCGCAAAAATCCGGATTCCCGCCGCCTGATCGTTTCCGCCTGGAACGTGGGGGATGTGGAACGCATGGCGCTGCCCCCCTGCCACCTGCTGTTTCAGTTTTACGTGGCCGACGGCAAGCTTTCCTGCCAGCTCTACCAGCGCTCCTGCGACGTGGGGCTGGGCGTGCCGTTCAACATCGCCTCGTACGCCCTGCTCACCCACCTGGTGGCCCACCAATGCGACCTGCTGCCAGGCGATTTCGTCTGGACAGGAGGGGATTGCCACATTTACCTGAATCACGTGGATGCCCTGCGCGAACAACTCACGCGCACGCCCTACCCCTTGCCTCGGCTTGAGTTGCTGCGCAAGCCGGCATCACTGTATGACTACCGCTTTGAAGACGTCCGCATCGACAACTATCAGGCTCACCCGCACATTCCCATGCGGGTAGCCGTCTGAAAGACCTCCCCTCGCGGCTCAGTGCACCGCTTCGGGCTTTGTTTCCTCGTCGAAGCCAAGCACGATCTGGTCGTCTTCGCTGACGTCAATGGTGACCTTGCCGCCCGACACCAATCGCCCGAACAGGAGCTCATCGGCCAGGGCACGGCGGATGGTGTCCTGGATCAGGCGCGCCATGGGACGCGCCCCCATGAGCGGATCAAACCCCTTTTCCGCCAGATGGCGCCGCAGGTCGTCGGTAAACGTGGCTTCCACGCGCTTTTCGTGCAGCTGCGACTCGAGTTGCAGAAGGAACTTGTCCACCACCCTCAGGATGATCTGCTGGTCGAGCGAGGCAAAGGAAATGATGGCATCCAGGCGGTTGCGGAATTCCGGCGTGAACAGGCGCTTGATGTCCGCCATTTCGTCGCCCTTGCGCGCGCCCGTGATGAATCCGATTCCGGCTTTGGTGAGCGCATCGGCGCCTGCGTTGGTGGTCATGATGATCACCGTGTTGCGGAAATCCGCCTTGCGGCCGTTGTTGTCCGTGAGCGTGCCGTGGTCCATCACCTGCAGCAGGATGTTGAAAATGTCCGGGTGCGCCTTTTCGATTTCGTCGAGCAGCAGCACGGAATAAGGGTGCTTGGCGATGGCTTCGGTCAGCAGGCCGCCCTGGTCGAACCCGACGTAACCGGGCGGCGCGCCGATCAGGCGCGACACGGCATGGGGCTCCATGTATTCGGACATGTCGAAACGGATCAGCTCCACGCCCAGAGTGTAGGCAAGTTGCCGCGCCACTTCCGTCTTGCCCACGCCGGTGGGCCCTGAAAACAGGAAGGAGCCGATGGGTTTCTGGGGGTTGCCCAGACCGCTGCGCGCCATCTTGATGGCGGCCGCCAGCGCATCGATGGCCTTGTCCTGGCCGAACACCACCGCCTTGAGGTCGCGGTCGAGGGTCTTCAACGCCGTACGGTCCGTGTTGGACACGTTGCGCGCCGGGATGCGGGCGATTTTCGCCACGATCTCCTCGATGTCGCCCTTGCCGATCACCTTGCGCTGGCGCGACTTGGGCAGGATGCGCTGGGCTGCACCCGCTTCGTCGATGACGTCGATGGCCTTGTCCGGCAAATGGCGATCGTTGATGAAGCGGGCCGACAGTTCGGCCGCGCTGGTGAGCGCCGATTCGCTGTAACGCACGCCGTGGTGGCTTTCAAAACGGGACTTGAGGCCGCGCAGGATCTGAACCGTCTCGTCAATCGTGGGTTCAACCACGTCGATTTTCTGGAAGCGGCGCGACAGCGCATGGTCCTTCTCGAAAATGCCGCGGTATTCCGTGTAGGTGGTTGCCCCGATGCAGCGCAGCGTGCCCTTGGACAACGCAGGCTTGAGCAGGTTGGACGCGTCCAGCGTGCCGCCCGAAGCCGCTCCGGCCCCGATCAGCGTGTGGATTTCGTCGATGAACAGGATGCTGTGGGGGTCGTCCTGCAACTGGCGCAGCACGGCCTTGAGGCGCTGTTCGAAGTCGCCGCGATACTTGGTGCCGGCGAGCAGCGCGCCCATGTCGAGGGAATACACCGTGGACTTGCCCAGGATTTCCGGAATGTTGCCCGCCACGATGCGTGACGCCAGTCCTTCGGCAATGGCCGTCTTGCCCACGCCGGCTTCGCCCACCAGGATGGGGTTGTTCTTGCGGCGGCGGCAGAGGATCTGGATGACGCGTTCCACTTCCCGCTCGCGCCCGATCAGGGGATCGATCTTGCCGGCGTTCACCTGCGCGTTGAGGTTGAGCGTGAAGCTCTGCAAGGCACCGCTGTTCTGGCTGTCGGCCTCGCTTTCCTGGGGCTGCTCTTCACGCGGGGTGCCCTGGGGCACTTTGGTGATGCCATGGGCAATGAAATTGACCATGTCGAGACGGCTGATGCCCTGCTGGGTCAGGAAATACACGGCGTGCGAATCCTTTTCCCCGAAAATGGCCACCAGCACGTTGGCGCCGGTCACTTCCTTCTTGCCGGAAGACTGCACGTGCAGGATGGCTCGCTGGATGACCCGCTGGAATCCCAGGGTGGGCTGCGTGTCCACGTCGCCTTCACCCGGCACTTTGGGCGTATGTTCGCGCACAAAATCGGACAATTCCTTGCGCAGGGCTTCGATATCCGCGCCGCAAGCCCGCAGCACGTCCACCGCCGACGGGTTGTCCATGAGGGCGAGCAGCAGGTGCTCGACCGTGATGAACTCGTGGCGTTTCTGGCGCGCATCGACAAACGCCATGTGCAGGCTGACTTCCAGTTCTTGAGCAATCATGTTCCGTTTTCCTCCATCACGCATTGCAGCGGATGCTGATGTTGCCTTGCATAACTGATCACACGCTCCACCTTGGTGGCCGCCACGTCACGGGGATAAACCCCGCACACCCCGCGCCCCTCGGTATGGACCTGGAGCATCACTCGCGTGGCGGCTTCCCGTTCCAGGGCAAAAAACTGCTGCAGCACCTGCACCACAAATTCCATGGGCGTGAAATCGTCGTTCAGCAGTACGACATTGAAAAGAGACGGCGGTTTCGTCTTGGCGCGTTCTTTTTCGAGGACGGGTTCTGCTGGATTTCTGGCTGTCATGAACTGTTGCGCGCCTAACCGGATATCGACTGCGATCAGAAATGCTTGATCTCGGCTTTCAGTCTAATCATTTCTCGTTTTTTGGCAAGGGCTGGCCCTCCTGTGGGCCGGTTTTCCGCCTGAGCGATTAATTCACCTTAACTACTTGACTTTCCCCGTAAAAGTCGCGTAAAAGATGTTCTGGCGTTTGGTTCAAGATGTCTGCATCACCGGTTCCCCCGTTTGCTGGCCTTGAAACTCAAACCGTTCCGGGTTCTACGGCCCATTTCAATGACAGGAAAGCAAACAATGGCAACAGGCACAGTCAAGTGGTTCAACGATTCCAAGGGTTATGGCTTCATCACCCCTGACGATGGCAGCGAAGACCTTTTCGCCCACTTCTCGGCGATCCAGATGGGTGGTTTCAAGACCCTGAAGGAAGGTCAAAAGGTCTCTTTTGAAGTCACGCAAGGCCCCAAGGGCAAGCAGGCTTCCAACATACAGTCTTCATAAAACATTGCATTACGCGGATTCCCATCCGCGGGGTGCCCTGAAAAACCCCTGCGTTGCAGGGGTTTTTTTATGCTTCGGCGGGGCTCAGAGGTGCTGGATGAGTGCCTGGCCAAACCCGGAACAGGACAACTGGGTGGACCCCGGCATCAGGCGGGCAAAGTCGTAAGTTACTGTTTTTGCAGCAATTGTCTTTTCCATGGCCTTGACGATGATGTCCGCCGCCTCGACCCAGCCCATGTGCCGCAACATCATTTCCGCTGACAGGATCATGGAACCGGGGTTGACATAATCCTTGCCCGCATATTTCGGCGCCGTCCCGTGGGTGGCCTCGAACATGCCCACCGAATCCGAAAGGTTGGCCCCGGGAGCAATCCCGATGCCGCCCACCTGTGCCGCCAGCGCATCCGAAATGTAGTCGCCGTTCAGGTTCATGGTGGCGATCACGTCGTACTCTTCGGGGCGCAGCAGGATCTGCTGCAGGAAAGCGTCGGCAATCACATCCTTGATCACGATGCCGTTGGGCAGCTTCATCCAGGGCCCGCCGTCCAGCAGTTCCGCCCCGAATTCGCGCTGGCACAGGGCATAGGCCCAGCTCTTGAAGGCGCCTTCGGTGAACTTCATGATGTTGCCCTTGTGGACGATGGTGACCGACTTGCGCCCGTTGTCGATGGCATACTGCACGGCCTTGCGCATCAGGCGTTCCGTTCCTTCCCGCGACACGGGCTTGATGCCGATGCCTGAAGTTTCCGGGAAACGGATGGCCGTGACCTTCATTTCCTTCCGCAGGAAGTCGATGACCTTGCGCGCCTCGGGAGAGGCCGCATCCCACTCGATGCCGGCATAAATGTCTTCGGAATTTTCGCGGAAAATCACCATGTCGGTCTTGTGCGGTTCACGCAGGGGGCTGGGCACGCCCGTGTACCAGCGCACCGGGCGGAGACAGACGTAGAGGTCGAGCTGCTGGCGCAGGGCCACGTTGATGGAACGGATCCCCCCGCCCACCGGGGTGGTCAGCGGCCCCTTGATGGACACCACATAGTCGCGCACCGCATGCAGCGTTTCTTCGGGAAGCCATACGTTGTCGCCATACACCCGCACCGATTTTTCACCCGCATAGACTTCCATCCAGGAAATCTTGCGCCGCCCGCCGTAGGCGCGTGCCACGGCGGCATCCACCACCGCCTTCATCACCGGGGTGATGTCCACGCCAGTGCCGTCCCCTTCGATGAACGGAATGATCGGCTGATCGGGCACGTCCAGGGAATAGTCCGGCTTGACGCGAATCTTTTCCCCGCTCGCGGGAACCTTGATGTGCTGATACATGATGGTCGATGCCTCCTTAAAAAACGCTTGTATCATATGTCTTATATATGATATACCATTTACCATGCTCTGGGGAACCTGTTTTTCCCCACCCCCCAATTCCGTTGGAGCCCGCCATGGCCCATAAAACTGCGGATCTCTGCGATCAACTGGGCGACGCCGCTGCTGTCGCCGAGCCGGTGTTAGCCAATTATGGTGGCATGAGCGCATTTGGCGGGCAAATTGCCACGGTCAAGGTATTTGAGGACAACTCTCTGGTCCGCGCCGCCCTGGAAACCCCGGGGTTTGGACGCGTACTCGTCATCGACGGGGGCGGATCCCTCCGTTGCGCCCTGGTGGGCGACCAGCTCGCCACCCTGGGCGTCAAACATGGCTGGGCCGGCATCGTCGTTTATGGCTGCATTCGCGATTCGCAGGCGATTGCGGAACTGGACATCGGTGTGCAGGCCCTGGGCACCCACCCCCGCAGGTCCATCAAAAAAGGCGAAGGCGCGGCGGACATCCCCGTCACCTTTGCCGGCGTCACATTCCGGCCTGGCGCCTGGTTATATGCGGACGACGACGGTCTGCTCGTCACCGCCCAGCGCATCAGCCCCCTCTGATTTCATACCCCATTCAGGAGATTTTCATGACCGTTGAACAGGAAATTGCCAAACTCAAGAAAGATTGGGCGGAAAACCCCCGCTGGCAAGGCATCCACCGCCCTTATAACGCGGAAGACGTGGTTCGCCTGCGCGGCAGCCTGCAGGAAGAACACACGCTGGCCCGCCGCGGCGCGGAAAAACTGTGGCATTTGTGCAAAACCGAACCGTATGTCAACACCTTGGGCGCCCTCACCGGCAACCAGGCCATGCAACAGGTCAAGGCCGGGCTCAAGGCCATTTACCTGTCGGGATGGCAGGTGGCCGGCGATGCCAACGATTCCCTGCAAATGTACCCGGACCAGTCGCTCTACGCGGTCAGCTCCGTCCCCACGGTGGTGCGCCGGATCAACAACGCGCTGCGCCGCGCCGACCAGCTGCACTGGGCGGAAGGCAACCACAACATCGACTGGTTCGCCCCCATCGTTGCTGACGCCGAAGCAGGCTTTGGCGGGGTGCTCAACGCCCACGAACTGATGAAGGCCATGATCGAGGCGGGCGCCGCCGGCGTGCACTTCGAGGACCAGCTCGCGGCTGCCAAGAAATGCGGCCACCTGGGCGGCAAAGTCCTGGTGCCCACGCAGGAAGCCGTGCAAAAACTGGTGGCCGCCCGTTTCGCCGCCGACCTGCTGGGTGTGCCCACCATCCTGCTTGCACGCACGGATGCCGAAGCAGCCACCCTCCTCACCTCGGACGTGGACCCGCGCGACCAGGTGTTCTGTACCGGAGAGCGCACGTCCGAAGGGTTCTACCGCGTGCGCAACGGCCTGGATGCCTCCATCGCGCGCGGACTCGCCTATGCCGAGGTAGCCGACATGGTGTGGTGCGAAACCGGCAAGCCCGACCTGCAGTTTGCCCGGCAGTGGGCGGAGGCCATCCGGCGCCAGTACCCGGACAAGATGCTGGCCTACAACTGCTCGCCCTCCTTCAACTGGAAAAAGCATCTGGACGACGCCACCATCGCCAAATTCCAGCGCGAACTGGGGGCCATGGGATACAAGTTCCAGTTCATCACCCTGGCCGGATTCCATTCCCTCAACTACGGCATGTACGAGCTGGCCCGCGGTTATGCCCAGGACGGCATGACCTCATACGTGAAGCTGCAGGATGCGGAGTTCGCCGCGGAAAAGTACGGCTATACCGCCACCCGCCACCAGCGGGAAGTGGGAACCGGCTACTTCGACGAAGTGACCCAGGTCATCCAGGGAGGCGCTTCCTCCACCACGGCTCTGGCCGGCTCCACGGAAGCAGAACAGTTCCATTGACCCCTTTGAAGCCCTCGGCGATCCCGAAGGCCCGCCCGCCCCGGTCTCCGGGGCGGATTTTTCTTTTTTGTTCTTTGTCTAAAATCGACGTCATGCGGTAATATTGCAATGCAACATATTCAACCCCCAGAGGCCCCCATGAACGCCAATTTCCGCCCCGCAGGCCTGACCATCACAGGACCTATGCATGCGGGTTTCGAGCAAATCCTGACGCCCGAGGCCCTTGAATTCCTGACCATGCTGTGCCGCACATACGAAGCCCGCCGCCAGGAGCTGCTGGCCTTGCGCGAACGTCGCCAGGCCGAATTCGACCGGGGGTTGCGCCCCGACTTTCTGCCCGAAACCGCCGCCATCCGGCAGTCGGACTGGAAGGTCGCTCCCTGCCCGCCCGACCTGCAGGATCGCCGGGTGGAAATCACCGGCCCCACCGACCGCAAAATGGTGATCAATGCCCTGAATTCGGGCGCCAACGTGTTCATGGCGGATTTTGAGGACTCCACCACCCCCACCTGGGAAAACTCGGTGCAGGGGCAACTCAACATTCGCGATGCCGTAAACCGCACCATCGAACATGTGAATGCGGAAGGCAAAGCGTACCGCCTCAAGGAAAAACCCGCAGTCCTGATGGTGCGCCCGCGCGGCTGGCACCTGAACGAAAAGCATGTGCTGCTGGACGGACAACCCATTTCCGGCAGCCTTTTCGATTTCGCCCTGTACTTTTTCCACAACGCGCGCGCGCTGCTGGCCCGCGGCAGCGGACCCTACTTTTACCTGCCCAAGCTGGAAGGGCACCTCGAAGCCCGCCTGTGGAACGACATTTTCGTGACAGCCCAGAAGGCACTCGGCCTTCCCGCCGGCACCATCAAGGCGACCGTCCTGATCGAAACCGTGCTCGCCACCTTCGAAATGGACGAAATCCTGTACGAGCTGCGCGAACACAGCGGCGGACTGAACTCGGGGCGCTGGGATTACATTTTCAGCTGCATCAAGAAATTCAGGACCGACCCCGATTTCATCCTGGCCGACCGCAACCTGGTCACCATGACCGCCCCCTTCATGCGCGCCTACGCCCTGCTGCTGGTCAAGACCTGCCACCGCCGGGGCGCTTTCGCCATGGGTGGAATGGCCGCCCAGATTCCCATCAAGAACGATCCGGCGGCCAACGAGGCGGCACTCTCCAAAGTGCGCGAAGACAAGACCCGTGAAGCCACCGACGGCTACGACGGCACCTGGGTGGCACACCCCGGCCTGGTCTCCGTGGCGCGGGAAATTTTCGACCGCCACATGCCCACGCCAAACCAGATCGGACGCCAGCGCGACGACGTTCAGGCCACGGCAGCGGACCTGCTGGCCTTCTCGCCGCGCACGCCGATCACGGAAGCGGGGCTGCGCATGAACATCAACATCGGCCTGCAATACCTGGGATCCTGGCTGGCCGGAACGGGCTGCGTGCCCATCCACCACCTGATGGAGGACGCCGCCACCGCTGAAATTTCCCGCGCCCAGATCTGGCAGTGGATTCGCAGCCCGCACGGGATTCTGGAGGACGGCCGTAAAGTCTCGGTGGAATTGTTCCGCTCGCTGCTGCCTTCCGAACTCCGGAAAATCCGCGACGAGCTGGGGGAGGCCCAATATGCGGCCGGGGCCTACGAGGATGCAGCCCGCATGTTCGATGCCCTCACCACCTCGGAAAACTTTGTGGAGTTCCTGACGTTGCCGGGCTACGAATATATTCCCTGAGCCGGGTCAACCCGCGTGAACCTGTTTGCGTTACTGTCAGGCGGCGTCTAAAATTGGCGCCTGTCGCCTGGTTCAACTTTTGATAACCCAGAGGAATTGATCATGTCCAAATTGCTGTCTGCCCTGACCGCCGCCGTTTTCGCCGCTGTCAGCCTGTCCGCCATCGCCGCTGACGCTCCCGCTCCGGCCCCCGCCAAGCCTGCAGCCGCACCGATGGCCGCTCCTGCGCCCGCGAGCGACAAGGCTGCCAGCAAGGCCCCTGCCGCGAAACATGCCAAGAAAAAGGCCAAAAAACACAAAAAAGCCAAGAAATCGGCCCCTGCAGCAAACTAAGCCGGGCTCCACAGCCGGCAAACGAGGCAGGGGCGGACCCCCTGCCTTTTTCATTTCCAGCCCAACTCGCGCACAATCCCAAGCCATGGCCAAACCCCGCGTCGTCGTCGGACTTTCCGGCGGCGTAGATTCTTCGGTATCCGCCCTCCTGCTCAAGGAGCAGGGCTACGAGGTGGTCGGCCTGTTCATGAAGAACTGGGAAGACGATCCCCACTGCAATTCGCGGGAAGACCTGGTGGACGCCGTGTCGGTGGCCGACCTGCTCGACATCGAAATGGAAGCGGTCAACTTTTCAGCCGAGTACCGCGAACGGGTATTCCAGAATTTCCTCACCGAGTACCAGGCCGGACGCACCCCCAACCCGGACATCCTGTGCAACTCGGAAATCAAGTTCAAGGCGTTTCTGGACCACGCCCTGAGCCTGGGCGCCGACTTCATCGCCACCGGACACTATGCCCGCGTGCGCAAAAGCGGCGACCGCCATGAGCTGCTGCGGGGACGCGACCCCTCCAAGGACCAGAGCTACTTTCTCTACCGTCTCAACCAGGCCCAGCTCTCGCGCACGCTGTTCCCGGTGGGAGAACTCCTCAAATCGGAAGTGCGCGCCATTGCCCGCAAAGCCGGGCTGCCCACTGCCGCAAAAAAGGACAGCACCGGCATCTGCTTCATCGGGGAACGCCCCTTCAGGGAATTCCTGCAACGCTACCTGCCCATCACCCCCGGCCCCATGAAAACCCCTGACGGCACCATCATGGGCCAGCACCAGGGACTGATGTATTACACCATCGGCCAGCGCCAGGGGCTCGGCATCGGCGGCGCCGGGGAAGCGTGGTACGTGGCTGGAAAGCACCTTGCGGAAAACACCCTGGTGGTGGTCCAGGGGCACGGCCACCCTTCGTTGCAGAAAGGCTGGCTGGAAGCGGACCAGTTGTCCTGGATTGCCGAAGTGCGCCCGGAGGCACGAGCCGGCTATGGCGCCAAAAGCCGCTACCGCCAGCAGGATGCGGCCTGTGCCCTGGCGTTCGAAGACCCTGCGTCGCTTACCCTGCAGTTCAGCGAACCCCAGTGGGCCATCACCCCGGGGCAGTCCGCCGTGCTGTATGACGGCGAAGTGTGCCTGGGTGGCGGCATCATCACCGTCTAGGGGTTGGGCGGCGTTTCCTTGAAGGATTTGCGCTGGGCCAGCTTGTTGGCCAGCGCATCAAGGTTGGGATAGCGCTTGCGCCAGTCGAGGTCGGGAAAGCGGAAATCAAGCCAGAGCAACATGCAGCCGGTGGCAATGTCCGACAGGTTCATGGCGTCGGCGGTACACCAGGGCCGCTGGCCCAACTCGCGCGACATCAGGGCCAGTCCCCTTTCCATCTTTCCGCGCTGTTTTTCCAGCCAGGCCGGGCTGCGTTCATTTTCAGGCCGGCGCAGTTCCAGCACGATGGCCACTCCCGCGTCCAGGATGCCATCTGCCAGTGCTTCCCAGCGCTTGACCAGGGCCCGTTCGCGAGTGGGTTCGGGAATGAGGTGCCCCACGGGATTGATGGCGTCCAGGTACTCGGTGATGACCTGCGAATCGAACAGGCACACGCCATCGTCCAGCACGAGAGCCGGGATTTTCCCCAAGGGATTGTATTGTTCGATGGGGGGCGGTGACCCCGCCATGCAATCGGAAACAAATTCGAAATCAATGTGCTTTTCCAGCAACACGACGCGCACCTTGCGCGCGAACGGGCTTGTGACGGAACCGAGAAGCTTCATGGGCTGCAGCCTTCCTCATGGACAAACAGAAGAGCGATTATAGCATCGGGCATTTCCCCTTTTTTGCCCCAGCGCATCCCGGCGCGGCATGGTCTTTCCCGATTTCCTGTAAAATGCCCCCTTCTTCAATCCCGCTTTTGTCCGTTCTATGCCCGCATCCCCGCTGACTGCCCTATCGCCCCTCGACGGACGCTACAGCGACCGCCTCGACCCCTTGCGCCCCTTCTTCAGCGAATATGCGCTGATCCGTTTTCGCACGCTCATCGAAATCGAGTGGCTCAAGGCGCTTGCACGCCATCCCGGCATTCCGGAAATCGCTCCCTTTTCGCAGGACACCGTGGCTCAGCTCGATCGCCTCGTGACCCAATTTTCCGAAACGGACGCCGCCCAGATCAAAGCCATTGAAGTGCGCACCAATCACGATGTGAAAGCGCTCGAATACTGGCTGCGGGAAAAGCTGTCGGACAATGCCGAAATTGTGGCCGCGGCGGAATTCATCCATTTTGGCTGCACTTCGGAAGACATCAACAACCTGTCCCATGCCCTCATGCTGACCGGTGCGCGCGACCGCGTGCTGTTGCCGACGATTGACACCCTCATCGAAACCCTGGTGTCGCTGGCCCACGGACTGGCCGAGACCCCGATGCTGTCGCGCACCCATGGACAGACGGCCACGCCCACCACGGTGGGCAAGGAACTCGCCAACGTGGTGGCACGCCTCAACCGCCAGCGCCACGGCCTTGCCGCCATCGCCCTGAGCGGGAAATTCAACGGCGCAGTGGGCAATTACAATGCCCACCTCTCCGCCTACCCCGACCTGGACTGGCCCGCCTTTGCCCGCAGCTTCGTGGAAGGCCTGGGGCTGGAATTCAACGCGTACACCACCCAGATCGAACCGCACGATGCGATCGCGGAACTGATGCATGCCTTCTCCCGCATCAACACCATCCTGATCGACCTTGACCGCGACCTGTGGGGCTACATTTCCCTGGGTTATTTCCGGCAAAAGCCGAAAGCGGGCGAAGTGGGGTCCTCCACCATGCCGCACAAGGTGAACCCCATCGATTTCGAAAATTCGGAAGGCAACCTGGGGCTGGCCAATGCCATCCTGGGCCACCTGGCCGACAAGCTGCCCATTTCCCGCTGGCAGCGCGACCTGACAGACTCCACCGTGCTGCGCAACATGGGCGTGGGGCTTGGCCACAGCCTGCTGGGATATGACGCCTGCCTGAAAGGCCTGGGCAAGCTCGAGACGGATCCGGCACTCATCCGTTCCGATCTGGACGATGCCTGGGAAGTGCTGGCAGAACCCATCCAGACCGTCATGCGCAAAACTGGCATGGCCAATGCCTACGACCGTCTGAAAGACCTGACGCGCGGCAAGACCATCAACAAGACCCTGCTGCAGGAATTCATTCGCGAATTGCCCTTGCCCGAAGCAGACAAGGCACGCCTGCTCGCCCTGGAACCTGCCGCTTACACCGGTCTCGCGGCGTCGCTCGCGCAGGCCATCCGGAAAAACTGAAGGGAATCAGGTTCGCTTCTTGAAGCGGGCCCAGATCCCGGCCACCACCAGGGGCATGAGGGTGATGGCCACGATGCCCGCAATCATGAGGCTCAGGTTGTTTTTGATGAACGGCACGTTGCCGAAGAAATAACCGGCCATCAGCAGCGACACCACCCACATGAAAGCGCCCAGGGCATTGAACGCCATGAAACGCGAATGGCTCATGTCGCCCACACCGGCCACGAATGGCGCGTAGGTGCGCAGGATGGGCAGAAAACGGGAAATCACCACCGTCTTGCCGCCATGCCGCTCGTAAAATGCATGGGCTTCCGCAAGATGGCGCGGATTGAACAGGCGCGATTTCTCCCAGTGGAACACCTTGGGACCCAGCCAGCGCCCGATCTGGAAGTTGAGCAGATTGCCAAAAAACGCGGCCAGGGTCAGGGTCACGATCAGCATGGGCAGGTTGAACACGGCATGCCCGGTGGTATCCAGCGCCGCCACCGCGCCTGCCACGAACAGCAAGGTGTCGCCCGGCAGGAACGGCGCGATCACGAGCCCGG
Organism: Pseudomonadota bacterium; assembly: GCA_021811005.1. GTDB lineage: Bacteria > Pseudomonadota > Gammaproteobacteria > Burkholderiales > Ferrovaceae > JAKBAT01. The sequence continues at coordinate 14,324 of JAJZPY010000034.1, forward strand.
TTTCGCTGAAGATGATCAGGAACAGGATGATGTACGCCGCATAACCGTACTCCTGGCTCAGCAGCAGAAGGTGGCTGTCGAGATGCTGCAGATAATGAAAAATGGCCAACGGTCGGGTCTGCTTCAGGCGCCTTCTGCTTCGTGCGCCGGCTTTTTCTCCGGCGCCACGAAATCAGCCCGCGTCATGCCAAGCCACATGGCGATGGGGCTTGCCACCAGCACCGAAGAATAGATGCCGAACACGATGCCGATGGTCAGTGCCAGCGCGAAGTAATGCAGCGCCTCGCCACCGAAAAAGAACATGGAGGTGACCATGAGCTGGGTGCAACCGTGGGTGATGATGGTGCGGCTCATGGTGCGCGTGATGGCATTGTCGATCACCTGGGACACGGAAGCACCGCGCATTTTGCGGAAGTTTTCGCGCACCCGGTCGAACACCACGACGGATTCGTTGACCGAGTAGCCCAGGATGGCCAGCACGGCTGCCAGCACGGAAAGCGAGAATTCCCACTGGAAAAAGGCGAAGAAGCCCAGGATGATCACCACGTCATGCAGGTTGGCCACGATGGTGGCCACTGCCGGGCGCCAGCGGAAGCGCAGCGACAGGTACACCACGATGCCGAGCGAAACAAACAGGAGGGCTGCCGACCCGTCCTTGACGAGTTCGTCGCCCACCTGAGGTCCCACAAACTCCACCCGGCGCATCTGGGCGGTGGGATCGGCCTGCTGCAGGGAAGCCATCACCTGGTCTGAAAGCCGCGCGGTGGTGAGCCCCTTTTTGAGCGGCAAGCGGATCAGGACATCGCGCGACGTTCCGAAATTCTGGACGTTGGCGTCGGCAAAACCCAGGGCTTCAAGCGCGTTGCGGATTTTCCCCACGTCCGCCGCTGCGCCATAGTTGACTTCCATGACCGTGCCGCCCGTGAAATCCACGGAAAAATTGAGTCCCCGGGTGAACAGGAAAAACACCGCGAGCAGGAATGTCACCAGGGAAATGGCGGTGGTGTACCGCCCCCAGCTCATGAAAGGGATGTCTTTGCGGATGCGGAAAAATTCCATGATTCGTCTCTCGCTCAGCGGGGCTTTTGGTGCCAGTCCACGTTGCCGATGGACAATTTCTCGATTTTGCGGCGGCTGCCGTAGATCAGGTTGACCAGGCTGCGCGACACGATCACGGCACTGAACATGGACGTGATGATCCCCAGCACCAGCACCACCGCAAAGCCCTTGACCGGACCCGAACCGAACGCGAACAGGGCGATGCCGGCAATGCCCGTGGTCACGTTGGAATCCAGGATGGTGCCGAAGGCCCGGTCATAACCGGCGTGGATGGCGGCCCCCGGCGAATTGCCGTTGCGCAGCTCTTCCCGGATGCGTTCGTTGATGAGCACGTTGGCATCGATCGCCATGCCCACCGTGAGCGCGATCCCGGCCATGCCGGGCAAGGTCAGGGTGGCCTGCAACAGCGACAGCAAGCCCACCAGCAGCAGCACGTTGATGGCGAGGGACGCCACGGAAATGGCCCCGAACAGCAGGTAGTACGCCGTCATGAACACGGCAATGGCGGCAAAACCGATCCAGGTGGAATGAAAGCCACGGGCGATATTTTCAGCGCCGAGGCTCGGCCCCACGGTCCGTTCCTCGATGAAATCCATGGGAGCGGCCAGCGCGCCGGCCCTCAGCAGCAGGGCGAGATCGTTGGCTTCCTTGGGGCTGCGCAACCCCGTGATCTGGAAGCGCGCGCCCAATTCGTCCTGGATGGTGGCCACGCTGATCGCTTCGGTCTTGCCCTTTTCAATGAGCAGGATGGCCATGCGTTTCTTGAGGTTTTCGCGGGACACGTCGCGAATCACGCGCGCGCCCTTGCTGTCCATGCTGATATTGACCGACGGCCGGTTGGTCTGGGAATCAAAACCGGCGCCGGCATCGGTGATGACGTCGCCCGTCAGCACCACCTGCTTTTTGACGAACACCGGCAGGCCGTTGCGTTCCAGCACCAAGTCGTCGCCGAAAGGCGGAGTGTCCCTGACCGAAGAGGGCCCGGGATGGTCTTCATCCACCAGGCGGATTTCCAGGGTCGCCGTGCGGCCGATGATGTCCTTGGCCTTGGCCGTGTCCTGCACGCCCGGCAACTGGACAATGATGCGGTCCGCGCCCTGCTGCTGGATGATGGGTTCCTTGGCGCCCAGTTCATTCACGCGGTTGCGCAAGGCCAGGATGTTCTGCTTGAGGGCCTGGTCCTGAATGGTGACAAGGGCTTCCTGCTTGAGGGTTGCCGTGATGGCCAGGTCGTTGCCCGAACCTTCGTCCTTGAGCAGCAGGTCCCGGTAGTCGGCGTCCAGCACCTGCTGTGCGGCAGTGCGGGTGGCCTGGTCGTGGAAATGCAGCGTGATGCGGGAACCGTCGCGGCTGATGCCATCGTAATAGATCCGCTTGTCGCGCAGGGTGCCGCGCATTTCCGATGCATAGCCGTCAAGCCGCTTGCTCAGGGCAGCCTTCATGTCCACCTGCAGCAGGAAATGCACGCCTCCCGACAGGTCAAGCCCCAGGTACATGGGCAAGGCCCCCAGCGAAGACAGCCAGTGCGGGGAATTGGGCACCAGGTTGAGAGCCACCACGTAGCCGGGTTGCTGGCCTTCCGGGTTGAGCGCCCGGTCCACGGCATCCCGCGCCTTGAGCTGCAAATCCGTGTCGGCAAAACGCACCTTGATGCCGCTGTCGTCCAGCGTCATGCGCGTGTAGGCAAGGCTGGCATCGTGCAGCACCTGTTCGACGCGCGCTTCAAGCGCGCCATCCACTTTGGCAGTGACGCCCTGGGCAGAAATTTGTACGGCGGGGGACTGGCCGTAGAAATTCGGCAGCGTGTACAACAGCCCCAGCGCGAGGGCCAGGGCCACCAGGACGTTTTTCCAGAGCGGATACTTGTTCATGTGCGCTTACTGGATCGTGCCTTTGGGCAACAGGGTTCCGACGGCCGCGCGCTGAACCTGGATCGTGACGCCCTTGGCCACTTCCAGCTCCACCTTGTTGGCATCCAGGTCCACGATCTTGCCCATGATGCCCGCCACGACCACTTCGTCGCCGCGTCCCAGGGCCTCGAGCATGGCTTTCTGCTCCTTCTGCCGCTTGAGTTGCGGGCGGATCATCATGAAATAAAGCACGGCGAACATGATCACGATAAAGATCAGGTTCATGCCCAAATCAGGTGCTCCGGCAGCGCCGTTGTCGGCAAAAGCGTTCTCAATCAGTCCCATGGTGGCCTCCCAGAAATAAACTGCGGGATTCTACCATGGCGTGCTGCGGTCCCGTGCAAATTCGGCCCGGTATTCCGCCAAACGTCCTGCCTGGATGGCCGCGCGCAGTTCGGCCACCACGGGCTGGTAGTAAT
>JAJZPY010000035.1 GCA_021811005.1 Pseudomonadota bacterium
ATGTGACCCATGATCCCGACTACCAGCGGAAGAAAGTGCGCTTCTCCCACTATCTGCTGCTCCTGGACGGGAATTTCAACATTCGCGGGCAATCCCGGGCGTTTCATTTTGAAACGGAAGGAATCGAGTTCTGTGCGGGATTGGCCAGCAAGGAGGGCCGTGTGCTGATCTCCTATGGCGTCATGGATGAAAAAGCCCATTTGCTCGAGCTGGAACCTGCCTGGATTGACCATTTGCTGAAGCAACCGGACCGGCTGCCCAACTTTGACCGGATTGCGCCACGGGTTTCAGGGCAGGCAAAATCCACGTCGGTTGACTTGATCGTGTTGAATTATCGCAACTTCAGGACAACGGCGGCACGCTGCCTGGATTCCCTCTGGCCCCAGTTGACGGGTACGGCTTCGGCCGTGCGCGTGCAGGTGCTGGATAACGGCTCCCCTGATGAGAGTCCGTCCGAATTGCGGGAATATGCCCGTAATTTTCCGGCACTGGCGTATGAATGCCTGGACCAGAATCTGGGGTTTGCAGGGGGAATGAACCATGCTGCCAGCAAAGGGCAAGGTGAATGGTTATTGCTGGTCAACAATGACACCGTCTTTGCGCCCGGAAGCCTGGAGAATCTGGTGCGGGCCCTGGCTTCCGCCCCGTCGGATGTGGCAGCCATTGGTCCGGTGACCAATGCGGCCGGCAATGAGCAGGATTATTTCCTGGAAGGCGGGGTCGACGACATTTTACGGACGGCAGCGCTTTTCAGCCTGCAACCGGTGCATCGCCTGTTTCCCGTTTACCGGCTGGATTTTTTCTGCGTGGCCATTCGTCGCAGGGTGTGGCAGCAACTCGGGGGGCTCGATACCGCTTATGGACTGGGTTACTACGAAGATTTCGATTTCAGCGTGCGTGCCCGCCAGGCTGGCTACCGGTTGATGATGTGCGAAGATGCCTTCGTCTATCACCAGGGAGGGAACAGCTTCAAGCATTCCAACGCGGCCAAACGCCTGATCCGCGCCAATCGCGATTTGTTCACGGCCCGTTATCCTCACGTCTTGCTGCCCCATAAGCGGGAAGGCAATCTGGCCATATTGAAGCTGTTCGAGGAAGTGATCCAGGGCGGGGAAGGCATCGCGGCTTTTTCCGAGCGGATCGCCCTGAGGAAAAACGCGCTGGAGCGGTCTCTGCCGAAAAGCTTCAGCAAGCGGCGGCGCTGGAAAAAGGCCCAGGCGGCCCTGTTGCTTTGAACCGGAACCTGCTCAATGAACAAATATCTGCTCTACCGAATTTCCAGCAAGGTCAACGCGAAGCCCCGCATTGCCGGCTTTTCCAAGCTTGCCTGCCTGGACAACCTGCTGACGGCTTTTCCGGGTTACCGCATGGTTTGCCTGGCGGACAATTGCGATGCGGAAACGGTCGCTTGGCTCAGGCAAAAGAATTTCTTCCGGCTTGAGGAAACCCGGCTTGGGCAAGCCGCTTCCTTTTACCATCTGGTCAATGGGGCCATCGAAACGTTGCATGACGAAGACATTGTCTATTTCATCGAAGACGATTACCTGCACCTGCCCGAGGCCGGACGGATTCTTGAGGAAGGGCTGCAAGTCTTCGATTACGTCACCTTGTACGACCATCCTGACAAGTACGGGGTATTCGGGAAAGGCCGGAACCCCTATGTGGATGAAGGCAAGCTGTCGGAAGCAACGCGCGTATTCAAAGGCGCTTTGACGCTCTGGAGAACCACCAATTCCACCACCCACACGTTTGCCTGTCGTGTGAAAACGCTGAAAGAAGACCGGCTGGTCTGGCTGGGCCGGCTGAAAAGGCGTCCCAAGCTGCAGGACTTCTACGACTGGATTTTCCTGACCCGGCCAGGGTTCCGTGGCGGGCGGCTCAAGCTGAAGTTGCTGTTGCGCCAGGTGATGGCGCATCTTGCCGGTCTTGCCGGGTTCAGAAAGAGGACGCTGGGGGTTCCGATCCCTTCCGCCTCGGCCCACCTGGAAGCCAATTTCCTGCCCGACGGTTTTGATATTCAACGTTTCCAGACAAGCCAGCCATCGTGAATGCCTTCAAGAAATTTTTATCGGACCTGAGGGTGTTCCGCAGGGCCTTCCTGATCAAATCCTGGTCCGTCATTCATTCGCAGTACGGGGAAGACGCCGTTCTCCAGCACATCGTCACGCAACCCCAAGGGGTGTACGTGGATGTGGGCTGCTGGCATCCGAAGAAATTTTCCAACACCTGGTTTCTGTACCGCCGCGGATGGCGCGGGGTCAACATCGATCTGGGTGAAATCAAGATCAGGACATTCCGGTGGGTTCGCCCCGAAGATCACAATGTGGTGGCGGCTGTTTCAGACAAGCCCGGAATGGTCACCGTCCAGACCGACAAGGATTTCTCGGTGGGCGAACAGATTGTCCTGGGGGGGCAGGATTCCCGACCCGGATTCGCACAGTCGCGGACCATGGAAACCCGTACCTTGACCGACATTCTGGATCACTCGCCGTTTGCGGGAAAAACCATACAGCTGCTCAATATCGATGCCGAAGGGCATGACCTGCAGGTGCTGAAGGGGCTGGATTTCGAGCGCTATGCGCCGGAACTGGTGCTGGTGGAATCCTACGTGCAATCGGTCGATGATCTGACCGGATCCGAGCTGCACGGACTCCTGTCAGGAAAAGGTTACAGGCTTTTCAACTGGGTGGGCCCCACACTTTTTTACAAACGCCAACGTCTTGCGACGGCATAACCTTTTACCATCCCCGGCTGTCTTCACTTTTTACCTCACATCATGGGCATACCGCAGCATCTGAGTCACCCCAAATACCGCGCCGATATCGACGGCCTGAGGGCAATCGCCATTCTGGCGGTGCTGGGCTTCCACGTTTTCCCCGCATGGATGCATGGGGGCTTCATCGGAGTCGACATTTTCTTTGTGATCTCCGGGTTTCTGATCAGCACGATCATTTTTGAAAACCTGGAGGCCGGCCATTTCAGTTACGCGGAATTTTATGCGCGCCGCATCAAGCGGATTTTTCCGGCACTGGTACTGATCCTGGGCGCAAGCTTTGTCCTGGGCTGGGTGCTCATGCCGGCAAAATACTTTGCCCTGGCGGGCAAGCACATGTTTTCCGGCGCCACGTTCACGGCCAATTTTGCCCTTCTGCGCGAAACCAACTACTTCAACTCCACGGGCGAGACGGATCCTTTCCACCATTTGTGGTCCCTTGCGGTGGAAGAGCAGTTCTACATTGTCTGGCCGCTGCTGCTCGGCCTGGTGTGGCGCCGCCGGTGGAATTTTCTCTGGATTACTATCGGCATTGCCCTGGCTTCATTTGCATTCGACATCGGCAATTTGGGCAGCGATGCTGCCGTGGCTTTCTATTCACCCCTGTCGCGATTTTGGGAGCTGATGCTGGGTGGCGTTCTGGCTTACCTGCAGTTGCACCGTCCGTCAGTTCTTTCCCGCAACAGCCGGGGGATGTCGGTGCTCGGTGCGGCGTTGATGGTGGCCGGGTTTGTGCTGATCAGCCCGCGCAGCAATTTTCCGGGGTGGCCCGCACTCCTGCCCACGGCCGGAACGTTCCTGCTCATCGCCGCAGGGCCGCAGGGGTTGATCAACCGGCAGCTGCTGTCGCGCAAGCCCATGGTCTGGGTCGGGTTGATCAGCTACCCGCTCTACCTGTGGCACTGGCCCCTGCTGGTTTTCATGCGTTTCTACACCTTGGGTGATCCTACTGTAATACAAGGGGTTGCGGTCATGCTGGTCGCCATGGGCCTGTCCTGGGCCACTTACCGGTTTCTGGAGAAGCCGGTGCGGCGGCGGTGGCCGGGAAAGCCCGTGGTTGCCTTATTGCTGGCTTTCATGGTGGTGTTTGCCATTGCCGGAAAGGCAATAGACAAGCAACAGGGTTTTGAACAGCGCAGCGCCAATGCCGGATTGCTGCGCTTTCACTACGACCACTTGCGAGGGTTCCGTTCGGGGGAATGTTTTATCGAGTCGTCGGGCAAGGTTGCTCCGGAATCGGTATTCAAGCCGGAATGCAGCGGTCGCACGGACGGCAACGAGCGTGCCCCCCTTGTTCTGCTTTGGGGAGACTCGTTTGCGGCATCTTTGTACCGGGGATTGAAACATGAAAGCGAATTGCTGGGTTTTGATCTGGCCCAGTACACGTCCAATGGTTGTCCGGGAATCATGGGGTTCGAGATCGACAAACGCCCGGGCTGCAAGGAAATCAACGAGTTTGTATTCGACCAGATAAAACGGCTGCGGCCCCATACGGTGATATTTGGCGGAAACTGGACGCTCTACAACCGGCGTTTGAACAACTGGACGCAACTGGACTTCGTGAAGTTTCGTGCAACGGTCCAGGCTTTGAAAAAGGAAGGGGTTTCCCACATCGTCATTTTTGGCCAGCTCCCGACTTTCAAAATAGATCAGCCGGTCGTTGCCGGAAAGGTTTTTCTGAAAGACCGGGTGGACAGGACGACACGAAGCGTCAACAGTCTGGACTTTCCGGTGGATGAACAAATGCGGCAGTTTGCCAGGGACAACGGCGTGGATTTCGTATCGCCCATGGACGTGCTGTGCAACGCACAGGGCTGCCTGATTTCGACATCACCCGGCGAGCTCATGCCTTTGGCATTCGACTACGGACATCTGACGGAATCGGGTTCCAGGCTGCTTCTGGAGCGCGCGTTGAACGAGAACCGGTTGACGCTTCCCTGACCCGCTTGGCCTGCGCGTGCGGGTCAGGCCCGGTCCATGGCGGCCAGCACGCGCGCGAGACTCAGGTCGTCGAGGCAGCGGCTGTAACTGTCACGATGCTTGTCGCACCCTTCTTCGCGGCAGGGCACGCAATCCCCTTCACCCTGGATCAGGCTGACGTTGCCCACGCACCGCGAGCCTTTCATGGCCCAGGGGCTTTCGTTCCCGGCATAGGCGGAAGGCCAGGGACCCCATTTGACGGGATTCGAAGGACCGAACAGGGCAATGGTGGGGACACCGGTTGCGGCAGCGATGTGGGTGACCCCCGTGTCCGGGCCAACGAACAACACCGATCCGGAAATCAGGTCGGCTCCCTGTGCCAGTGAAAGCGAGCCGCAAAAATTCAAGCCATCACAGGCCTGCGCGATTTCGTTCACGTAGCGCATTTCTTCAGGGTCTGAACTTCCGCTCAGCGCCACGGTGATTCCCCGCTCTTGCAAGCTGCGGGCGAGCGCCACCCAATGGGACTGAGGCCACATCTTGTAGCGGAATTTGGGATAGGGGTGAAGCACGGCGTAGGTACGACCTTCCAGGACCGCAGGGATCGCGCCGCCCGCCGTGGGCGGAACCACCTGGTACTGGCGGGGAATGCCCAGCAGATCCAGCACGTTGAGCCCCATGACCACGGTGTGGGTGCGCAGATCATCGAACAGAACGCGTTGCTTCAGCAGACGTACCGAGAGCCAGGCTGAATGGGGGTTGTAGGGGCCAACGGCTGTCTTTCCGGCAATGAAGCAAAACAGGCGGGCGCGGTCCGAAGACACGGTGGTCAGCGCCACGTCGTAACGCCGCCAGAGACCTGCCAGTTCTTTCATTCTTCCCAGGAAGCCGGCCCGGTGGGGCGTGACCAGAATCCGGTCAATGTCGGGATTGCCCTGCAAAATACCTGACATGCCGGAGAGCACCAGCACATCGATCCGGGCAGAGGGATCGTGTTGCCGGATGGCGCGCACGACGGGAGTCGTCAGCAGCACGTCTCCGATGCGAAGCGTGCAGACCACCAGATAGCGTTTTCCTGCGGGTCGGTTCATGTCGACCCCCAATCTATCACACCCGTGGGTGTCGTGGAATTTGAGGCACAAGCAAAAACGCCCCGGAAACCGGGGCGTTCAGGGAGTGGATCCGCAGGCTCAATGGGTTGTCGGCGACTGATGCAGTATGACGGGTGGCGCGTTCAGCGGGGTGCCGAAAGTGCCATCCAGATACAGCGTGGGCGCATTGCCGGACCCCGAGAGGTTCAGCATGCCCATGATGCTGCCGGCGCTGGCGTCGAAGGAACCGCCGCCCAGGCGTTGTCCGCCCAGCCAGTTGTCTTCGATGAAACGCACGATCGAAGCCTGGCTGATTTGGGTGTGGTCCACGTAGTTGACCTTGGCCCACGGCGAGATGACCAGGAAAGGAATGCGCGTTCCGGGACCGCATCGACCGTTGACCGGCTTTCCGTTGATGCCAACCAGGGGCGTGCCGCTGCCACAAATGCCTGCACCGTTGAGCTGGTCGGCCTGGCTGTCGAAGGACGGGCTGGTCGGGCTGACGTAGGCATGGTCATACCAGCCATCCGAATCGTCATAGGTGACGACCACCACGGTGTTCTTCCAGTCCGGCTGCTGTTGCAGGAAGTTGATCACCTGGGTGACGAAAGCCTGCTCATCCAGCGGATCAGAATAACCGGCATGGGCATCCTGGTAAGCCGGGGCCTTGAGGAAGCTCACGGCAGGGAAATTGCCTGATTTCACCGCGGAGTAGAAATCCTGCAGGTCGTATTGATGATTGGCCGGATCCAGGGTTTTGCCATCGGCCTGGTACGTGTATCCCACGGATTGCACTGAACCGGGACGGGCGTGGGTGGGATTGGCAGTGGATTTGTAGTACTGGAACCAGTTGTGGTGCGGAATGTAGTCCGTCACCGTGCCGTTGACGACCGGCGAGTAGGTGCTGAGCTTGCATCCGGTCGTTCCGTTGGCGTTGGTGGTGCCCAGATTGAAGCCCCCCATGAATCCGCCCCAGGTCACGTTGGCGGCATTGAGCAGGTCGCCGATGTTTTTGCCGGACATCATGACTTGGTCGGTGGTGCTGGAGCAGACATCGTAGCCGGGGTCCACATCGTTGATCAGAGTGTATCCGCCTTGTCCGTCATTGATGTAGTAGGAATAGGCGGCCAGCGTAAAGGGCTGCTTGGTGGTGGCTACCAGCTGCACGCCATGGGTCTGTCCGGAAATGGCTTCCAGTGCGCCCGGCGTGGAAGGGCCGTAGGTGTCCGTGAATGCATTGTCGTTCATGGCGAAATGCTGGGCATAGTTCCACAGCGCCGTCACCGTATTGCCATCGTAGTAGCCCATGACCTGACCGGTCGTTGCCGACGAGCCTGTGCTGCCGCCGGTGCCTTTGCCCGTGTAGTAGGGGAACAGGTCCACCGCACCATTGTCGTAGGCCTGCTGTTCCGCGGTGTAGGCATGGCCCTGGTCGGCCGTGGCAGCCTGGGAGCGGTCCAGACGGAAGGGGTTGACGGCCCCGGTTCCGTTTTTGGAGTTTTGCGCCGTCGGGTTGCTGGTCAGGAGCGCTGTCGTCAGCCCGTTGACGCCGGGTGTTCCGCTGGTGGCCGTGAAAGACGGGGAACCGGCGGGGTTGGTGGCGTTGGGATAGGTGCCAAAGTAGTGATCGAAGGAAACGTTTTCGTTGTAGATCACTACCAGGTGCTTGATGGGGGTTGCAGTTTGCAGTGCGTTGGCCGTGATCAGCGAAGGGGTGCTGGAAGAGCTCCCTCCGCAGGCAGACAGCGCAAGAACCACGCTAGCGGCTGCTGTTGTCAGGGCCATTTTTTTTCGGCGAAACATTCCTGGACCTCCGGATGTCTGGAGAAAGAGTCGGTTGCAAGTCCCAGGGCATTGCCCTGCTTGCGGACGCGACTATGGAGGTCGTTGATGACAGGGTGATGAAATGCATGACCGGTGCGGCTACCGCGAAAACAGACCGAAGAATGTCCGCGCAGCCACGGCGCAATAAGGCTCTTCCGCCGCATGATATCCCTGCAGACTGAGCAGCGTGAATACCTGGTCCAATGCATTGCGATACTGGTGTGCGACGAAGTTTTTTTGCACGGCGATGGCCGTTTTGCTCAGGATGTTGCGCTGGCGCGAGGAAAGGCCGTGATCAGAGAACAGCGCGGAATGACCCTGGGTGTCGAGATCGAGAACGGCAAAGCGCATTGAAGGAAGGGTTTTGACCTTGCTTTCCAGCAGGGCTTTCATGGTGGCCGCACCCTGGCTCCAGAACACTTCAGGGTCGCGATGCGCGCCGCACAGGAACAAGGGCATGGAGGGCTCATAATCGCGCAGGTCGTTGTTCTTCAGGGCAATCCGCAGCGGGTTGCCGGGTTGGGCCGGCAGGTTGGGCAGGTTTTTCGAAAAGTCGGGCTGGGAACCATCCACGGGGGCTGCCCCGTCGGGATGGGCCGTGATGTCCCCCACATAGGCAGAGCGATAGGCACTGGTGATGAGGTAGTTGGATGGGTCAAGCCAGGCATCATTGAGCAGCCCTTCATGCAGTGCGTCGAGATTGGCATAGCCCGTGGGCGGTGACTGGAAAATGGCCGCCAGGGGAATTTTTCCGTCCTGAACCAGCGTTTTGAACGTGTCCTTGTTGACGTTGCCGGGAAACAACCGGGGGGCATCGGCATAGCGCGGATTGAAAATATCTTCCAGCCGGATCGAACCGCTCGGTAAATGGGCGTAGGAATTGGCAATCATGGACAGGTAGACCGAAGCGCCGAAGTTGGGGTGACCCAGAAACACTTCATCGCCCGCTGCCGCCAGCGCATACGGGCCGGACAGCGGAGCTCCGGCGGTGGCGGGCTTTCCTTGCGCATCAAGCGCCTTGAGGGTGGCCATGGCCACGTAACCGCCCTGGGAATAGCCGGTGACAAACAGTTTTCCATTGTCGCGTACCTGGCGGGTGATCTGCGCCAGCAGCCTGCGTCCGGCTGCGAGGCCATCGAGCATGTCCTGTGCCTGCTGCTTTTCGTTCAGGTACGGGGTATAGGACAGGCTGGAAACGTCGTAGCCCGCGTAATTGGGTGCGATGACGATGAATCCCTGGGCTGCAAACAGCAGGGCCAGGCGTTGGGCGAGGGGGTAAGCCGAGTTCTTCGGATCCTGGACGGCCGAAAGATCGGCTGCCCGGTCGATGGCTGTTCCGTGCGCGTAAAGCACGATGGGTCGGAGACCGTGGCAACGCGCTTGGGGCCCATCGGGAATCATGAGGGCTCCCGAGGCATTGGTGGGTTCGTTTTCTCCCCCCACCGTGTCGTACTCAAATTTGGCCACCCGGACGCCGCACCGGGGAGGGCCGATCAGGGCCTGCTGGTCTTCTGGAAGCTGTCTGAGCCAGCGCGTCTTGAGATCGCTGGCAGATAGGGCCGTGGGTGGCGGAAGGGGGCTGCAGAAAGCGCTGCTGCAGACCAGCAGCAGGGAAAAGATCAGTCGTTTCATGTGCGTTGAACGTCGGCGGCTGCGGGAGCGGGTCATGTCCCGGTAGTGTGCCGCAATCCGGCGCACTGTGGCACGTTCTGAGGGGCACTTACATTTAGTGATGTATCCTTCGCCAAAATGTGATATTTATTTCAAGAATATGATTATTCTATAAAGTTATATAGATTACGGGGGGGATTGTGAGGGGGAAATATAAGGCAGCAGCCGCAACGGCTGCACTGCTTCTGTCTGCTTTTGCGCCAGCACTTCACGCTGCAGCCGGCGAGCCGGGTGATGACCCGGTCAAGCGCGGGGAATATCTTGCGCACCTGGGCGACTGCGCGGCCTGCCACACTGCCAAAGGCGGAAAGCCGCTGGCGGGCGGGCTTGAAATGGAAACACCATTCGGAACGATCCATTCCACCAACATCACGCCCGATGTCCGGACTGGCATTGGCGGCTATTCGTTTGAAGCATTCGACCGCGCCATGCGCCAGGGCGTGGCAGCCGACGGGGAAAACCTGTACCCCGTCATGCCCTATCCCTCCTTTGCCAAAATCAGCGCGGAGGACATGCACGCCCTTTACGCCTACCTGATGAAAGGCGTGCAGCCGGTGGAGCAGGCCAATAAGGAAAATCACATGCAGTGGCCTTTCAGCATGCGATTTGGCCTCAAGTTCTGGAATATCGCCTTCCTCAACGGCACTCCCTTCAAGCCCGACGCCGCCAAATCGCTGCCATGGAATCGAGGCGCCTACATCGTTCAGGGGCTGGGCCACTGCGGCGCCTGCCATTCGCCCCGTGGCATCGGCATGCAGGAGAAAGCGCAAAGCGAGCAGGGCGAAAGCGGGGCGAGCTTTCTGACCGGCTCCACCGTGGACAACTGGCACGCCGTCAGTTTGCGCAACCGGTGGCCGGCCGAGGCCTTCGCCCAGTTCCTGAAAACCGGCCGCAACGGTTATGCCACAGCCTATGGAAGCATGACGGAAGTCGTCAGTCACAGTTCCCAGCACTTCAGTGACAGCGACCTGGCGGCCATCGGGGAATACCTGAGTTCCCTCTCCCCCAATGAAGAAACCCGTGCCGTCATGCCCCACGAAGTGGCCAGGGTGCGTGAAAGCGATTTGTACAAAACCCGCGGCGGACTCGGATACGTGCAGTTCTGTTCGACCTGTCACCAGTACGACGGGCGCGGCGTGGAGAAATTTTTTCCGCCCCTCGCCAACAATTCGTCCGTGCAATCGAAAGACCCCACTTCAGTTATCCATGTGATCCTGAGCGGCTGGAAATCAGCGGAAACAGCGGGTGCCCGGCACGGGTTTTACATGCCGGGCTATGGCCGCCTGAACGACCAGGAACTGGCCGAGATCATTTCGTTCGTGCGCGCCCAATGGGGTAATCAGGGTCTGCCCGTGACTGCAGCAGACGTCAGGAAGGTCCGCGAAGCCGTCGGTGTCAGGCCTGAGGAAATGTCGAAATCGGCACTGCCCCGTTTTGCGGACTTTCTGGGCATGCCAAACGCGGAACAACTGGTTTACGGCATGCGGCTGATGATGGACAGCAAGGAGCTGATGCCGCAACACGTGGGCGACGTCCTGGAATGCACGAGTTGCCACCTGAATGCCGGAACGGTGGCGCATGCGGCCCCCTACCCCGGCGTGGCAGCGCTGTTTCCCACCTACCGTCCCCGTGCGGGAAGAATCATCGACATCAAGGACCGCCTGAACGGCTGCATGCGACGTTCCATGAACGGGAAGGTGCTGGACAGGGATTCCAGGGAAATGCTGGCCATGGTGGCTTTCATGGACACCATGAAAGTGGACGTCAAGGCGGGCCAGCCGATACCGGGACGCGGGGTCGGAAAAATAGACCACAACATCGTCCCCGACATGGCCAACGGCAAGAAGGTGTATGAGGGGCAGTGTGCCCTATGCCATGGTGACAATGGCGAAGGGTTGCAGCGCAAGGACGGCAGCTTCGTGTTTCCGCCCTTGTGGGGCAAGCAATCTTTCAACATCGGCGCCGGCATGGCACGCACCTACACGGCAGCCGCGTTCGTCAAGCACAACATGCCCATATCAGCCAGCCCGGTTTTCCCGCTGGGCCAGGGCGGCCTGACAGACCAGGAAGCGGTGGATGTGGCGCAGTATTTCACGCACAAGCCCCGCCCGGATTTTGTGGACAAGAAGAAAGACTGGCCCAAAGGCGGCAAGCCGGCGGATGCCCGGTACTGATTAATCCCTTTTAGGAAATGGAGTCACTCATGGTTTCAATTTCACATTGGATCAAGGCGGCAACCGGCACCCGCCGGATGGCCGTCAAGACCGGCTTGCTGGTGGGCCTGATGGCCCAATGCCTGGCAGGAACGGCGGCCGCCGGGACTTCGGGTTCCGCGACTCAACCTCCGGGCGTTTACCCGCCCTGGAGCAGCGGTGCAAACAATCCCGTTCAATCGAGGGGGCTGGAATTTACGGTGCCGGAGGTGGATAACCTGCCGGACCTGCATGGAAATCCGGTCAACCCGGAATTGTCCATTTTTGTCGGGGGCAACTACTTTTTCGTGATGGCGCCACTGGTGCATGCGTTTGAACAAGCGCATCCCGCACTGAAGGGAAAGATCTACTACGAGACGTTGCCTCCCGGACTGCTGGTTGAGCAGTTGCGCAACGGCGGCACGATCACGATCGGCAACATGACCTGGACCGTCCATGCCGACGTGTACGCGGGCGGGCTGCGACGGGTGGAAAGCACCATCAAGGAAGGGCTGGCCACGGGGACTGCCGTGCCCTATGCCACCAATACCCTGACCATCATGGTTCCCAAAGGCAATCCAGCCCACATCACCAGCCTGAACGATCTGGGCAAGCCGGGTGTTCGACTCGTCATGCCCAATCCCGCCTTTGAGGGCGTGGGCCGGCAGATCAAGGAGAGCCTGGCCAAGGCGGGCGGCGAAGCCCTGGTGCGGGCGGTGTACGAAACCAAAGTGAAGAACGGGGAAACCATCCTCACCCACATCCATCATCGCCAGTCGCCCATGTACCTGATGCAGGGAAAGGCGCAGGCTGGCGTGACCTGGCAGTCCGAAGCGGCATTTCAGGAGATGATCGGCAATCCGATCAGCCATGTCGCCATTCCTGACGACCAGAATGCCACGGGCACCTATGGGGCTGCAGTGGTCAAGGGGGCTCCGCATCCCGAAGCGGCTAAGCAGTGGGTCGAGTTCCTGACTTCACCCGAGGCACAGGACATTTTCAGGCGCTACGGATTCAAGTCCTATTCCGGAAGCAAGGCCAAGTAGGGGCACTGTGCGCATTCATTCAAAAAACACCCACGAGGAGAAAATCACCATGGCACTTCGACAAAAACTGGCATTGATGGCTGCCGCCGCTGCGATCGCCGTGACGACCACCCACAACATTTTTGCGGCGGATGCTCCGGCGGCTGCCGAAGAAAAAAACGAATACGTCCAGCCGAAAATCCATCATGAGTCCTTTGGCCGGATGAACATCGTGCTGCCACTGACCACCGATGACAAAGGGGTTCAGGGCAAGAAACTGCGCAACATCGCCAATGGCCTGAAGGCCGTGGAAGCCTGGAAGGGCGACATGCACGTGGTTGTGGTCATCTATGCCAAGGGCATCACGCTGCTCAAGAATCCGGAAGAAAAGGTCCAGAAGCAGCTGGACGCGTTGCGTGCCAAGGGCGTCAAGTTCGCTGTCTGCGACAACACGCTGCGTGAGCAAGGCCTCGATTTCCACAAGCTGTACAACGTTTCCGAAGCCGATATCGTGCCGTCCGGGTTTGCCGAAGTGGCTTATCTCCAGACCCAGAAGCACTTCGTGGTCGATCCTTCAAACTGATTCGGGAGGTGCGGCATGGAGCTGGTCTTGTGGGGATTCCTGTTCGGGGCCATCCTTCAGTTCGCACGCCTGAACTGCTTTGACACGATTGCAGGCATGGCGGTGTTGAAGGATTTCAGCATTGCCAAAACCATTGCCTTCACCATCGGTCTGGGCATTCTCCTGTTCCAGGCGGAAATGCAGTTGGGCTGGGTGGACTACCACGTCAAGCCTTTTCTGCTGACGGGCGTGATTGCAGGGGGACTTATCTTTGGTGTGGGCATGGCCCTCTTGGGCTACTGTCCCGGAACGGTGGTGATTTCCCTCGGACAGGGGCGTCTGGATGCCTTCGTCGGCGTGATGGGTGGACTGTGCGGGTCGCTCGTGTTTGCAGGGGTTTATCCCTCGCTTGCGCCGCTGCTCGGGCCGGATTTGGGAAAGATTTCCGTACGTCACCTGGTTCCCAACCCGGATCTTTACGGCGTGATCAGCACCGCGCTGGCCTTGCTTTTCATGGGCATTGCGCTCTTTTTGCAGCGGCTGCAGCGACAGGGCTGGCGCTGGCTTTACGCGGCGGTCTGCTTGGCGTTGCTCAACGCCCTGCTCACGGCCTCGTGGGCAACCGGGCGCCCCATGGGGGCTTCGTCCGCATTTCCTTTCGCGGCCATGGTGTTGACGGGCATGGAAGGCGCGGCCTACTGGCAGAAAATTGAGTCGGCGGGCGCCTGGGAATTGTTGTTCCTTTTCGGCGCCTTGTTGGCCGGGTTTGCCTTTGCCATTGCCGGAGGCCGTTTCCAGCTTTCCAGCGTGCCCGATTTGTGGGTCCGCTACCACGGCAACTCGCCCGGAAAACGCTTTTTCTGGGCTTTCGTCGGAGGTTTTTTCCTGTTGTTCGGTGCGCGCACGGCCGGCGGCTGTACGTCAGGGCACATCATTTCAGGCGGGATGCAGCTGGCTCTCAGCAGCCTGGTGTTTGCGGTGACGGTGTTCGCGTCTTTCCTGGCAACCGGCTATTACTTCTACCGTGTCAGGGGGCGCCAGCCCGTTGGCGCGGTGCTGAACACGAACTGACCCCGGCGTTGCCGCAGAAGCTTTCGGAATGCATCCTGAGGAAAGTGGCGCGCCCGACAGGAATCGAACCTGTGACCTTTGGCTTCGGAAACCAACACTCTATCCAACTGAGCTACGGGCGCACGGGACCTGAAACTCTAGCAAAATTGGGGGGTTGCGTCCAGTTTACCTGAACACAGCCGGGACAGCGGCCGAGGTATAATTTCGGCAGTGCCCCATCCAAATTCTGCTAGAGAGCCGTCCATGACAACTAACAACACGGGTAACAAGGCATCGGTCAGCAAGTGGTTGCTGTTTCTGGTCGTAACGATTGCCGTGATTGCGGGCCTGCGCAGCATGCTGGTCACGAAGCATGAGGCGGCAGCAGCGCCTCAGGATGCGGCAACGGCCCGTGCGGTGGAAGATCGCATCAAGCCTGTGGGTGAAGTGTCGATAGCCCTGGCCCCGCCCCGCGCGGCCCCGGCGCCGGCGGTTGCGGCCGTTGTGCCGGCGGAATCCGGCGCGGCAGCCCCGGCATCGCCCGCTTCTGAAACAGCCCGGCCGGCAGCGCCTGCAACGGTGGCGACGGCTGCGCCGGCAGCTTCCAAGGCTGGCGAAAGCACCTACCATTCGCTCTGCACCGGCTGCCACAGCATCGGCGCCATGGGGGCTCCGCGTTTCGGTGACAAGGCAGCCTGGGCCCCCCGGATTGCCCAGGGCATGGATGCCCTTTACCGCAGTGCCTTGCACGGAAAAAATGCCATGCCGGCCAAGGGGGGCAATCCCTCGTTGCCCGATGCGGACGTCAAGGCAGCAGTGGATTACATGGTGGCTGCCGCCAAGTAGGGGCGCTGTACCGTTTTTAAATGAGCATCTACGCCATTGGCGACCTTCAGGGATGCCTGGCTCCCCTGGAAGCGCTCATCAATCGTCTTCCCATCGACTGGCATCGGGACCGGCTGTGGTTTGTGGGAGATCTCGTCAACCGTGGCCCGCAATCCCTGGAAACGCTGCGTTTCGTGAAGCAGTTGGGACCGCGTGCCCTGACCGTACTGGGAAATCACGACCTGCATCTCCTGTGTGTGGCTGAAGGCTATGCGCGCAATTACGTGGGAGACACCCTGGATGCCATCCTGCGAGCGCCGGATTGCGGGGAACTTCTCGACTGGTTGCGCCACCGCCCGATGATGCACGTGGAACAAGGGGTTGCACTGGTGCATGCCGGGTTGCTTCCCCAGTGGGACGTATCCCGGGCACTGGCACTGGCTGGCGAGGTGGAGTCGGCGTTGCGTTCGCCGGATTACCGGAACTTTCTCAAGAGCATGTACGGCAACCGGCCGTTTCAGTGGTCCGAATCGCTGACGGGCATGGACCGCTTGCGGCTCATTACCAATGCACTCACCCGGCTGCGCATCTGCACGCCGGATGGTGCCATGGAGTTTACGCACAAAGGCGAACCGGGAGATATTCCTGCGGGTTACATGCCCTGGTTTGAAGTGCCCGGTCGTCGTTCTGCCGGGGAATCCATTGTTTTCGGACACTGGTCAGCCCTGGGGCTGCATCTCGAATCCGACGTACTGGCTTTGGATACCGGATGTCTCTGGGGCGGAAAGCTCACTGCGGTGCGGCTGGAAGATCGCGCCCTGTTTCAGGTTCCTTGCGAAACGCGTTCGCATCATGGAGGCGGGGCGGCACGGCACTGAGCAGCGAAGCGGTGATTTGTTCCAGGTGCAGCGCGAGGTCCCTGCGATGCCGCCCTTCCGGCATGACGAGTGTGCCGATGCGTATTTCCACGAAGGAAGGCGGCGCGGCCAGAACGCGGGCAAGCGAATGCACAAAAGACATGTCGCCGATGAACGGCACATGGGGATTGTATTCCCCGCTTTTCAGGCGGTATTGCAGGGCCACGGGCAGAATGGCCGTTTCCTGGTTGACGGCGGCCTGCAGCAGGGAGGTGCGGAAAGGCAGGAGGCTCGTGCCGTCCGAGGTGGTTGATTCCGGAAACAACCCCAGGCTGTCGCCGGTTGTGAGCACGTCTTCCATTTCCTGGCCGATGGCCGCCGTTTGCTTGCGCGAATTGCGCATCAGGAACAATGTCCCCGTCTTGGCGGCAAGCCATCCGAAAACAGGCCAGCGGCGCACTTCGGCCTTGGACACAAAACGCACGGGATAGACCGAGTGGATGGCAAAAATATCCACCCAGGAAATGTGGTTTGCAGTCAGCACCACAGGGAAACGGTCGGCCCCGGGAAGCTCGCCCTGGAGACGTACCGTGACGCGCAGCAGGCGCATCAGGTCCGTCGCCCAGTTTTGTATCAGCCGGTCACGAAGCTTGCGGCCGCTCCAGGGCAGAACGGCTGCCGTCGTGGCGACCCCCCGAACCACGTGCAACAGAAGTCGCGCGCTCCGGATTGTCAGGACGATGCGCTGCCTCATCAGTCCAGCGGGATTCCAAAAGCCTGTTCGAAGCGGGTGGCGATTTCATCCCGCGTGGGGCGATGGTTCTGCGCCCCGCGGTGGGCGATCTTGATGGCGCCCATGAGCGAGGCCAGGCGGCCGGTTTGGGCCCAGGGCCATCCTTTGGAAATGCCGTAGATCAGGCCGGCCCGGTAGGCATCGCCGCAACCGGTGGGGTCTTCCACTGCATCGGGGCGCACGGCGGGAATATGGATCAAATCGCCGCCGGTGTGGATGATGGACCCCTCCCCTCCTTTCGTGACGACCGCGGCATCCACCCGGGTGGCCAGCGCATCGAAATCCAGCCCCGTCTTTTCCGTCAGAAGCTGTGCTTCATAGTCGTTGACGGCCAGGTAGGTGGCCAGATCCAGGAATTCGAGCAGTTCGGCTCCCGTGAACATGGGCAACCCCTGGCCGGGGTCGAACAGGAAAGGAATGCCGGCCTGCTGGAACTGGCGGGCATGCTGCAGCATGCCTTCCCGGCCATCGGGAGACACGATGCCAAACTGGATGGCCGGGGCTTCGGACACCTGGTTCAGGTGGGCATGGTTCATGGCGCCCGGATGGAAGGCCGTGATCTGGTTGTCGTCCAGGTCGGTGGTGATGAACGCCTGGGCGGTGTAGGTTCCTTCCACTTCCCGAATGTGGGCCTGGGAAATGTCGAGCTGGTCCAGGCGTTGCCGGTAATCGGAAAAGTCATGTCCGACCGTGGCCATGATCAAGGGGTCACCGCCCAGCAACTTCAGGTTATAGGCGATGTTGCCGGCAGTCCCTCCATATTCGCGCCGCATTTCAGGAACCAGAAAAGCGACGCTCAGAATATGGATTTTTTCGGGAAGGATGTGGTTCTGAAACCGGTCCCCGAACACCATGATGGTGTCGTAGGCCAGGGAGCCGCAAATCAGGGTTTTCATCAGCCGAGTGCGGAAAGG
>JAJZPY010000036.1 GCA_021811005.1 Pseudomonadota bacterium
GCAACGCCAGCTGTTTGACCATTTCGCGTAAGACGAGGTACTGCTGGTAGTCTTTCTTGCCGAATATGGCGATCTGGGGCTGAACCATGTTGAACAGTTTCAGCACCACGGTCGCCACGCCGCGGAAATGCCCAGGCCGGAAAGCCCCTTCGAGCACATGCTGGATGTCCGAAGGATCGACCGTGTATTCCTGGGGTTCAGGATAGACCTCTTGCTCGTCGGGAGCAAATACCACGTTGCACCCGGCCTGGGCGAGCCGTTCGCAGTCTGTGGCCAGGGTGCGGGGGTAGCGGTCGAAATCTTCGGCGGGGCCGAACTGAAGACGGTTGACGAAAATGCTGGCCACCAGGCAGGCGGCGCGCGGCTTGGCCAGCTGGATCAGTTCGATGTGCCCGTCGTGCAGGTTGCCCATGGTCGGCACCAGGGCCACTTGACGTTCGTCGGCAAGCCGGGCGCGCAATTCCGCCACGGTGTGGATCACATCCATGCGTTCTCCCGAAAAGCAGGGTCCAAAACCGCCCATTGTCTCATGGCTAGCTGCGATTGAAGAATTCGCGCCGGCTGCGCATGCTGCCGATGCGTTCCAGAAGCAGGTCAAAATCGTGCGTGTGATCGACGAAATTGAGGTGCTCGCTGTTGACGATCAGCAAGGGCGAGGCGTCGTAGTCGTGAAAATAGGAGGCGTAGGTGTCGGCCACGTCCTGGAGGTAGCGCTCGGAAATGGGACGCTCCACGGCCCAGCCGCGTCGCCGCACCCGTTCGATCAGCGTCTCGGCGGGAGCCTGCAGGTAAATCACCAGGTCGGGGGTGGCGGTGCGGGGCTGGAGGAACTGGTACATGCGGTGATAAAGGTCAAACTCGTCGTCCGCCAGGTTCATGCGGGCAAACAGCACATCCTTGTCCAGCAGGAAGTCCGACACCGTGGGGCTGTCGAACAGGTCGCGCTGTTTCAGGTCGCTCGCCTGCAACGCACGCTGGAACAGGAAAAACATCTGCGTGGCGAACGCATAACGCTCCGGCTGGCGATAGAAGCGTTCCAGGAAGGGATTCGACTGGGCATCTTCCAGCATGAGCTGGGCGTTGAGCCGGTGCGCGAGCAGGCGCGCCAGGCTGGTTTTTCCCACGGCGATGGGTCCTTCCACGACGATGTAGCGGTATTTTTCGGGAATGGTCATGAGGCGGGCAACGTTTCCATGGGGAAGGCATCCTGCTCCGCGCAACGCGGCAGCAGTTCGGCGAGCCGGCCTTGCCCCGGAATCTGCAGGTCGGGCGCAATTTCCGCGAGCGGGCGCAGCACGAAGGCGCGGCTGCCCATGCGCGGGTGGGGCACGGTGAGGCGCGCGGTTTCGATGCGGCGGTCGTCGTAGAGCAGCACGTCCAGGTCGAGCGTGCGCGGCGAGTTCGGGAATTCGCGCTGGCGGCCATGGCGGATTTCGATGGCGAGCAGGGCGTCGAGCAAGGCTTCGGGATCGAGTTCAGTGGCCAGGCAGGCGACCGCGTTCACGAAATCGGGCTGGCTGGCATAGCCCATCGGCGCGCTGCGATAAAGGCGGGAGTGCGCAGTGAGCCGGGTTCCCGGCAGCGCGCCCAGTTCGGCGAAACCTGACCGGATTTGCTGTTCCGGATTTTCCAGGTTGCTGCCCAGGCCGATGTAGGCCATGTGGCTCATCGGCGTCTCCGGCGGCTGCGCTTGGGACGTTCTTCCTCCACCAGCATGGCTTCGCGCTCCTCCGGGGGCACCTGCTGGAAATCGGTCCACCAGTCCGCGATTTCTTCGGGCAGTTCGCCGCTGTCGGCACGCAGCAGCATGAAGTCGTAGGCGGCGCGAAAGCGCGGATGCTCCAGCAGGCGGAAAGGGCGTTGTCCGGAGCGCTGTTCAAAGCGCGGCTGCAGACCCCAGATCTCCTTCATGACAGCGTCGTAGCGCCTGGGGATGGCCAGCTTCTTGCGTTGCGCTTCCAGCGTTTCGCCCATGGCGGAGAACAGGGCCGGCATGGATTTTTCGCCGGCAGCCATGCGTCGTTTCCAGTCGTCCAGCACGGGGTGCCACAACAGGGTGGCAAACAGGAACCCGGGGGATACCGGTTTGTCTTCCAGAATCCGGCGGTCCGTGTTTTCCAGGGATTGCCGGATGAAACGTTCGCCCTGGGGTTGGTCCAGGATCAGGTCCAGCAAGGGAAGCAGGTCGTGATGCAGTCCTTCCGCACGCAGGCGTCCGACGCAGGCATGGGCATGACCCGACAGCAGCAGCTTGAGGATTTCGTCGAACAGTCGCGATTCGGGCACGTTGAGCAGCAGGTCCGCCATGTTGTGGATCGGCGCACGGGTTGACGCGTCCATTTCAAAACCGAGCTTGGCGGAAAAGCGCACGGCACGCAGCATGCGGACCGGGTCTTCGCGGTAGCGCTGTGCCGGGTCGCCGATCATGGTCAGGCGCCGGGCACGCAGGTCGGCCACGCCGTTGAAATAATCCAGGACCTCGTTGCGCACCGGGTCGTAGTACAGGGCATTGACCGTGAAGTCGCGGCGTGCGGCATCCTCTTCCATCGAGCCGAATACATTGTCCCGCGTCAGGCGTCCGTGTTCATCGGTTTGCTGGTTGGCATCTTCGCGGTTTTCCCCGCGGAAGGTGGTGACTTCCACCACTTCGTCATGGCAGATGGCATGGACGATCTGGAAACGCCGGCCGATGATGCGGGAACGCCGGATCAGCCGGCGCACCTGCTCGGGTGTGGCGTCCGTGGCCACATCGAAGTCCTTGGGTTCGCGCCCGGCCAGCAGGTCGCGCACGGCGCCACCCACGATGTAGGCCTTGAAACCTCCGCCTTGCAGCGTTTTGACCACGCGCATGGCGCACGCGCTGATGGATTCCGGATGCAGTCCGTGGGTTTCGGCGGGGTAGTGCTTGAGCTTGGGCACGGCTCCGCGCGGGCCGATGCGCAGTACTTTCTTGATGAGCGTGGCGATCATGGGATCAGGCTGCCAGTTCGAGGATGGGCCAGCGCGCCGTGTGGGCATGGGCGCGCAGGGTGGGGTCGGGATTGACGGCCACGGGATGGGTGACGTGCGTGAGCAGGGGCAGGTCGTTGAGCGAATCGCTGTAAAACACGGTGGTTTCGAATTCGTTCCAGCGCCGCCCCAGCGAGGCGAGCCAGGCGTCCACGCAGGCGATTTTCCCCTCGCGGAAACAGGGAATGCCGCGCACGCCGCCGGTGAACTGCCCGTCATCGCCCACCTCCGGTTCGGTGGCCACCAGATGGGTGATGCCAAACTCCGCGGCAATTGGGGCCGTGACGAAACGGTTGGTGGCCGTGACGATGGCCACCAGGTCGGAACGCGCCTGTTCTTCACGGACCAGGGTGCGCGCAGCGCTGGAAATGAGGGGCAGGATGTGCGCTTTCATGAACTGACGGTGCCAGTGATCCAGTTCCTCGCGCGAATGTCTTCCCAGGGGCCCCAGCTGGAACTGGAGAAACTCGCCGATGTCGAGGGTGCCGGCCTTGTAGGCTTCGTAGAAGGCCAGATTGCGGGCTTCGTAAGCTTCGCGGTCATGCACGCCCTGGGAAGCCAGGAACAGGCCCCATTCGAAGTCGCTGTCTCCGGACAGCAGGGTATTGTCGAGATCAAAAAGAGTCAGGCGCATCACGGATGGTTGGTTTGCAGTTGAAGGGCGGCCAGCGCTTCCCGCACCAGCGGGACGGTGATCATGGGCCGGTGGGTGGAAAGGGACCAGCGGTTGAGTTCCTGCATGAGCGAAAACAGCGAACCGGTGTCGCGCGCCCAGTGCGTGAGGATGTAGCGGCCCGCATCGGGGGCAAGCCGGACACCCATTTGCGCGGCGCGCGTTTCCAGCGCCGTGATTTTTTCCTGGTCTTCCAGGGCATGCACGCGCAGCACCAGGCCCCAGCCCAGGCGCGTGGCCAGGTCGGGCAGGAGGTTGAGCTGGCCGGGAGGGCAGGGGCCGGTGGCGAGCAGTCTGCCCCCTTCTTCCCGTCGTTCGTTGAAACGGTGAAACAGGGATTCGGCCCCTTGCGGCGAAAGCCGGTCCACATTGTCGGCGAGCAGCAAGGGATGAGGGTCCGGTTCGAAACAGGTGTCCGCCGTGCAGGCCTGGTACCGGTGAGGCGCCAGTGCCCGCAGCAGGTGGGTTTTTCCGGCGCCGGGTTCGCCCCACAGGTAAATGAAGCGTTCGCCGTCACGACCTTCCGCCCATTGGCGGAGAGCCTGGACCACTTCCGCGTTGCGCCCGGTCACAAAGTCTTCCAGTCGGGGCGATTCGCCCGGCGCCATGTCGAGAACGAGCTGTCGCATCAGGCCGGTCCGGAGTCGCGGGCCCAGCTTCGGCGCAGGCGTCCCAGCGCCACGCGCAGCACTGCGGAAGCGGGGAGCGCGATGATGATGCCGAAAAAACCAAGCAGTTTTCCAAAGGCCATCAGGGCAAAGATCACCATGACCGGATGCAGGCCGATGCGCTCGCCCACCAGGCGCGGTGTCACCAGCGTGCCTTCCAGCGCATGGCCCAGTGCAAATACGCCCAGCACCGGCCAGGCGAGTTCCAGGCCCGGGCCCTGGATCATGGCGGCCAGCAGGGCCAGAACAAAACCGGTGAACACGCCCACGTAAGGAATGAACACCAGCAGCCCCGTCATGATGCCGATGGCGATGCCCGACTGCAGTCCGGTGAGCGCGAGGCCCAGGGCGTAGTAGGCGGCCATGACCGCCATGACGAGCAGTTGCCCGCGCAGGAACTGCCCCAGCACGGAGTCGATGTCGCGCGCGAATTCGGCCACGGCGGCGCGGCGCGCGGACGGCACGGTATCGAGCAGCAGGGCGAGCAGGCGGGACCAGTCCTTGAGCAGGTAGAACAGCACCACAGGCACCAGCAGCAGCGTCAGCAGGGTGCCCGCGATCCAGGCCCCTCCGGCGCCTGCCGAGCGCGCCAGTTTTTGCAGGGCCGACTCCGTGGCGCCCAGGTTTTGCTGGGCCATCTCGCGCAACTGGTCGAGGTTGGCGCCCAGGTCGATGCCGTAAGACTGCTGCAGCACCGAAGCCGACTGGTCGCGCAGGCTGCCCAGCAGGGCCGGAAGCCGGGTCAGCACCAGGTCGAGTTCATGGTAGAGCATGGGCAGCACGAGTACCCCGAAGGCGACCACAGCGCCAATCAGGAGCAGCAGAACCAGCAGGGCGGCCAGCGCGGGTGGCCACCAGGGGCGCGTCAGGCGGGCTGCAAGGGGATGGCAGACGTAAGCCAGCAGGGCGGCCAGCACGAAAGGCATGAGGATCGCCGAGAGGGCGTAAATGAGCGCCGCCGCTACGGCAAGCACGGCCATTACCCGGAAGTTCGGGACGGAATCAGGGCGAGTCGAAGTCATTTGCGATAGAATTTGGGGCCTATAAGGCATCGTTTACCCAATTTCGCATTTTAGCAGGTCGCATCCGCCTTGCCCGGAGCGATCATTCTGGAGAATTCTCGTGTCCAACCCCACTTCGACCGAAGGCGGTTTGTCCTATCGTGATGCCGGCGTCGACATCGATGCCGGCGATGCGCTCGTGGAGCGTATCAAGCCTTTTGCCAAACGCACCCTGCGCCCGGAAGTCCTGGGGGGCATTGGCGGCTTTGCTGCGTTGGTGGAAATCGGGCAACGCTTCAGGGAGCCCGTGCTGGTTTCCGGAACGGACGGCGTGGGCACCAAACTGCGCCTGGCCTTCGACCTGAAGCGCCATGACACGGTGGGCATCGACCTGGTGGCCATGAGCGTCAACGACATCCTGGTGCAGGGTGCCGAGCCCCTGTTTTTTCTGGATTACTTTGCCTGCGGCCGGCTGGACGTGGACACGGCGGCGACCGTGATCCAGGGCATCGCCCACGGCTGCGAGCAGGCGGGTTGCGCCCTGATCGGCGGGGAAACGGCAGAGATGCCCGACATGTACCCCGACGGCGAATACGACCTGGCCGGATTTGCCGTGGGCGTGGCGGAAAAGTCGCGCCTGGTGGACGGACGCACCATCAGCGCCGGCGACGTGGTGATCGGCGTGGCTTCCAGCGGCCCCCATTCCAACGGGTTTTCGCTCATCCGCAAGATCCTGGCCCGCTCCCAGGCCGCGCTCGATGCGCCCATTCCCGGCGCCGACCCGGGCGCGACCCTGGCCGACCTGCTGATGGCGCCCACGCGCATTTACGTGAAACCGGTCCTGGCGCTCATGCAACAGGTGACGGTGAAAGGCATGGCCCACATCACGGGCGGTGGCCTGGTGGACAATCTGCCCCGGGTGTTGCCCGAAGGTCTGGCGGCCGTGCTGCGCGACGATGCATGGCCCCTGCCGCCGGTGTTCGGCTGGTTGCAGCAGGCGGGCCGGGTGGCGCGCGAGGAAATGTTCCGCGTGTTCAATTGCGGCATCGGGTTTACCCTGGTGGTGTCGCTTGAAGAACGGGATGCGGCGCTGGCCTTTTTGGCTGCGCAGGGGCTGCCGGCCTGGGACATCGGAACCATCGTTCCCCGTACGGGCCACGAGGCCCCAACCCGGGTGGTGTGAGGGGCATGAAGCCACGCATCGTCATCCTGATTTCGGGGCGCGGTTCCAACATGGCGGCATTGCTGGCTGCCAGCCTGCCGCTCGAGATCGCCGCCGTCATCAGCAACCGTCCGGGCGCGGCCGGACTTGCGCTGGCGACAGCGCAGGGGATTGCAGCGGAAGTGGTGGACCATCAGGCCCATGCCACGCGCGAGACTTTTGATCAGGCCCTGGCCGAAGCCATCGACCGGCACCAGCCGCAGCTGGTCGTGCTGGCGGGGTTCATGCGCATTCTGACCCCTGCGTTCATCCGGCACTATCAGGGACGCCTGCTCAACATCCATCCTTCCCTGCTGCCCGCCTTTCCGGGGCTCCACACGCACCGACAGGCGCTCCAGGCCGGCGTGCGCATTCACGGCTGCACCGTGCATTTCGTGACCGAGCAACTCGATCACGGTCCCATCGTGGCGCAGGCTGCCGTTCCTGTCCTGCCGGACGATACGGAAGAGACGCTGGCGGCACGCGTGCTGGAAAGCGAACACCGGATTTACCCTGAAGCCCTGCGCTGGTGGGCCGAAGGCCGGCTGACGTTGCGGGATGACGGCCGGGTTGGGGTGCAGGGCGCCGCGTTTCCCCAGGGAGCCTTGCGGGTGCCCGGAGCGGCTGCATGAATGTGCGCCGAAGCGCGGCGATCCTGGGCAGTCTGCTGTGGGGAGCCCTGGTCGGCGCTGTACCGGCGGGAGCCGACGAAGCGCCGGCCCATGAGACGGTGCGCGCGGTCTACCGTCTTTATTACGGCGGGCTGCCCATGGGCGAAGTGATCGAGCGCTGGCAGCGCGACGGCGAGCGCTACCAGCTGCGCAGTGAAGCACATCCTTATCCGGTGGTGCGCTGGCTGGCACCTTCCTTCGTTGAACGCAGCGATGGCGTCATCAGGGACGGTTTTCTCCGGCCAGACCGGTTCGAGCACCAGCGCAGCGACGATCCCCAGCCCCTGATTGCCGAATTCCGTTGGGACCAGGGACAGCTGGTGCAGCACTTCGACGGCAGGACGGAAACGCTGCCTCTGGCCCCGTACACCCAGGACATGCAATCCATCAAATACCTGTATCGCGCAGGCGACGCCTGGATCGACCGTGACCTGCCCATGACCACCGGCAAGCGTCTGGAAACCCATCATTTCGTGCTGCAGGACACCCTCCCGCTGGCCACGGAAGCGGGGCGTTTTGAAACCCGGCACCTGGTGGACCACAACGACCAGGCGCCTTCCCATTTTGAAATCTGGCTGGCCCAGGACCGGCGCTACCCGCCGGTGCGGATGCAGGTGACCGAACGGGGCCATCGCTGGGAGCAGCGGCTGCTGCAGGTGGAATTCGAATGAACCGCGTGTTTGTCCCGGCCCGTTTTGACGCCCTGGTGGCGGCCCTCAACGCCGTGACGGTCGGAGATATGCCGGCCGACGTGGCCTTGCATCAGTTTTTCCGATTGCATCCCGAACTGGGCAGCCAGGACCGTGCCTTTGTGGCGGAAAACCTGTATGCGGCCCTGCGGCGCATCGTCTGGCTGCGCTCCCTGGTGCCGGATGCGGCGGCGGTGCGCCAGCTGGCCCTGGCCACCCTGCTGCTGGTTCAGGGGCGCAGCGTGCGTGATTTGCAGGCCTTGTGCCGGGATGAGGACGAGCGGCACTGGCTGGAGTCCCTCAAGCGGGCTTCCGCCAGCGATTCCCTGGCCCAGCAGGCCGACCTGCCGCAATGGGTGGTGGACCGGCTGCTGGCCGACACGCCACCGGAAACGGTGCTGGCTCTGGGGCGCGCCATGCAGTCGCCGGCGCCGCTCGATCTGCGCGTCAACACCCTCCTGTCCACCCGCGAAGCGGCACTGGAAGCACTGCGCGCGGAAGGAATCGCCGCCGAACCAACCCCCTGGTCCCCCATCGGCATTCGCGTGCCGGGCCGCCCGGCCATTCAGCGTCTGCCGTTGTTTGCCGGGGGACAAGTGGAAGTGCAGGACGAGGGCAGTCAATTGCTGGGTTATCTGGTGGCGCCGCGCCGGCGCGACATGGTCGCTGATTTTTGTGCCGGGGCCGGTGGCAAGACGCTCATGCTGGGCGCGCTCATGCACAACCAGGGCCGGGTCTATGCCTTTGACGTTTCCGAGCGCCGCCTCAACAATCTCAAGCCGCGGCTCAAGCGTTCCGGCCTGTCAAACCTTACGCCCGTGCTGATTTCCGGTGAAAACGATGCGCGCGTGCGGCGACTGGCCGGCAAGATGGATCGCGTGCTGGTGGACGCACCCTGCAGTGGCCTGGGCACGCTGAGGCGCAACCCCGACCTCAAGCTGCGCCAGAATGAGGCGTCGGTGGCGGAACTGGTGACAAAACAGGCGGCGATCCTGCGTGCGGCCGCAAGCCTCGTCAAACCCGGCGGACGCCTGGTGTACGCGACTTGCAGCCTGCTGCCCGACGAGAACGACCGCCAGGCGGACCGTTTTGCGGCCGAACATCCGGAGTTCAAGCCCGTTTCCTGCGGGGCCTTGTTCGCGGCGCAGCACGTGCCGCTGGAAATGGGTGAACGGCTGCACCTGTGGCCGCAGGTGCATGGAACGGACGGTTTTTTTGCGGCGGTCTGGGAACGGCAGGCGGACTGATCGGGAACACGCGCTTTAGGCAATGCAGGCAGAACAGGAGTCGACAGCATGGATCCAGTGCAGGAAGTGGTTTCGGGTTTTGAAGGATTCTTCCGTTCACTCGTCCAGGCACAGCACCTGTGGCAGTTGCCTGTCCTGCTGGTGGCGCTGCTGATCGGCGCAGGCGCTTCGATCGCCATGGGGCGGCACCTGCACGGCCAGGATCCCGAACAGCACCGGCGCTTGCGTGCCATTGCGTTTGCCCTCACCTCCGGCGTGGCCTTGCTGCTGTTCGGACGTTATTTCGGGCACGGGCGTCCCACGCCGTTGCTGCGGGTGGTCACGGACCTGGTTTTTGCCCTGGCTGCGGCCCGCATCGGGGTTTACGTGATGCGCTACGTGTTGGGACTGTCTTCCCGCACGCTCGCCCTGCAGTCGTTTTTCGTGCGTACCGTCTGGGTCCTGTTCGCGCTGCATGTCACGGGACTGCTCGACCCCCTCATGGACTTGATGCAGGACATCGGCATCACCATCGGCACGACCTACGTGTCCCTGTTGCAGGTGATCCAGGCTTCGGTGGTGGTGACGGGCATGCTGGTGCTTTCCCTGTGGCTCGGGCGCGCCCTGGAGCAGCGCCTCATGCGCAGCGACGTCCTGGAAACGCACATGCGCGTGATTGCCGCCAAGCTGTTGCGCGGGTTGCTGGTGTTTGTGGGCGTGATCATCGCGCTGCCCCTGGTGGGCATCGATTCCACGTTCCTGTCCGTGCTGGGCGGTGCCCTGGGTGTGGGCCTGGGTTTTGCCTTGCAGAAGGTGGCAAGCAACTATGTCAGCGGGTTCATCATCCTCATGGACCGCTCCATCCGGCTGGGCGACGTGGTGACGGTGGAGGGGCGGCAAGGCACGGTGCTGCGCCTGGAGGCGCGCTGCATTGCGCTGTCGATGCTGGATGGCACCGTGCTGCTGGTGCCCAACGAAACGTTCCTGACCCAGAGCATCATCAACCACACCTTGCTGGGCACCGGGGTGTGGCGCAACATGCCGGTTGAAGTGGCCTACGGCAGCGACCTGGAGCGTGCGCGCGCGGTCATGCTGGCGGCAACGCAGGGACAGGCCCAGATCATGACGGACCCGGCCCCTTCGGTGGTGGCCAGCCGCTTTACCGGCCACGGCGTGGAACTGACTCTGCAATACGCGGTGTCGAATCCCGGCGCCAGCGAATCGACGCTGCGCTCTGACATGCTGCTGGCCATGCAGCGGGGATTCCGCGAAGCCGGCATCTCGGTTCCGGTGCGTGACGGGGCGAACCCGGTTGCGCCCTAGAATCAGGGAAACTTATGGGTTATGAATCTTTCATTGCATTTTGTTATAATTTTTGATATCGTTCGAGGCTGATCAGAAGGAGTCAAAATCCATGTTTTCCGGAGTTTTCAACTGGCCCTGGTGGGGCGATGTGCTGGCCTTACTCGCCATGACCCACGTGACCATCGTGGGAGTCACCGTTTTCCTGCATCGTCACCAGGCGCACCGGGCGCTGGACATGGCTCCGGCTGCCAGCCACTTTTTCCGTTTCTGGCTGTGGATGACCACCGGCATGGTGACTAAGGAATGGGCCGCCATCCACCGCAAACACCACGCCAAATGCGAAACGGCAGAAGATCCGCACAGCCCGCAGGTTCTCGGCCTCAACCGGGTGTTGTGGGGTGGCGTTCTGCTGTACGTGAAGGAAAGCCACAACCCGGAAACCATGAGCCGTTACGGACATGGCACGCCCGATGACTGGATGGAGCGTCACGTGTACTCGAAGTACAGCCGCCTGGGTGTGACGCTCATGGCGCTGATCGACATGACCCTGTTTGGCGTGGCGCCCGGATTGCTGATCTGGGGCCTGCAAATGATCTGGATTCCCTTCTGGGCTGCCGGCGTCATCAACGGCGTGGGCCATTTCTGGGGCTATCGCAACTTTGAATGCAAGGATGCCAGCACCAACATCTTCCCCTGGGGCATCCTGATCGGCGGGGAGGAACTGCACAACAACCACCACGCTTTCGCCACTTCCGCCAAGCTGTCCAATCGCTGGTACGAGTTTGACATCGGCTGGCTTTATATCTGCCTGCTGGAAATGGTGGGACAGGCGCGGGTCAAGAACGTGGCGCCGGCGCTGCGTTTCGATCGCACCAAGTCGGAATGCGACGAAGCAACGCTGCAGGCGATCCTGCTGCACCGCTATGACGTGATTGCCCGTTATGCCCAGGAGCTCGCGCACACCTGCTCCGTGGAACTGCAGCATCTGGGCGACCACCTCATGGCCCCGATTCCTTCCCGGCGTGAAGCGCTGGCGATGGTGGGCCGCTGGTTGCACCGCGAAGAAAAGGATCTGGCCGTGCAAGACCAGCACGCACTGGCCCAGGCCATGGCCGCATCCGGCGCCCTGCAGACGGTGGTGGCCATGAGGCGCGAGCTGGCGGACCTGTGGACGCGCACCAACGCCACCCGCGAGCAGCTCCTGGAACAGCTCAAGGACTGGTGCCGGCGCGCCGAAGAAAGCGGCATCCAGGAATTGCGGCGTTTTTCCCAGACGCTGCGCGCTTACGTCTGAGCGGCGTGGCGAGAAGGGCGGCCTCCCGGGGCCGCCTTTTTGTTTTCCTTATATATTCCATTCGGTTATTATTTCTTAATATTTTAGTCTTTGTCGGTATAAAGACGTTCCCTACAATGGAACACTCCAGACCACATCGGGGTTGTCCATGTACCAATATGACGAGATCGACCAGCGCATCGTCGACGAGCGCGTAGCCCAGTTCCGGGACCAGACCCGGCGCTTCCTGGCCGGGCAGATTTCGGAAGACGATTTCCGGCCCCTGCGGCTGCAAAACGGTCTCTACATCCAGCGCCACGCCCCCATGCTGCGGGTGGCGATCCCTTACGGCGTGCTGGCATCCCGCCAGCTGCGCAAGCTGGCCCACATTGCCCGCGCCTATGACCGCGGCACAGGGCACTTCAGCACCCGCCAGAACATCCAGTTCAACTGGCCGCAACTGGAACAGGTGCCGGATATCCTGGCGGAGCTCGCCACGGTCCAGATGCATGCCATCCAGACCAGCGGCAACTGCGTGCGCAACACCACCACCGACCATTTCGCCGGCGTGGCAGCGGACGAGCTGATTGATCCGCGCGTTTATTGCGAGCTGATCCGGCAATGGTCCACATTCCACCCCGAGTTTGCCTTTCTGCCGCGCAAGTTCAAGATTGCCGTGAACGGCGCGCTGGAAGACCGCGCGGCCACCTGGGTGCACGACATTGGCCTGCATGCGGTGCGCGCCGACGATGGCGAGATCGGTTTTCGCGTGATCGTGGGCGGTGGCCTGGGCCGTACGCCCATGATCGGCACGGTGGTGCGCGAGTTTCTGCCCTGGCGCCACCTGCTCACGTATCTCGAAGCGATCCTGCGCGTGTACAACCGCTACGGCCGGCGTGACAACAAGCACAAGGCGCGCATCAAGATCCTGGTGAAAGCCATGACGCCGGAACGGTTCCAGCGCGAAGTGGAAGCAGAATGGGCACAGCTGCAGGATGGCCCGAACACGGTGGTGGAGGAAGAGCTCGCGCGCATCGAAGCGCGCATGCTGCGTCCGCGCTACGAAAACCTGCCGGATGGCGCGCCCGCGGAACTGCAGCGGGCCCTGCAGGAAGAGCGCGCGTTCCGGCGCTGGCACGAGCGCAACGTGCATGCGCACCAGGTGCCCGGTTACGCGTCGGTGGTGCTGTCGCTCAAGGCCACGGGACGCGCTCCGGGAGACGCCACGGCGGAGCAGATGGATGCGGTGGCGGATCTCGCCGACCGCTATGGCTTCGGGGAAATCCGCGTCAGCCACGAGCAGAACCTGATCCTGCCCGACATTCGCCAGGCCGATTTGCCCGAACTGCATGCGCAACTGAAAGCCCTGGGTTTTGCCACCCCCAACATCGGCCTGCTCACCAACATCATCTCCTGCCCGGGCGGCGATTTCTGCTCGCTTGCCAACGCGCGTTCGATTCCCGTGGCCCAGGCCATCCAGCAACGGTTCGACGACCTGGACCGCCTCTACGACATCGGCGAACTGGATCTCAACATTTCAGGTTGCATGAACGCCTGCGGGCACCACCATGTGGGGAACATCGGCATCCTGGGCGTGGACAAGCACGGTTCCGAGTTTTATCAGATCACCATCGGCGGCAGCCAGGCACCGGCCCGCCTGGGCCGGGTCATCGGACCTTCGCTCGGTCATGAGGAAGTGCCCGATGCCATCGAAGCGCTGATTGGGGTTTACCTCGAAGCCCGCCTGCATGCGGAGGAACGTTTCGTGGACGTGGTGGAGCGGTTGGGGCTGGAGCCTTTCCGCGAACGGGTGTACGCCCAACCCGAAGCCGAGGTGCTCTATGCCTGACGTGATTCGCAACCGCCGCATCGAAACCGATTCCTTTCTGCGCGTGGAATCCCTGGACGGGGTGGCGCCAGACGCCGACGTGCTGGTGCCGCTCGCCCTGCTTGCGACGCAGCGCGATGTCTTGCAGGCCCGTTCGGGCAAGCTCGGCCTGTGGCTGGAAACCGCCGACGAGCCGGTCGAAGTGGCGCAGTACCTGCCGCTGCTGGACCTGGTGGTGGTGCATTTCGCTTCCTTTGCCGATGGGCGCGGGCATTCCATAGCCCGGCTGCTGCGCGAACGCCATGGTTTTCGCGGCGAGATCCGGGCGGTGGGGGACGTTTTCAAGGAAACCCTGTTCTACCTGTCGCGCTGCGGCTTCGACGCCTTCGTGCTGCGGCCGGGCGAAAGCGTGGAAGAAGCGCTGAAAGGTTTTGACGTGTTCAGCGAAGCGTACCAGGCTTCCGTTGAACGCCCTTCACCCCTCTTTCGTCGGCGCCAGGCGGCCGTTAGCAAAGGGCTGCCGGCATGAACCTGGACGCGCGCGTCGAAGCGACGCTGGCCCTGCTGCGCCAGGCGGCAGAGGAGTTTCAGCCGCTGGCCCTGGCAAGCAGCCTGGGGGCCGAAGACATGGTGCTGACCGACCTGGTTTTCCGCAACCGGTTGCCCGTGACCGTTTTCACGCTTGATACCGGACGCTTGCCCGAACCCACGCAACGCCTGATGGCTCGGGTGAGCGAGCACTATGGCCAGCCGATCCGCATTTACTTTCCCGAAGCTGCTGACGTGGAACAGTTCGTGGCCCAGCACGGGGTCAACGGGTTCTACGAAGGCATTGCGCAACGCCGGGCCTGCTGCGGGATCCGCAAGGTGGCGCCCCTGCGGCGCGCCCTGGCCGGGCAAAAAGCCTGGATCACGGGCCTGCGTCGGGACCAGTCGCCTACCCGGACGGCGCTTGCCGCACAAGCCTGGGACGAGGAGCATGGCCTGACCAAATTCAGCCCGCTGGCCGACTGGAGCCGGGAAGAAGTCTGGGCCTATCTGCACGCGCATCATGTGCCCTACAACGCGCTGCACGACCAGGGCTATGCCAGCATCGGCTGCAGCCCCTGCACGCGTGCCATCCAGGCCGGCGAAGATGAACGCGCCGGGCGTTGGTGGTGGGAACATCCCGAAACCAAAGAATGCGGACTGCACCTGTCCGCCGTGTCCTGACCCGAAGGAGCCGCATGAACACCCTCTCCGTATCTGACGTGCTTGAGCTGCAGCCGCATCATGCCGGCCGCCACGAGCCTCTCGACCACCTCGACCGCCTGGAGTCGGAAGCCATTCACATCATGCGGGAAGTGGCGGCGGAATGCCGTCAGCCGGCGTTGCTGTTTTCGGGAGGAAAGGATTCCATCGTCATGCTGCGGCTGGCGGAGAAAGCGTTTCGTCCGGGCCGTTTCCCCTTTCCGTTGCTGCACATCGACACCGGCCACAATTTCCCCGAAGTGATCGCCTTTCGCGACCGCCGCGTGGCCGAGCTGGGGGAGCGCCTGATTGTGCGCAGCGTGGAAGAATCCATCCGGCAGGGGCGGGCGCGCGTCAAGGGGCCCAACGACAGTCGCAACGCGTTGCAGGCGGTGACGCTGGTGGACGCCATCAATGAATTCCAGTTCGATGCCTGCCTGGGCGGGGCGCGCCGGGATGAGGAAAAGGCGCGCGCCAAGGAACGCATTTTTTCCTTTCGCGACGAGTTCGGCGCCTGGGACCCCAAAAACCAGCGCCCCGAACTGTGGAGCCTGTACAACGCGAGGGTTCATTCCGGCGAAAACCTGCGCGTCTTTCCCATCAGCAACTGGACGGAACTGGACGTGTGGTCCTACATTGCGCGCGAGCGCCTGGAGGTGCCGGAAATCTACTATGCCCACGAGCGGGAAGTGGTGCGTCGGGGCGCGCAACTGGTGCCGGTCACGGCGCTCACCCCGCCCCGCGCGGACGACGTTGTGGAACGCCTGTCGGTGCGTTTTCGCACGGTGGGCGACATCACCTGCACCTGCCCGGTGGCGTCCACAGCGGACACGGTGGCCGCAATCATCGCCGAAACGGCCGTGACGTCGGTGACGGAACGGGGCGCCACGCGCATGGATGACCAGACGTCCGAAGCATCCATGGAATTGCGCAAAAAACAGGGGTACTTCTGATGGACCAGACGGAACGGATCATGCACGCAGAACTGTTGCGCTTTATCACCTGCGGCTCGGTGGACGACGGCAAGAGCACGGTCATCGGCCGCCTGCTGTACGACAGCAAGGCCATTTTCGAAGACCAGCTGGCCGCCATTGCCGCCACTTCCCAACGGCGCGGCCTGTCGCAAGCGGACCTGGCACTGCTCACCGACGGGCTCCAGGCCGAACGCGAGCAGGGCATCACCATCGACGTGGCGTACCGCTATTTCAGCACGCCGGCACGGCGTTTCATCATTGCCGACACGCCAGGGCACGAACAGTACACGCGCAACATGGTGACGGGCGCCAGCACGGCCGACCTCGCGGTGATCCTGGTGGATGCGCGCCGCGGGGTGCTGCCGCAAACCCGTCGGCACGCGCACCTGGTGCGCCTGCTGGGCATTTCGCAGGTGGTGCTGGCCGTCAACAAAATGGATCTGGCGGACTATGACGAAGCGGTGTTTGCGCGCGTGCGCGACGACTTTCTGGCCTTTGCCGCCCCGCTCGGTTTCTCGGAAATCGTGCCCGTGCCCATGAGTGCCCTGGAAGGAGACATGGTGGTGGAGCGCGGAGACGGCTTGTCCTGGTACAAGGGCCCCACGTTGCTGCAGGTGCTGGAGCGGGCGCCGGTGGATGCGGCGCTGGTGCATGCACCGTTCCGCTTTCCCGTGCAGCGGGTGGAGCGCCTGGGCGAGGAAGACGACGGGGTGGAGCGGCGGGGATTCCAGGGCCGCATCGAGTCCGGCACCATCGCCGTGGGCGAGTCCGTGGTGATTCTGCCGGCGGGCGTGTCCAGCACCGTGGCCTCGATCCAGACTTACGACGGGCCCCTGCGCGACGCGCGCGCCGGACAGTCGGTCACCCTGACCCTGGCGGACCAGGTGGACATTTCACGGGGGGACACGATTGCGGCCAGCGACTGCCCGCCGCGCTGCGAGAAAAGTTTCGAGGCCCTGGTGTGCTGGTTTTCCGCCACCCCGTTCGATTCTTCCCGGCGCCTGCTGCTGCGCCATGGAACGCGCACCGTGCGGGCCAAGGTGGATGCCGTGGCCTGCAAACTCGACGTCAACACATCGGCGCAGGTGCCTGCGCCTTCCCAGGTGGCCATGAACGACATTGTGCGCGCCACCTTCCGGGTGCAGCAGCCGCTCGCTTTCGATGCCTACGAGGCCAACCGACCCAATGGCAGTTTCATCCTCATCGACGAAGTGACCAATGACACCGTGGCGGCCGGCATGATGCAGTGAGGGCAGCC
>JAJZPY010000037.1 GCA_021811005.1 Pseudomonadota bacterium
CCGATCTCCAGCGCGGAGATGTACTTGTCGGTGCCCGAACCATGCGTGCCCCAGGCCGGGGTTTCCGCGTCGTAGTAACCCACCGACAGCTTCCAGGCTTGGGAGAACTCGTAGTTGCCGCCAATCCAGTACACGTTGATGTTTTTCTGGGCATCGTTGTACAGGCTGCCGGTGCCGGGGTTGCCGATGGTGTAGCCGTAAATCTGGCTCATGGTCAGATCGGCGGCGGGGTTGCTGGGGGCCGAAATTTCCACGCGTTCATAGCCAGCGCGCAGGGTGAGGGGATCGATCACACGATAACGCAGCGTGGCCATGTAGGAGGTCAGGTCCACGAACGTCACGTTGACCGTGTTGGGGTTCGGGTTGGGGTTGATGCCGGTGGTGTCCTTGGCCACCTGGCTGGTCAGCTGGACGCCAAAACGGTCTGCTTCATAGCCGATGTTGGCCTGGACGTTGCTGCGGGCCGAAGAGCTGTTGGCCATGCCGCCGAAACCGTACAACACGTTCACATTGACGTTGCCGAACTTGTTGGCGTACTTGACCGCGCTGTCCACGCGGGCATTGTCGGTTTCACCGCCGCCGCCGTAGAAGCCGGAGAAGTTGATGGGCGAGAACATCTGCGCGTTCACCGGATCGTAGCCGCCGCCGGTGGCGGTGATCACGTCCAGCTGCAGGCTGTTCTGGCGACCCAAGGTGAGCGCGCCCAGATCATGGTTGGACAGGCCCACGTAGGCATTGCGACCGAACAACTGGCCGTTCAGGCTCGTGTCCGCCACCATGGCGTTGGCGTTTTGCGCCGCGCTGCCGTTGGCGAAGGTACAGGTTTTGCTGCCCGCCACGCAACCGGCGCCGGCGAGGCCTGACGTGCCCAATGTGCCGCTGCCCAGGTTGATGGCTGATTCAAGCTGGAAAAATGCCTTGTTGCCGTTGCCCAGGTCTTCCGAACCACGAATGCCCCAGCGGGTCTGGGATTCGCCGCCGTTCATCATGCCGACGGTGGTCCCGATCTTGTTGTAGGGGCCGCCCGTAGGCACGGCGCCGGTCACGAAATTGGGGCTGATGTTGCCCGCATTGGTCATCTGGACAATGCCCGCATCCAGGATGCCGTACAGCGTCACGTCGGCGTGCGCGACGCCGGACACGGCGCCCAGTGCAGCCAGTGCAAACAGGGATTTTTTCATTCGTATCGCTCCATGAATTATTGACGTCATTCCATCGGCGGCCGGGCCGTCCGACTGACCTTGGCGATACTAGGGAGCGAATGTGACGGTTTGGTTAAAAAGCGATGACAGGACGCAGCCGGATGAGGGCTGCGTCATTTCTGCAACAAAAAAGAAAGTTTGAAAACAGGAATGGGGTGAAGCGGAAGGAGCCGCGCGTAACCGGCGTGCGCCTTACCAGGCGCCGCCG
This sequence comes from Pseudomonadota bacterium, assembly GCA_021811005.1. Classification (GTDB taxonomy): domain Bacteria; phylum Pseudomonadota; class Gammaproteobacteria; order Burkholderiales; family Ferrovaceae; genus JAKBAT01. The sequence continues at coordinate 1,411 of JAJZPY010000037.1, forward strand.
ATGGCTCGGATGAGGCCGACGCTCGCTTCCACGCGCGCGGTGCGCACGTCGAGCTCCACGCGTTCGGTGCGCAGCTTGGCGTTTTCCGCGTCGATCACTTCAAGGTAGCTGACCGCGCCTTCGCGGTAGCGGTTGGTGGCAATGTCATAGGTGTGGCGTGCAGCAGCCACGGCGGCGAGCTGGTGGGCATGCTGCTCGCTCAGGAAATGCAGCAGGGCCAGATTGTCTTCCACTTCCTTGAATGCCGTGAGCACGGTATTGCGGTAATTGGCTGCCGCTTCGCTCGTCTGCGCTTCGGCCTGCTTGACGGCCGCTTCACGCAGGCCGGCATCGAAAATATTGAGGAACGCCAGCGGACCGAGAGTCCAGAAACTGTTGGGGGCCGTCAGCAGGGCCCCGTTGCCGGTATTCTGGAAACCGCCGATGGCGCCCAGGGAAATTTCCGGGAAGAAAGCGGCCCGCGCCACGCCGATGTTGGCGTTGGCCGCCACCACGCGCCGTTCGGCAGCCGAAATGTCCGGACGGCGCTGCAGCACCTGGGACGGAATGGTGGCCGGCACCTGCGGGTACACCGAAGCCAGGGGCTGCGGTGCGATGGAAAACGCCGAAGGCGACTGGCCCAGGAGTGCCGCGATGGCGTGCTCGTAGAGCGCGCGCTGGGACATGGCCTTGAACTTGAGCGCTTCTGTTTCCTCCAGCAGCGTCTGGGAACGCGCCACGTCGAGGCCGGACACGATGCCTTCGTCGTGGCGGCGCTGCATCAGCAAGAGCTCGCTCTGGTAGGCCTTGATGGAATCGGCATAGAGCTGGATCTGGGAATCGAGCCCGCGCAACTGGAAATAGTTGGCGGCAAGCTGGGCCTGCAGGCTGAGCCGCACGGATTCCACGTCCTGCCGGCTGGCTTCGGCCAGCGCTTCGGCCGAAGTGACCGCGCTGCGGATGTGACCCCACAAGTCGATTTCATACAGCGTGCCCACCCCCAGCGCCGTATTGCCGTACACGTTGGGCAGGCTGGGGCCGCGCAGCGGGCGGTTGACCGATTCGCGGTTGGTTTGCAGGTTGCCCACGGCATCGATTTCGGGATAAAGGCGGGCATTCTGCTCGGAAAAATACGCATTGGCCGCATCATAGCGGGCCAGGGCGGCCGCCAACTGGAAGCTGCCGGTCTCGAGTTGCTTTTCCATGCCGTCCAGCTGGGGATCCCCGAACACGGTCCACCATTCGCCGCGCGCAGCCTGGTCCGCCGGGCGCGCCACATGCCAGGGCCCCTCCTCCTTGAAGGTGGGGGTCATGGGAGTGTCAGGGCGGGAATAGTCCGGAATCAGCGAGCAGCCGGACAACAGCACGGCCGCGACCGCTGCCGCACGAAGTCCTTTCATTTGCCTTTTCCTTGCGCATCAGGTTGTGCCACGGACGAAGCCGTCACGCGGACGAGATCGCCATCCTCGAGGGAGTCGGGCGGGCTGTCCACGATGCGGTCACCGGGCTCGAGGCCGGACAGCACTTCCACTTCGGAACCAAAATCGCGCCCCACCACCACTTTCTTGAGCTTGACGTGGTTGTCAGGCTGCAGCAGGGCCAGGTGCACGCCTTCGGTGCGCAGGATCAGGGCGCTGGCCGGGACACGCTGGATGGACGCGTTTTCCGGCAGTTCGAATCTCACTTCCGCATAGCTGCCAGGGGTGAGCAGTCCCTGCTTGTTGTCCACGGACAATTCAACCAGCAAGGTGCCGGAGTTGCCGCTGATGGAACCTGAAGTGCGCACCAGCTTGGCCTTGAAATCCATGCCGGGATGTTCCGGCACCGTCAGGGCCGCGGGCATGCCTACCTGGATCTGGCGGGTGTAATACTGGGGAACCGGCACGTACAGGCGCAGGGGATCGAGCGTGGCCACGTTGAACAGCTCGGTGCCGCTGCCGGCGCTGATGAGGGCGCCCACGTCCGTCTTGCGCGCCGTGATCACGCCGTCGAAAGGCGCCACCACGCGCTTGAAGTTTTCAAAAGCCTCGATGCGCTGCACGTTGGCGTGCGCCGCATCCACGGCCGCCTTGCGCGCTGCCAGGTCCGCCACCTTCTGGTCGGTGTCCTGTTTGGACACGGAATCGGTGGCCAGCAGGTTGCGCCAGCGCCGGGCCGTGACTTCGGCCAGTTCCTGGTTGGCAACAGCGCTTGCGAGATCGGCCTTGGCCTGGTCGAGCTGGTGATCCAGTTCCGGGGTGTCGATTTCAGCCAGCAGCTCGCCCGACTTCACGTGCGCGCCGATGTCGTGGTACCAGCGCAGCAGGTAGCCGTCCACCCGGGCCAGGATGGGCGCATCGATGTACGGTTGCAGGCTGCCCGGCAGGATGAGCGCGCGCACGGCCTTGCCGTGGTGCGGCGAAATCACGCTCACGGCCGGTATGGCCTGCTGCTGCGTCCAGGTGTTGTTTTCATGGCTTTCGCGGTATCGGGTGAACAACCCCCAGGCCACAACGATCAGGGCCACGGCCAGGGCGATCACGCCGACGCGTTTCAGCCGCGCCTTCATTTCCGGCGTCAATCCTCCTACATTCAGCTCCGGCTCATGTTGCATTCGGCTCTCCTGTGGCTTCGAGATCTTCCCCTTCATGGTGGGAATGGAATTTGTCCTTGGCGTGCACCAGGCTGAACACCACGGGCACGAAAATCAGCGTACTGAGGGTGGCGATGGTCAGCCCCCCGATCACGGCCCGTCCCAGCGGCGCGTTCTGCTCGCCGCCGTCGCCCAGGCCCAGGGCCATGGGCAACATGCCGATGATCATGGCGAGCGCCGTCATCAACACCGGGCGAAAGCGGGTGAAGCCCGCTTCCACTGCCGCCTTGGCCGCATCGTGCGTGATGTGCAGGCGCTCGCGGGCAAAGCTGATCACCAGAATGCTGTTGGCGGTGGCCACGCCCATGCACATGATGGCGCCCGTGAGGGCCGGCACGGACAAGGTGGTGTGCGTCATGAACAGCATCCAGATGATGCCGGCCAGGGCGGACGGCAGCGCGGTGATGATGACGAAGGGATCGAGCCAGGACTGGAAGTTCACCACGATCAGCAGGTAAATCAGCAGGATCGAGGCGGCCAGGCCGAGCAGCAGGCCGGTGAAGGATTTCTCCATGATGGGCACCTGGCCCAGCACCTGAACCGTGGCCCCCTTGGGAATTTCCGAACGGTGCTTGTCGATCAGCTGGTGGATGTCGTCCGCCACGGCTCCCAGGTCCTGGCCCTGGATGGCCGCATAAATGTCGAAGGACGGCTGGATGGCGTAGTGGGTGACGACCGCTTCGGTGACGTCGCGCGTGATGGTGGCCAGCCCGCCCAGCACCTGCATGCGCTGCAGGTCGCGCGTGGCGCCGGCCTCGCCCGCGGAAGGCGTGGTTTTTGCGCTCTTGACCGTGATGGGCACGTTTTCCAGGGCCGACAGGCTGTCAATGCGGTACTGCGGCGTCTGCACCACGATCGGATAGGACACGCCATTGCGCGGGTTGAGCCAGAAAGTGGGGGCGATCTGGAAACTGCCGGAGAGCGTGGCCATGAGGTTGTTGGACACGTCGCGTTCCGTCACGCCCACGGTCTGCGCCCGCGTGCGATCCACGTCCACATCGAACTGCGGGTAGTTGGCCGATTGCTGGATGCGCGCGTCGGCAATGCCATTGATGTGCTGCACCCGGCGCAGCATCCTGCCGATGTAGGCCAGGTTGGCATCGTGGTTGGGGCCCTTGACCTGGATGTCGATGGGGGCCGGCGCACCGAAGTTGAGAATCTGACTCACCATGTCCGCCGGCAGGAACGCGAAGGACGTGCCCGGGAATTTTTCCGGCAGCACCGTGCGCAGCCGCTTGATGTAGTCCGCCGTGGAACCGTGGTTGTCGTTCAGGGAAATCAGGATGTCGCCGTCTTCCGGGCCGACGGTGCCGGTGTTGCTGTACGCGGTGTTGATGCCGCTCACGGTCAGTCCGATGTTGTCCACGATGTTGTCCATTTCATCGCGGGGAATCTCCTGGCGGATGGCCATCTCGATCTTGTCGAACAGGCTGGCCGTCTCTTCCACCCGCGTGCCCACCTGGGCGCGCACGTGCATCTTGATCTGGCCGGAATCCACGTCCGGGAAGAAATTCCGCCCCAGGAAAGGCAGCAGGACAAAAGACGACAGCACCACCGCCATGAAGGCGGGAATGAACACCTTGCGGCGGTTCACGGCCGCCTGCAGCAGCCGCGCATAGCCGTGGCGCAGCTGGGAAAAGCGCACTTCGAAGCCGCGCTGGAAGGCCACCAGGGCAAACTTGATCTGGTGCGGGAAAGGCTGCTTGCGGTGGGTGGGATCCATCACCCACTGGTCGTGCAGGGACGCGTGCGGCGCTTCGCTGTGCGCCTTGAGCAGGTAATTGGCCACCGTCGGCACGAACGTCTGCGACAGGATGAAGGAGGCGATCATGGCAAACACCACGGCTTCAGCCATGGGCACGAACAGGTAGCGCGACACTCCGGTGAGGAAAAACATCGGGATGAACACGATGCAGATGCTGAAGGTGGATACGAAGGCCGGCTGCACGATCTGGCTCGCGCCGTCGATGATCGCGGTGCGCACGTCCTTGCCGAACTCCAGGTGGTGGTTGATGTTTTCGATCATGACCGTGGCATCGTCCACCAGGATCCCCACCGCCAGCGCCAGGCCGCCCAGGGTCATGACGTTCATGGTCTCGCCCAGCGCCGACAGGCAAGTGATGGAAAAGAGGATCGCCAGGGGAATGGACGCCCCAATGATGAGGGTGGAACGCCAGCTGCCCAGGAACAGCAGGATCATGAGGCTGGTGAGCAGGGCCGCGATGATGGCTTCACGCACCACGCCGGAAATGGCGGCTTTCACGAAAATCGACTGGTCGGCGAGCGGGCTCAACTTGAGGCCGGCCGGCAGCGTTTCCTTGAGCAGGGGCAGTTTTTCGCGCACGCCGGAAATGATGTCCAGGGTGGAAGCCGAGCCGTTCTTGAGCACGGTGAGCAGCACCGAACGCCGGCCGTCCACGCGCACGATGTTGATTTGCGGCGGATAGCCGTCGCGCACGTGCGCCACGTCGCGCAGGAAAATGGTGCTGGTGCCGGCCTGCTTGATGGGGGAATGGTTGGTGACCGTCTTGACGGGAATGTTGTTGAGCACTTCGAACTCGTCCGGACTGTCGTTGATCCGGATGTTGTATTCGAACTTGCCGATCTTTTCGGTGCCGGCCGGAATGATCAGGTTCTGGGCCGCCAGCGCGTCGCTCACGTCCGTGGGGGACACGCCCTTGGACTGCATGGCCTGGGGATCCAGGTCCACCTGGATCTGCCGCACCTTGCCGCCGTACGGCGAGGTCATGGCGCTGCCGGGCACGGTGGCGAGCTGCGGACGAATGAAGTTCTGGCCCCAGTCGAACAGTTTCTGCTCGGGAATGGTGGGACTGGACAGGGCAATCTGCAGGATCGGCACCGTGGCCGCGTTGTAGTTGAGGATCAGCGGCGGGGTCATGCCGGGCGGCATGAACTTGAGGATCGTCTGGGAAATGGAAGTCACCTGGGCCGTGGCGGTGCGGATGTCCACGGTGGGCTGGAAAAAGATCTTGACGATGCCGTAGCCCGGCAGGGAGGTGGACTCGATGTGCTCGATGTCGTTGACGGTGGACGTCAGGTAGCGTTCATAGGCGTACAGGACACGCCCCGACATGTCTTCCGGCGAAAGTCCGGAATAGGTCCAGACGGCACTGATGACCGGAATGCGGATGTCCGGAAAAATGTCCGTGGGCGTGCGCAGGATGGAAAACACCCCGGCCAGCAGGATCAGCAGCGCGAACACGATGAACGTGTAGGGGCGGCTCAGTGCCAGCTTGACAACCCACGACATCATAACGGTTATTCCTTTTTTAACTATGCACCGGGGGTCTCCCCGGCCAAACCGCAAATTCTGCCAGCATCCGGCCGCCCGGCTGTAACCAATTGTAGTGGCAACAGGCGGTCAGGACGGCGGAAAACGTTCAGGGACCGAACAAGGCTTCCAGCGCCACGCCGGGATCAGCCGCCCGCATGAAGGTTTCCCCCACCAGGAAGGCCTGCACGCCGCGGGCGCGCATGGCCGCCACGTCCTCCCGGGTTGCGATGCCGCTTTCGGTGATGGGCAGGCGTCCGGCCGGCACCTGGGCAGAGAGGGTCCAGGTGGTTTCCAGGCGGGTTTCAAAGGTGCGCAGGTTGCGGTTGTTGATGCCCACCAGGGGCGTCTCGAGCCGGAGCGCCCGCTGCAGTTCGTCGCCATCGTGCACTTCCACCAGCACCGCCAGTCCAAGACCCTTCGCCAGGGCGGCCAGGGCCTCCAGGTCCGGCTGCGGCAGGGCCGCCACGATGAGGAGGATGGCGTCCGCCCCCATGACGCGGGATTCGTACACCTGGTAGGGATCCACGATGAAATCCTTGCGCAGCACCGGCAGGGCACAGGCCGCGCGCGCCTGCCGCAGGAACTCGGGGGCGCCCTGGAAATAGTCGCGGTCGGTCAGCACGGACAGGCAGGCAGCGCCGTGCCGTTCGTAGCTGGCGGCAATGCGGTCGGGATGAAAGTCTTCGCGCAGGACGCCCTTGCTGGGGCTGGCCTTCTTGACTTCCGCAATCACCGCCGGCCGGCCCTGCGCCACGCGGGCGCGCAGTGCACCTTCGAAATCGCGCACGGGGGGGGCCGTTGCCACAGCCTCCTTGAGCGCCTCGAGCGGTACCTGGCGGGCCGCCTCGGCCACTTCGCGCGCCTTGGTGGCCAGGATGCGGTCGAGTACCGTGCTCACGACCGGCTCCAGGCCACCAGCGCATCCAGCCGTTGGCGCGCACCGCCTTCGGCGATGGCCTGGCGCGCCCGGGCAATGCCTTCGCGCAGGTCGGCGGCAAGCCCCGCCACGTAGATGGCCGCTCCGGCATTGAGGGCAACGATTTCAAGCGCCGGGCCGGGGCGGTTGTCCAGGACCATTTCCAGCAGTTCGCGGGATTCCTGGGCGTTTTTCACCAGGATGCTGTTGAGGGGCATGGGCGTGACGCCGAATTCGGCAGGGTCGAGCAGGTATTCCCGGACCGTGCCGTCCTTCAGTTCCGCCACGTGGGTGGGACCGGACAGCGTGATTTCGTCCAGGCCGTCGCTGCCATGAACCACCAGGGCATGGCGGCTGCCCAGGCGGTGCAGCACGCCGGCCAGGGTGCCGGTCAGCTGCGGGCTGAACACGCCCAGCAACTGGTTGGGGGCACCGGCCGGGTTGGTGAGGGGGCCCAGCAGGTTGAACAGGGTGCGCACGCCCAGTTCGCGGCGCACCACGGCCGAATGCCGCATCGCCGTATGGTGCGTGGGCGCGAACATGAATCCCAGGCGGCATTCGCGCAGGGAGCGGGCCACCGACTCCGGCGTGGCCTGGGTGACCGGAATGCCGAGCGCTTCCAGCACGTCGGCGCTGCCGGTGGTGGAAGACACCGAGCGTCCGCCGTGCTTGGCCACGTGGGCGCCGGCCGCGGCTGCCACGAAGGCCGCCGTGGTGGAAATGTTGAAGGTGTGCATGCCGTCGCCGCCGGTGCCGCAGGTGTCCACCACATGGTCCAGCCCGGCGGTGTCCACCCCGGACGACAGGCCGCGCATCACTTCCGCGGCGGCCGCCAGTTCCGTCACCGTCTCCCCCTTGGCGCGCAGGGCAACGATGATGCCGGCGGTCTGGGCGGGCGTGGTCTCCCCCGTCATGATGCCGGTCATGACGGACAGCATCTGCTCGCGCGTCAGGTCGTTGCGCGCCAGCAGCGCGTTGAGCGCTTCCTTGGGCGTCACGGGGCCAGTTCCCGGATTTCGAAGTCGTGGGTGATTTGCGCCGTCTTGCCCAGCATGATGCTGGCCGAACAGTATTTTTCGGCGGACAGGTTGAGGGCCCGCTCCACCAGCTCCGGCTTCAGGTTGCGGCCGGTGACGATGAAATGGAGGTGGATTTTGGTAAACACCTTGGGGTCGGCTTCGGCCCGCTCGGCTTCCAGCTCCACCACGCAGTCGGTGACGTCGGCGCGGGAACGCTTGAGGATCAGCACCACGTCAAAAGCCGTGCAGCCCCCGGCGCCCATCAGCACGGCCTCCATGGGCCGCACCCCCAGGTTGCGCCCGCCGGCCTCGGGGGCGCCGTCCATGAGAAACGTGTGCCCGCTTCCGCTTTCCCCCAGGAAACTCATGCCTTCAACCCATTTCACGCGCGCTTTCATGACCCGCCCTTCTCCTGCCGGTTAATCCGGGGATTATAGCGGCCCCTTTCCCCGATTTGAAATGCGGATTGACAATGGCGCCGGCCGACAGCTACAATTGCCGGCTCATTTCACTAAAGACCGATGCTGTCATGAAAACCTTTTCAGCCAAGGCGCAAGACGTTCAACGCGACTGGTATGTGGTCGATGCCACGGACCGCGTGCTCGGGCGCCTCGCCAGCCAGATTGCGCTTCGCCTGCGGGGCAAGCACAAAGCCATTTACACCCCCCACGTGGACACGGGTGATTTCATCGTCGTGGTCAATGCCGACAAGATCCGCGTGACCGGCAACAAGGGCGAAGACAAGATGTACTATCGCCACTCCGGCTACCCGGGCGGGATTTACGAAACCAATTTCAACAAGCTGCGTGCCCGCCATCCGGCCCGCGTGCTGGAAAAGGCCGTCAAAGGCATGCTGCCCAAGGGTCCCCTGGGCTATGCCATGATCAAGAAAATGAAAGTGTACGCGGGCGCCGAGCATCCGCACGCGGCACAACAACCCAAGCCATTGAATATTTGAGGTTTCCATGAACGGCAACTACTATTACGGCACGGGGCGGCGCAAAAGCGCGGTGGCCCGCGTCTTCCTGAAGACGGGTTCCGGGAAGTTCGAAGTGAACGGCAAGACCCTGGACGAATACTTTTCCCGTGAAACCGGCCGCATGGTGGTGCGCCAGCCGCTGGAGCTGACCAACAACCTCAACGGCTTCGACATCCTCGTCAACGTCATCGGCGGCGGAGAATCCGGCCAGGCCGGCGCCGTGCGCCACGGCATCACCCGGGCACTGATCGACTTCAACCCGGAGCTCAAGACCGCCCTCAAGCAGGCCGGCCTGGTCACCCGTGACGCCCGTGAAGTGGAACGAAAGAAAGTGGGGTTGCACAAAGCCCGCCGGCGCAAGCAGTTCAGCAAACGCTGATCGCAGCCACCCCCCGAAAAAGCCGGCCTTCACGCCGGCTTTTTTTTCGCGGTGCTTTGTTCTCGCTATAGAATGAGGGGCAGAACCCCGAGGAACGCATCATGATCACAGTTGGCATCGTTGGCGGGACCGGTTACACCGGCGTCGAATTGCTGCGCCTGCTGGCCCAGCACCCGGAAGTGCGCCTGCAGGCCATCACTTCCCGCAAGGAGGCCGGACAGGCCGTGGACACCCTTTTCCCCAGCCTGCGCGGCCACGTGGACCTGGCGTTCAGCCTGCCCGAGCAGGCCGGCCTGGAACGCTGCGACCTGGTGTTTTTTGCTACCCCCAACGGCGTGGCCATGGAACAGGCCCGTGCCCTGCTGGATGCCGGCGTGCGCGTGATCGACCTGGCTGCCGACTTCCGCATCAAGGACGTGGCACTGTGGGAAAAATGGTACGGCATGAAACACGCCTGCCCCGAACTGGTGGCGGAAGCGGTGTACGGCCTGCCGGAAGTGAACCGCCCGTCCATCCGGGATGCCCGCCTGGTGGCCAACCCGGGGTGCTACCCGACGGCCGTGCAGCTGGGTTTTCTGCCGTTGCTGGAAGCCGGCGCGGTGGACCCCGCCCACCTGATCGCCGATGCCAAATCCGGCGTGTCCGGTGCCGGCCGCAAAGCCGAAACCCACATCCTGTTCGCCGAGGCCGGGGACAACTTCAAGGCCTACGGCGTGGCCGGCCACCGCCACCACCCGGAAATCCGCCAGGGCCTGCAGGCGGCTTCGGGCCAGACCGTGGGCCTGACGTTCGTGCCCCATCTCGTGCCCATGATTCGCGGCATCCATGCCACCCTGTACGCCACGCTGCGTGCCGACACGGACCTCCAGGCCCTGTTTGAGGCGCGCTACGCCAACGAACCTTTCGTGGACGTGCTGCCGGCCGGCAGCCAGCCGGACACCCGTTCCGTGCGTGCCTCCAACCTGTGCCGCCTCGCGCTGCACCGACCGCAGGGCGGCGACACGGTGGTGGTCCTGTCCGTGATCGACAACCTGGTGAAAGGGGCCGCCGGCCAGGCCGTGCAGAACATGAACCTGATGTTCGGCTTTCCGGAAACGCTGGGGCTGACCCAGGTGCCGGTTCTGCCCTGAAAGTGTAGAATGGTTATAAATTGCCGCAGCAGCCTGCGGCCCGTGCGGCAGAAAACCGCTTTTTGATCTTCATGGAGTTTCACTGATGAACGCACCGACGGAAATGATGCCGGCCCCGCTGAATTTCACCGACAGCGCCGCAGGCAAGGTCAAGCAACTGATCGACGAGGAAGGCAACCCCGACCTCAAGCTGCGGGTCTTCGTGACCGGCGGCGGCTGTTCCGGCTTCCAGTACGGCTTCACTTTCGAGGAAGCCACCAACGACGACGACACCGTCATGGAAAAGAACGGCGTGCGCCTGCTGATCGACCCCATGAGCTACCAGTATCTGGTGGGCGCGGAAATCGATTACAAGGAAGACCTGGAAGGCGCCCAGTTCATCATCCGCAACCCCAACGCCACCTCCACCTGCGGCTGCGGCTCCTCCTTCTCGGCCTGATTCCCGGCGCGGTCTTCAGGCGGCCCGGTCCGGCAGGGAAAGGATCGCCTGCCGGTTGGACCACGAAAAACATTTTTCCGCCGCCTCCTGCCAGGGCAGCCACAGGTGCCCGCGGTGCTCGCGCGGCGACAATTTCACCGGCGCCTGTTCGGGCACTTCCAGCCCAAACACGTGCTCCTGGTTGCGGGTGGTTCCCGGCGCGTAGCGGAAACGCCAGCGTTCGTAGATCTCGAATTCGTTGACCTGTTGCCAGTCGGTCAGCCGGTAAGCCGCGCTGTCCAAACCCGTCTCTTCCCGCACTTCACGCCGGGCCGTCTCCTGCAACGGTTCATCGGGAGCATCGCGACTGCCCGTCACCGACTGCCAGAACCCGGGTGAGTCGGCACGCTCCAGCAACAACACGTCCAGTGCCGGCGTGTAAATCACCACCAGCACGGAAATCGGGATCTTGTACGTCATGGCGCCTTTTTCTTGGCGAAATCTCCCGCCACCACTTCCACGAAATGATCCGGGTCGAGGTAGTGCTGGAGCGCCTTGTTCACGGCAGGCGCGTCGAGCGCGGCGAGATCCCGGTCGAAGTCCGCCACGAAATTCATGGTGCGATGATCGAACATCAGCTTGTCCAGCAGGGCCGCCAGCGTCCCGTCCTGGGAACGGGAAAGCTGGCGCGACTGCAGGAGAGCCGACTGGGCCGCCTGAACCTCTTCCGGTTTCACCCCTTCGCGAATCACCTGACGAATGACTTCGCCAAATGACGTTTCGAGCCGCGCCAGATTCTGCGGCGCGTAGATGGCATAGGCTCCGAACTGGCTGTTGCGCACCTTGTCGTTGAGCCTCAGATAGGAACCGACGCCGTAGCTCAATCCTTCCTTCTGCCGGATGCGGGTGGCCAGGCGCGAATTGAGGAACCCTTCGCCCAGGATGTAATTGCCCAGCGTCAGCGCAGGCGCATCGGGATCGCTGTCCATCAGGGCAAGCGGCTCGCGCATCAGGAACACGGCATTGGCCTTGTCGGGCGTGTCGATCTGGATGCGTTTTCCGGGGAAGGCCTTGTAGTCGTCGATCACCAGCTCGTAGGGACTCGCGCTTTTCCAGCCGTCCAGCCCTTTCTTGAGGGCTTCGAGGGCCGCCTTGGCATCAAAATCGCCGACGATGGCCACTTCTCCGTGGTCGGCACCGTAGAAGTTCTTGTGGAACGCTTTCACCTGCTCCAGCGTCACGGCCTTCGCGTCTTCGACCGACTCGTCGAACGTGCTCACATAACGCACGTCGCCGCGGGGATGGCGATTGAAATAGCGTCCCATGGCGTTGCTGGCGCGCGCCTGCGGATCGCTTCGGCTTTCCTCGATGTCTGCCAGCTCCGCTTCCCGGGCCTGCTTGAACTCGCTTTCGGGAAACTGGGGCTGGTGCAGGATGCGGGCCACCAGGTCGAGCGTGGCCGGCAGGTTTTCACGCACGGTCTGGATGGACACCGTGGCCCCCGCGGCGCTTCCGCTGAAAGCCACCTGCGCCTTGAGCGCCGTGAAACGGTCCTGGATTTGCTGGCGGCTCATGCCTGCCGCGCCGCGGTCCAGCAGGCTGCCCGCAAGGTCGCCGATGCTGGATTTGCCTTCCAGCGATTGGGCCGTGCCGAAATGGAGATGGATCTGGGCATGCACCGTGCCACCGCGCGTTTTCTTGGGCAGCAGCGCCACCTGCGTGCCTCCGGGCAGCGTAAGCCACTGGGTGCGCAACTGGATGTTGGCCGGCGCCGGGTCAAACGCTTCGCCCGCCGCGAAATGAGGATTGCCCTGGTAACCCTTGAGCTGGGCTTCGGCATCTTCGCGCCGGGGAGCCGGTGCGCGTACCGGACTGGCCGTGGGCATGAACAGGCCGAGTGTGCGGTTGCTGGGCACCAGGTAGGCTTCCGCCACACGCTGCACGTCGGCCGGCTGGACCTTGGCAATGCGGTCGCGGGTCAGGAAAAACAGGCGCCAGTCGCCGTTGGCAATGGCCGTGGAGAGCGCAATGCCGAACCGCTCCGGATCGTTGAACGTGATTTCAATGCCGTTCTGCAAGTTGGCCTTGGCGCGATCCACTTCGGCGGCCATCACGGGATGCGCGTTCATGTCTTCGATGGTCTTGAGGAAGGCGTCGCGCACGGCGTCCAGCGACTGGCCTTTGCGCACGTCGGCCTGGAAAAAGATCACGCCCGGTTCGTCCAGGTTGAAATAGTCGGCGGCCGTGGCGGTGGCAAGGCCTTTCTCCACCAGGGCCTGATGCAGGCGGCCGGAGGGGGTGTCGCCCAGCACCTGGGCCAGCACCTCGAACGCCGCGCTGTCCGGCGACGCCGCAGCGACCGCGTGATACACCGCTTCCACATACTGGATGTCGCCCACGCGCCGCAACACCACTTCGCGCTCCCCGTCCTGCACGGGATCGAGCGTGTAGGTGGGGTCCAGCACGCGCTTCGGCCTGGGAATGCGGCCGAAAACGTCCTGGATGAGCGCCAGCGTTTTGGCCGCGTCGAAGCTGCCGGCCACCACCAGCGTGGCGTTGTCCGGCTGGTAATACTTGCGGTAGAAGGCCTGGAGATGGGGAATGCTGACGTTTTCCACGTCGCTGCGCGCGCCGATGGTGGACTTGCCGTAGTTGTGCCACTGGTAGGCCGCCGCCATCACCTTGTCCATCAGCACTTCGCCGGGATCGTTTTCACCGCTTTCCATTTCGTTGCGCACCACGGTCATTTCGCTGTCCAGATCCTTGCGCGCAATGAAGGAATGCACCATGCGGTCCGCTTCCATGCGCAGCGCCCAGTCCAGGTTGGCCGGGGAGGCGGCAAAGGTTTCGAAGTAGTTGGTGCGGTCGAACCAGGTGGTGCCGTTGGGGCGCATGCCACGGCGGGTGAGTTCAGCGGTGATGTTGCGGTGGCTGGGCGTGCCCTTGAACATCAGGTGCTCCAGCAGGTGGGCCATGCCGGTTTCGCCATAGTCTTCCATGCGCGATCCCACCCGGTAGGTCACATTGACGGTGGTGGTGGGCTTGCTGGCATCCGGTGCCAGCAGCACCTGCAGGCCGTTGGCCAGGCGGTATTCCGTCACTCCTTCCAGCTGGTGCACCTGCACGACGCCTGCCGGCAGCCCTGTTTTCGCATCGGCCCATGCTCCCGCCGCCAACAGCATCAACCCCAAAAACACCCATCGTTTCAGTGCCATGTAACCTCCTCCCGCGTGATGACCCAGATCATTTTCCTATAGAGGCGTTTTGGCGGCGCAGGTTCCCTTGGGAGTCCATCATGTAGCGACGTTCAACCTCTTGATTTAGCATAATATGCTATCATTTCAGGTCGATGGGAGGATTCAATGCCTTTGTACGAATTCCGCTGTCAGGCTTGCGGCCACGAGATTGAAGTCCTGCAGAAAATTTCCGATCCACCGCGCAAGGATTGCCCTTCCTGCGGTGAGTCCGCGCTCGTGAAAAAAATCACGGCCGCCGGTTTCCAGCTCAAGGGCACCGGCTGGTACGTCACGGACTTCCGGGGCGGCCGCAGCACGTCGTCTGCGTCTTCGACTTCGCCGGCACCAACGACCCCGCCGGAAGCGACCCCGGCAGCGCCGGCCACCGGCGAAACGCCGGCCGCCGCCCCTGCAGACAGCGCTTCCGCCAGCACGGCATCCTGATGAAACGTTATTTCCTGACCGGGATCGTGGTGCTGATCCCGCTCGTGATCACGGTGTGGGTGTTGCGCCTCATCGTGAACACGCTCGACCAGACCCTGTTCCTGATCCCGGCCCCTTACCGGCCAGACGCCCTGTTCGGCGTGAACATCCCGGGACTGGGGGTGCTGCTGGCCCTGGTCATCGTGCTGGTGACCGGCGCCATCGCGGCCAATCTGCTGGGGCGGCGGTTGCTGCAGCTGGGCGAAGTGCTGCTGGCACGCATCCCCATCGTCAGCAGCATCTACGCCAGCGTCAAGCAGGTGAGCGATACCCTGTTTTCCGGTTCGGGCCACGCATTCCGCAAGGTGCTGCTGGTCCGCTACCCGCACGCCAACAGCTGGACGCTGGCCTTCCAGACCGGATTTCCCCAGGGTGACCTGGCCGAACGGCTGGGCGAACCCCATGTCAGCGTCTATGTGCCCACGACGCCGAACCCCACCTCCGGTTTTTTCCTGATGATGCCCAAACGTGACGTCATCGAACTGGACATCGCCGTGGATGATGCCCTCAAGTACATCATTTCCATGGGCGTGGTGGACATCACGGGCAAAAAAACAGTTTCCTTGGACTAAAACCTTTTCAGAGATTTCCGAATCATGCGCACTGAATACTGCGGCCTCGTGGACCGCCGCTTCCTGAACCAGACCGTCACCCTGATGGGGTGGGCCCACCGCCGGCGCGACCATGGCGGCGTCATCTTCATCGATCTGCGCGATCGCGAAGGGCTGGTGCAGGTGGTGTCCGACCCGGACAACCAGGGCACGTTCCAGACCGCGGAAACAGTCCGCAACGAATTCGTGCTGAAAGTGACCGGGCGCGTGCGCCTGCGTCCCGAAGGAACACGCAACCCTCACCTGCAGAGCGGCGACGTGGAAGTGCTGGCGGACGCCATCGAAATCCTCAACCCGTCGCTGCCGCCCCCGTTCCTGCTGGACGACGAAAACCTGTCGGAACAGGTGCGCCTGGAACACCGCTAT
>JAJZPY010000038.1 GCA_021811005.1 Pseudomonadota bacterium
CCTCGATGGCCTGGGCGGTGGCATCGACGCCGAGCGCCTGGTAGGCGGCAAATTCCTCGGGTGTCATGCCGGCCTGTTCCGGCGAGGTGAACAGCGGCATCATGCTGCGGCCCTGCTCGGCCAGAGTGATTTGCTCGTTGGTGGCGAGCAGGCGGTCGAACACGCCCCGCACCTCGTCGTTCAGCTTGCCAGCCTCGGGATGGCGGGCGACAAAGTCCTTCAGCGAGCGGTAGACGTTGAGCAGCCAGGCGCGAAACTTCTGGAAATAGGGTTGCAGTTCCAGGCTGGGGGACTTGCCCTCGAACAGGTACGCCTCGAAGGATTCGGCGGTGCGCTCGTGGTAGGCGCGCTTTTCCTCGAAGTCGAGGCCGTACCACTGCGCAAGCTGGGTGTCGATGTCGCCCTGAATGCCGTGCCAGTTGAGCAGGGCCGACACGTCGGCGAGGATCTGGCGCTCGCCCGGCTTGAGAGCATCGAGGCCGAAAATCTGCGCTTCCTGTGCCAGTTCGGCGGCAAGAGCGAGATCGTTCTCGAAGAAGAAGTGCGCGCCCTCGTGCAGGGCCGTGGAAAGGTCGGCGCCCTTGAGCAGGGTAACGGTGAAGGTTTCCGGGTTGAAGCTGCCGCGCGCCTGGTCGCCCTGGTTGAACTCCTGCCCGCCCCCGTCTATACTGTCGTCAAGTGACGGAGCTTGCGCGTCGGACTCATAATCTGAAAGCGGGCGGAGCGCGTCACCCGGCCCCGCGTTTCGCGGGGCTTTTTCTTTGACGGCATGGTCGAGCACCGTAGCCGCATCCGTTTCCGGCGGGAACTTCCACATCGACACGGCCGACAGGTTGCTGCGCTTGTTCGATACCCGCGCGAGATAGACCAGCACCCCATCATCGACACGCTTTGCAAATGCCACCTCGGGCGCGCCGCCGTCGCTTTGCAGGTCGGTGCGGATGGCATCGTAGCCCGTGACGATTTCCGGGATGCGGGCAAGGTCGCCTGCCGTGACCGGCAACTGCCTGCGCTCGGCTTCGGTTGCCGCGCCGCCGTGCCGCTTTCGGATATGCGTAACGGTGGAGCGATTGACCGAATGCGAGTAGCCCGCGACGGCCGGCGCGTCCTGTTCCAGCTTGCCCTTCAAGTCTGTCCAGAAAACCGCCTCGGTGCCGTCCTGCCCTTCCCACAATGCCGCCGCGTCCGCGCCGTCGACCGAATGCTTCCAGCCCTTTGGAGGTTGCGAGGCCAGCGCCTGCGCAAATACCGCCGTCTCGCCAGCGCTGACTTTTTCAGCATTGAAGCGCACCGGCCGCCGGGCGAACAGTTCCTCGGGCGTGGTGCCCATCTGCGCCGCGCGCACGGCGTAGTAGCTGGCGAAGAGCGTAGCGTCGGCCTCGTTCTTGGCCGGCGTGAAGCGGCCCAGGGTGTTGAGGTCGGCGAGCAACTGCGCCTTCACCGCATCGGCGGACGCCTTGAACGTGTCGTCGACCTGCTTCTCGGCCAAGGTGCGCTCGACTTCTTGTTGCAGCGCTTCGGCGTGGCTTTGCATGAATTGCTGCGCCTCGGCCCGGCTGAATCCTTCCGCTTCCACCTTGAGGTGATCGAGCAGGCTTTGGGCGTATTCGGTCGGCGCAATCCGGGCGGCGTACTCTTCCACCGGGATGGCGATCTGTCCGCCCGCGACAATGGCCGCGTCGATCTGCTGGGCGACAGACGGCGAAACCTTGGCAAGTTCCCCGCCCAGGCCGGACTGCATCAAGGTCTTGGCGTCGATGAACACGGTTTGCACCGGGCTCCCTTCGGCCACCTGGGCAATGAACTGCTCGAAGGTTTCCGGGTCGCGGCTCGCCAGCTTGTCGGCTTGCGCCAGTTTGTTGAGGCCGTCCAGGAACTCGGCCGACTTCTCGGCGCGCTGGGCCTTTTGCCGGTCGGCCAGGTAATTCACCGCCTGGAAGCCGCCGCCCATCGTGGTGCCGGCAAGCAGGCCCATCGCCATGGCGTTTTCAACGCCTTCGCCAATGGGGCGGCCGGTGGCGAAGTTCTGCCACATCTGCTCTTGTGCGGATTGCGGCAGTTCCTCGAACAGACCCTCGCTGATACCGCCCCCGGCGAGGCGGGCGACAAAGCCGCGTTTTGCCGTTTCGACCGCGCCTTTGTCGAGGTTGCCGCGCGCCAGCGCGGTGTCGATGTCGTCGATTCCAAGCCGCTGGGCCAGTTTGCCGCCCATCATGCCGAACACGGCGGTCATAGCGCCCGAGCCCAGGGCGGACACGGATTGCTGCAAGTTCAGCAGTTCGTCCGGGGTTTGCGCGCGGATGCTCTCGGCCGCACTGCCCGCGCCGAGGATGCCTTCGCCGGCCGCGCCTGCGAGCAGGGGCGAAACTTTCGGCAAGAACTTCATCAAGCCGCGCGCGATACCCGCACCGCCCAGCATTTGCGGCAGCGATTCACCCACCGTGGTGGCAATGGTGCTCGGGTTGCTCACCGCTGCGCCAAGGGTATCGACGAAGCCGTCCGCCTGCTGCACCGCCCGGTTGGCGCGCTGCTGCGCGGGCGAGTACCAGCCGGCGGCAATCGCCTGGGCATCGTTGAAGCGGATGCCGATAGCGTCCAGGCCCTTGCCGACATAGCCGAAGGTCGGAATATCGGCCAGGCCGACGAAGGCTTGCGGCAGGCCGATGGCGCCTTTTACCGCCGTGACCCCCACATCGCCCAGCGTGCCCAGGAAGGTGCGCTCAATGGCGGCCAGGTTCTCGGCGTTATCGTGGGCGAGCGCGGCAAAATCGGGGTTTGCCAGTTGGCGGGCCAATACCGGCGAGGCGGCCGTCATGCGCTGGATTTCGCGGGCGCGGGCGATGCGCGCCAGTTCGTCGTGGTTGCGGCTGACGGTATCGACACTCAAGCCGAAGGTCGCGCTCAAGCGCTTGGCCTCGGCTTCCTTGTCGGGGTTGCGGGGCAGCACCAGTTCGAGAACGGTGTTTGCCTTCTCGCGGCGTTGCTTGACCTCGGCATCGACCAGCGGCAGGAACGGGTTGCCGTCGCTATCCGGCGTGCTTGCGCCGGTTGGTGCATCGGGAACGAGGGAGAAAAACGGGTTGTCGTTGCTCATTTTGGCTTTCCGGCTTTGACCCACAGGCGGGCGATTTCGGCCTCGGTCACGGGTTGCCCCTTTGCTTGCAGGGCTTCGACGATCTGCGCACGGCGGCGCATCGGGATGGCGGACAACTTGATTTCCTCATCGCCCACCGTGACGTAGGCTTTGGCCTGCTGGTCGGGGGTTAGCGAAACATAGGGGCGATCCTTGTCCGTTCCCCATTCGTCGTAACGCACCACGTTTAGCTTTTCTTCATCCAGCAGGGTGCGCAGCACCTCGGGCGACGCCTTCTTGCCGTTGGTGGCTTCCCATTGGTTGACTCTGACCTGCATGCGGTCGGTGAAGGCGAGGTATCGGTTTTGCTCGTTTTCGTCCGGTTTGCCGGATGCGGGCAATATCTTCAACTCGGTGGCCGTGCGTTTGAGCAGGTCGGCCGTGGTCATCAACTGCAAACCGTCCTGATTGGGTTTCCCGCCGCGCAATCCCTTGGCGGCCTGGATCATCTGGTCGGCGTTGCGCAGGTCGGCATCGGAGAAATAAGGCCGATAGTCGCGCATGAGTTGCTGCGGGGTCAGGGTTGCCAAGGTGGCCGGCGGCAGGTTGGTGAATTCCAGCCACTTGCCCACGTCGGTTTTTACCGGCGTGCCTTCGGTCAGCACCTTGCGCACCGCGATGGCGTCGCGGCCATCCATGGCGGCAAGGATGGACGGCGGCACGCGCTTGCCTTGGGAAACCAGTTGCCACGCCTGGTCGGCGGCATCCCGTTGCCCGCGCTCGCGCAGGGCCACGCGCTCGGCGTCGTAGGTTTTCAGGCGCGACACCACGGCGTCCTCTTCCTTGCCCGACAACTTGGTGCGGGCCTCGGCCAGGGCGGCAGAGATATTGCCCTTGTGCCGGGCAAAGAGGCTGTCGGCCTGGTCCTGGGTGCGGGCCTCAAAGTCGCCGGCCTCGATGACCTTCATGGCGTTGTCGCGCGCCTGTAGGCTCATGGAAGCGCTGTTGTTCTTGTAGTAATCGCGCGCCAGGTCGATGCGGTTGCCGTCCACCATGCCGTTGAGCACCGCCGCGTGCAGCGGCGTGAGGGTGGCAATCATCCGGGATTCGCGGATTTTCTCGTCGCCGTGCAAGCCGTCGTCCTTCAACTGCTGCTCGACGGTCAGGCGGATGGTATCGGCCGATTGCTGCACGGCGGTGGCATCGCCCCACAACACGCCCCCGCGATAAACGGCGGTGTCGAGCGTCGCCTGCCGCTGCTCGCGCGCGTAGTCCTTCTGCGCGGCCACCATGTGCAGGGTCAGCTTCTTGTGGAACTGGCCTTGTAGCTGGGCAACGCGCTGGCGGAAGGCTTCGCGCTGCATCTGGTTGCCGAGGCTTGCCTCGATGGCTTCGGCCGCTTTGTTGGCCTTCTCGCCGTACTCATCGGGCAGGGCTTTGCCGTCCGGCCGTTCCAGGGCGTTGCGGCCTTGCAGTTGCAGGGCCTCGACTTCCAGGTCGGTGGCCGCCTTCACGTATTGCGTGAGGCCGTCGTCGATGCGTACCTGATTGGCTTTCTGCGCCTCTTCCATGGCGATGCGGCCGATTTCGCCCCCGGCCCGCTGCATGGCCTGGCCCATCTGCTGGGCCTGCTGCCCGGCCACGTCGGGCATTTCGGGCGAAGTCAGGCGCGCTTGTGGCAGCGCGCCGGGCGCGGCCTGAAAACTGTCATAGGTCGGGACGGTCGGCACGGCTTACTCCTTGAGCTTGGCGTAGTTGCCCCACGCGCTCGCCACGCTGCCGGCGCTGCCCAGCAGCGTGCCGGCCGCTGCACCCATAGGGCTGATGGCGCCGGCCGAGGCGCGGCGCATGAGGGCGTCGTTCTGGTAATTCACGGCATTGGAGCGGTAGCCGAAGGCTTCATATACCGCGTTGGCCTCGATGGTGTTCTTGTCGATCTGCGCCATGATGTCGGTCGAGGCTTGCAGTTCGACCGCGTTGCCCTCGCTGAGGCTCACCCCGTTCGCGGCCATGCTCGCCCGTTGCCGGCTTTTCAACTGGCCGGCCTTGAACATCAAGCCACTGGCTTGTTTCTGGCCGCGCATGAGGGCCGATTGCGCGCCGAGTTCGGCGATACGGGCATTGCTTTCCGCAATCGTCGCCTGGGTGTTGAGGTTGATCTTCGAGATTTGGGCGCTGTTATAGCTGCCGATGGCGGACGTAATCATGCCGCCCGTTTGCAGGGCGGCACTGGCAAAGGCCATTTGTGACGGATTGAAACCCATAGCGTAACCCCGAGGACAATGCGCGAACCGTAACCCCGGCGCAGGCCACTACGGGCACCCGCGCCGGGAATGGTTGCACGGTATCGCTACACTTGGGGGTTACGCGCACTCCACGCGGAGGATGACGCCGGCCAGTAGCGAAGCCGGGGTGTCTGGCGGGAACCGGCTCACGAATTCAATCAGTAGGTCTATCGGGTGCATGCTGCCCCCAGCTTCAAGCGGCCGACGATCTTCTTGGCCGAGGACTCGTGGATGCCGAGGTCACGGGCCAGCGCCTTGTAGTCGCCGTGCGAGTATTCGGCCCGCAAGGTTTGCACGACCTGCTGGCGCAGGGGTGTTTCGACAGTCGGCGCAGCGTCCGGCAGCAAGGGCACGAAGGCAGGCGCCCGTGCGCCGAGCTTGGGGTCAAGGCCGCGCAAGGCGCGGGCAATGCCCATCACGTCGGCGAAGGGCTGACTGTGCGGATGGAACAGCCGGGCCAGGTTGTCGATGCGCTGGGTGATTTCCTCGGCCTGCTGCGGGGTCAGTGCCGGAGTGGGCGCGGGACTGGTCGTGGCGCCGAGGACTTTCTTGCAGGCCGCGACGAATTCCGGCAGGCGCTCGCGCGCCACGGCGGGAAGGTTGCGGGCGTCGAACTGCGCCAGCATGGTGATGGCCGCCCCACGGCCATGCGCGCCACCCAGCTTGCACAGCAGCGCGGTGGCCTCTTGGTAGAGTTCGTATCCGTCAGCCTCGGGCAAAACCTTAAAAGTCGACACTGGCGGGACGGCGGCTTCACGGTCGAGGATGTCGAGCACCCAGCGCCGAAAGGCTTGCGCCTTCGACGTGTTGGCGAACATCGCCAACAGATGCGCGCCACGCAGGGAGAAAATGCGGGTGCTCTGCAATCCGCCCGCCGAGGGCAGTTTCACTACAGCGGACATGCTGTCGGTGAATTCCTCGGCATTGCGGGTGTAAAGGTCGTTCAAGTCGCGGGCGCGCTTGTAGCCAAGGGCATCGGCAATTTGCCGCCCCCTTAGCCATGGGCGGCCGGCGCGGTCGATTACGTTGAAGGTTGTAGATTGGAAAACAAGGGCGGTGCTAGACATGCGGGATGCTCCTTCTGTAAGCATTTCAATTTCCCGCCTTTCCCCGACGCCAACCGATGGTGGGCGGAACCGTGCAGGTTGGCGTACCGGCAGAAGGACCGGCGAGCCTTGCGGCTCCCCACACGGCCCGCCCATAGATGATAAGGCACGCCGTGCTGCGCACAAAGAAAAAGCCGCGTAGGCGGCTTGTGCGCCTTCTGTCCGGGACGCCAATCCCGGCCCCTAGAATTCCAGAGGCATGCGTAGTATTATTGAACGCGCAAAATTTTGCAAGTTCATTTAGAAGGGATGGAAATGCGGGGAGCTTTGGGCGGTGTTCTGTTGCTGGCGTACTACATCGGCGCGCCCATCACGTTCATCTACCTGACCTTCTTCGACGACTATTCCTACACGTGGTGGAACTGGATGATCGTTGTTCCAATCAACGGGCTGCTGTCAGCCATGTGGCCTATCTATTGGGCCGTGCTTCGGCCGCTGTTCGGTTAAAGGAGGGAAACCATGAAGCACCTGATTTTCGTGGCACTGCTGGCCTTGTCGGGCGCGGCCTCGGCGCAAAACACCATCTTCAACTCGCCCAGCAACGGGTATCCCGGCGCAGGGGCGCCGCCGTCGCCTTCCTACGGTGGCGGGTCGAGTTACGACAGCCGTAGCGGGAACAGCTACAACAGTGGCGGCAGCGGCTACCAAGGCTACAACAGCAACACCGGATCGACCTGGAACGCGCAGACCTACGGGAATACGACCACAGGCACCGATTCTCGCGGCAACTCGTGGTCGTATGACCGGGGCACGGGCACCTACCAGAACTACGGCACCGGGGAAACCCGGACCCACGGCCAGCGCTGGTAGTTACCCACCGAGCGCAACCTCGGCCGTCATGCTCACCACCGTGAGCGGCAACGGGTCGGACTGCCGCACGAAGATTTGCCCGCTATCCGCCCACGAGGGGGTGAGCACAAGCGGGATTTCCTCACTCTTCAAGGCCGGCGGCGCGCCGTAGTTCTCCGTGGTGCGCTGCTTGGCCTCGGTCAGTTCGTTGGCGCTCGGTCCCACGAAGATGCCCGAGGACCGATAGACGCGCAGCCACACCTTATTCACGTTCTTGAATCGGCCTTGTCCGAAGCTGCCGTCCTGTAGCTGCACGGCAAGCGGCAGGGTTTGAAGGTCGGCCTCGATGGGCAGGCCGATTTGCACGGTGCTGGCCTCGATGTCCAGGGTGATGCTGCCGCCCGTTACCACGCGCTGCGGATGCACCGCGCCATCGGCCAGGATGCTGACGGTTTTGCCTTCGAGGTGGCCCAGGCCGCTGATAACGTCAGCCGGCACGCCCGAGTAGGTGGCGCCGCAATCGACGAAGAAGGCGTCGGCCTGGTCGCTGAACTGGCGCGAAGCCATGCGCTCGACGTAGCGCACGCTGGCCCCGTTGATCGTGCGGCGAATCACGCAATAGAGCGCGTCCTCGCCGCCCTCGGCCACCACGGTGCAGGACTCGAACACGCCGTCCGTGTCGTGCCAGTGCCAGGCGCCGACCTGTTGTTCGGGCACGTAGGTGAGGCCCAGCAGCCGGCCGGACGTGGAAACGAACCAGACCATCGGCTGCGGCGCCTTGGCATAGGCCATATCCACGATGTCGAACGTGTCGAACAGGTGCGGCGCACGAAGGGACAGATCCCCGGTAATGAAGCCGCTGGCCTGCCAGTTGTAGGCCAGTTCGCGCACGTGGCCGCCGCGCGCAGCGCCGTAAATAAGGGTGTTGTTGATGATGACTGGCTGCACGTTCGACGAACCCACGTAGGACTGCGGGCGCACGCTGATGGTGCTGGGCGTGATGGCGTCGCTATTCACCGACGTGACCCGCCACTCGGCCGAGGACGTGAGCAGCAGCAGTTGGGTGAGCGGCACGATATGGCGAATGGTGTTTGCCTCGCGCGCGGCCACCCGGAAGGCGATGCGGTCGTCGTCCCGAATCGGCAGCGAATAGCTCATGTTCGATTCAGTGCCCGACTTGGTCATCCAGATGTTTTGCGGCTTGTTGGTCGTGCCGGCAAAGCATCGGCGCTGCTCGAAGTAGGACACGGCGCCGGGGTACTCGCCGGCCCCACCGAACACGCTGTCGTACAGGGGCGGGGTTTTGCCCAGGTCCGGGCTGATGTTGTCGTCGACGATGGACAGGCCCGTGGTTTGGCCGATGTAGCCGTAGAGGCCGCCTTGCAGCTTATAGACGTTATAGCGCGAGGCGCCGGCCACGGCCGCCCACGAGATTGTCACAGTGGCGCCGGTTTCGAACAGGTTGCCACCCACGCTCGACGATGCCGAGGCGGCCGACTCGCTGACCCCTTCGGAATCCACCGCCGTGACCACGTAGTAGTAGGTGTATTTCACGGCCGTATGGCCGGCCGCCGACAGGGAAGGCGCACCCGGCGCAGCAATCGAGGCCGCGAAGGACAGGGTCGTCAGTTGCCAGTTGGTCGCCCCCAGGCGGCGCAGTTCGCGCGGCGCGTAGTTGGGATGCACCAGCGTGAGCACGTCGGCCGACTGCACATAATGCACGTCGAACAGGTCGGCCTCGGCGTAGGGGTTGGCGATTTCGTAGGGCACGCCCCCGCTCATCAAGGTGGCGCCCTGGGTATGGAAGCGGAAATAGCCCGGCCCCATTTCGATGACCATGGTTTGCGTCGTCGAATAGGTGAAGGGGATCAACCGCACCTTCTTGGTCGAGTCCTTCACCGCGCGCACAAAGGCGAAGCCGGGCCGGTTCTCGGCCGGGCCTTGCGGCTTGGTGATGAAATTGCGGCAGCGGGCAAGGCCCGACTGATACTTGGCGTCGTCGTTGCGCCCGAACATTTCCGGGCTGATTTCGCCGCCGGAGAACGAGCGTTGCAGGGTGCGGATATTCGCCACGGCTTACCTCCCGGCGATCCAGGCGGGCGTGTGTTCCGGGCGCACCTTGCGCTGGTTGGCGTCCGAAACCTTGGCGTTGGAGAAGGCCAGCAGGAAACTTTGCAGGCACGCCTTCGACATGGCGGCGCCAGCGTCGCCCTTGAGCACCGGGCCGGCCAGGTAGGACGCCAGCAGCCAGGCGAGCGCATCGACGAACAGCGGCGAGAACTTGGTGGTGTCGGTCACGCGGGCGACGAAGCGCAGGCTGGCGTCCTCCTGATTGGTCAGGATGATGGCCGCGCCGTTGGCGTCGCTTTCCGCCTCGTAGGGCTGGGTTTCGTCATCGTTCGACGCAGTGGCCGAGAGCACCCCCAGCAGCTTGAGCGCGCCGGTCGGCTCGGCGTAGGCGAAGGACCAGTCCCAGGACGGCACGGTCAGCTTGGCAAGCTGCACGCGCCGGGTGGCGAATTTCCAGGCGTGCATTTCCAGCAGGGAGTCGCGGGCGATGGCGTAAAAGCGTGCGCAGTGTTCCGCCTGGGCCGAGCCCTCGGGCGGGTCAATGCTCGCTACCGTGGCGTTGTCGCCCAGGCGTGCGAGCGCGAGGTTGCAAATATCAACTTCCGAGGCCATGGGCACCTCCTAGAAAAACGGGGGCGCAAGGCCCCCGCAAGCTGCTGGCTACCACCTTGGAGAAGATCAAACCAGGTCGTCGGCGGGCTTCTCGTTGGCCTGGGCTTCGGGCTTCTTGCCGCCCTTGCCGTTGGCCTTCTGCTCGACCGGCTGGAACCACGAGCCCTTGGTACCGTCCGGCACCTCGAACTCGTCGCCCGGTTCGCGCAGTTTTCCGAAATAGCCCAGCTTGGTTGCAATCACTTTCATGCTGTCACCTCATTAAGCGATGCGAGCGCTATCCGGCTGCGCGATGTTCTGCTGGATACCGGTAACGATCTGTGCGGAGAACTTGCCGGCGGTCAGCGGGCCGGTGCCGATGGTGTAGTACACCTGGCAGTAGCGGCGCAGCTTGGTGGGCATCGGAATGACGACCTGTTGGCCGGCGGCGAGGCTGGCCTTGTCGATGGCAGCGGTGACGGCCACGTCGGCGAAGGTGGCGTTGTCGGCCGAGTCCTGCACCGAGAACGTGACGGTCGCGGCGCCAACGGCTGCGGCCGACTCATCCACGGTGATGACCATGTTGCTGCGGTCATCGAGGCCGACGTTGGGGTTGGCCTGGCCGAAGTCGATAGAGTCGGTCGAGGCCGCGCTGACGGTGACGGCTTGCTTGTTCGAGACTTGAAGCGCTTTGTCGATAAACATGATGGCTTGTCCTTTCTGTTGTCTGTAAGCGGGGGCGGTGTTACCCGCCCTCGGCCGGTTACACCACGCGGGCCTCGGTCAGCAGAAGCGCGTCGGTACGGCGGCAAGGCACGCCGTCGAACGCGACAACCTTCTTGCCGGCGATTTCTTCCATGGTCAGCGTCGAAGCGGCCACCTTGTTGGTGATCTGGCGACGCAGGAAGCTGCGCAGCTTGCGCGGCATGTAGAAGGCCGGGCGGCCCATACCGACGTTCGGCACCAGTTCGAGCGCCTGGGTCATCAAGTCGATGAGGTCGGCGCCAGAAGCGGCGTTTTTGGTCAGGTCGGACACGTCGATGTTGGCGATGCGAACCACATAGCGCCAGTCGCGCAGCACGGCGCCGATGTCCCACTTGTAGTGGGTGCTGTAGCCCTGGTAACGGCCGCCGGCCGCATCGGTCAGGGTGTGCTCGCCGAGGTCACGCGATTGCAGGCCGGCCGCCGAGCCCTTCGGGAAGATGGTGTGGCAGGTATTCGGCCCCCACACGATCAGCCAGATGGACGCGTTGTCGATGCCGGTTCCGCCAGCGTCGATGATGTTCATGGCGTTTTCAGCCGAAAGGCTGTTGTAACGCGGGGCCAGGCCCATGAACTTCTCGGGGTCGGCGCTGGAATCGCCGTAGAAGAGCGTGGTCGCCATCGTCTGATTCATGCCCTCGATGAAGGCGCGATCTTCGGACAGACGCCAGGCGGCGGAATTGCCGTTGAGGTCGGCCAGGGCCTTGTCGACTTCGGCGTAGGTTTCCAGCATGCCCATGCTGTCCTTCACCGGCACGGTGC
The DNA here is from genome assembly GCA_021811005.1 of Pseudomonadota bacterium. Classification (GTDB taxonomy): domain Bacteria; phylum Pseudomonadota; class Gammaproteobacteria; order Burkholderiales; family Ferrovaceae; genus JAKBAT01. Next base: position 11,439 of record JAJZPY010000038.1, read on the forward strand.
GGGACTTCTCGGGCTGGACGCCGTAGTTCAGTTTGCGCCACGTACCAGCCGGCAGGCCGGAACGGACGGTGGTCTTGTGCTCGGTGAAACCGTTGGCCTCGATGACGGTCATGTCGTCGAGGACTTCATTGGTTTCGTTGAGCATTTCAACGATCTGCGGGTCGATCTTGCCGTCCGCAGTCATGCGGGCTGCAACGTCGGCCAGAGTCGGGTTCGTGGTGGAAAGAGTTCCCATTTTGCTGTTCTCCTTTTACGGATTCATGTTGGATGCTGCGTACAACCGTCGCGCGTCGCCCTGGTTGGTCTTGCCAGCCTGGCCGGCCACGAAACGGTCCTCACTGATTGCCTTGCCCGCCCGGTAGAACACCCGGATAACCTCGGGGTGGTTGCCCAGGCCGGACTCTTCCAGCAGCGTGCGCAGTTCGGGCGTAGCGAGCGCATCGAGCGCTTTCTTCGCGGTGCCCAGGTTCTCGGTCAGTTTCTCGCCGCCGAATTCCTTGTCGGTCTTTGCGGCTTCCGCCCACTCGGTGCGAGCGGCTTGGAACTGTTCAGCCTGGCGCGCGGCGATAACCGGGGCCATCTTGTCGAGTACCTTCTGCGCCTGGTCCTGGGGTAGGTCCAATTCCTTGGCGACTTCGGAGAAAGCGCCAATGACGGCGTCGTCGAACTGCGTACCCTCGGGAGCCTTGAACTCGTAGCTCTCGGGTGCGCCTTCCGGCTTCTTCTCTTGCTCGCCTTCGGTCTTGGTGCCCTCGGCCTGTTGGCCTTGGGTGCCTTGCCCTTCGGTCGCTTGCTGCTGTTGGCCGCCTTCACCCGCACCAGTAGCGGATTGCTGGGTGGCCTGTTCAGATGCGGTGGCGCCTTCAGTGGTCGTTGCGGCTTCCGTCATCAGCGTTTCGGTTGTCATGGATCTGTTCCTTCACCATTACGGGATAAAGCTCCGGGCAGAGCGTGTGGATTTGCGCCAAGATGCGTAGGCCCTCGTTCCTGTTCCCCTCGTTGAACGCCATCGTCATCGAGTTGGTATTGAACGAAAGCCGGAACACCCCGGCTCGGTCCAGAAAGCGCCACACGATGCGACGCCCCCGCTTGCTGCCCATGAGCCATTTGAGGTCCGCCTCTTCCGTGTCCTTCGCCAGCTTGTTGCGCAGGTCGGTATCGGCCTTTGCGCGCTCCTGGCTGCGGATGTCGGTCGGGTCGTAATTGCTCATGTGCGCAATCTATTGGCAGCGGTCAGAGGTACGGGCACCGGGTCAGGTGTAGCCGCTGAAAGCGCGGGTCACGTCGGTGAGCGCGCTTTGCTTGCTGGTATCCACGCTGCCCAGCTTCTGCGCGGTGTCGGCGCCCTGGTTGAGCAGCGCGGCCTGCTGCTGGGCCTGGGCTGCTTCGGCGCGCTGCTTGCGGATCAAGGCCACCTGTTCGCCCGGCACGATCAACTCAGGGTCGATGCCCAACATGTCGGCGTAGGCGTCGGCCCAGCGGTCGGCGTCGAACTTGTCGAGGACTTCCGGCTTGATGCCGGCCACTGCGCCCAGGTTGCCGACGAAGCGATCCACCGAGTTGGTGGCAATCGCGCGTTGTGCCTGGGCCAGCATGCTGACGAACTCGACGTTCAGTTCCATGCTCTGCAATTCGTCCGGCGGGGGCGGCACGATGCCGGCCTCGACCATGCGCGAAAAGGTCATTTCGATGAGCGGGTCGAGGATTTCGTTGTGCATCCGTTCCAGCACCGGCCCCAGCATGAGCAGCTTTTCCTCGTGCCGCTCGGCCACCTCGGTGGCGGTCATTTGCGGGTTGGTGCCGTTGGCGAGCATGAGGAACAGGTCGGCGTAGAAACTGCCCTTGATGCGCTCGCGCACGTCCTGGATGTCGGCCAGTAGGTGCGACAGGTCGATATTGACCTCGAAGGCCGAGCGGATGCCACCGTTGGGTGCAGCCGAATCCACGAAGGAAATGCCGCCGGGCAAGGTATCCACGTCGCGCGACTTCAAGGACGTGGGCGCCTGCAGCGGAGGCTTGGTCTTGTAGTCGATGCCCTGGGCCTTGCGCAGTTGCTCGTGCTGCAACTGCTTGATGTCGCCCAGCGCTTCCATGGCCGGCGAGTTGCCGTAGATGTCGCCGCCGGTCGTAGCCCAGCGCGGGCACAAGGCCGGGAATTCCTTGAAGCCCGAGTCGCGCAGGATCTGGTCCTCGTTGCCGCCGTGCTCGAAATAGACCGACTTCCACGCCATGTTGCGGTCGTCGCGCTTGGTCACATCGCGGTCGACGCGCGGCTCGATGGCGTGCATGATCGTGACCCACTGTTCCAGGGCGCCACGGTCGAACAGGGTTTGCACGGTCGGGCTGCAATTGTTGCGGCCGAACTCGCGCACCATTTGCGCCACGGTCATTTGGAATTCGCGGTAAAGCGTATTCACCTGGCCGCGATGGTCGGCGGCCATGGCGAACTCGCCCGTGGTCAGCGTGTAGTGGTGGATGACTGAATTGAAGTCCGCCAGCACGATGGTGCTGGCCGTGCCGAAGGCGCCCAATTCCTCATACATCGAGTGCAGGGCGCGGTAGGTGTTCGACTTGGCGAACACCATTTGCATGAGGCGGGTCACGTCGGCCAGCCACGCCTTGACGGCCGCCGACTCATCCAACTGCGGGTCGGACGTGGTGAGGCGGAACCAGGGCCGGGCTGGGCTGGTCATACCGGCCATCATGCCGGCGGCGAGCACGCGCAGCGCGCGGGTGCCCGTGCTGTCGTAGATGTTGTTGTGCCGCTTGTCGCCCCGGTTGCGGTCATCGACGAAGAAGCGGCCCGAGCGCGGCAGCAGGTAGCCGCTGATTTCCTTCCAGTGCGCCATCCAGCTTTCGCGCTCGTTGCGCAACTGCCCCCAGCGCGATAGCAGTAGTTTGCGCTTGGAGATTTCGGCCATGGTTAAGACCCCAGCAGCGTGTTCTTGCTGAGATTCAGCGCGGCCGGGTCAATGCCCTGCGGCCCGGTCAGCATGGTGCCGGATGCGCCGGCCTTGCCCGCCTGGGTCGCCGAGTCGAGCGCGGCGCCGGTATCGGCCCGCTTGGTGTTCGCGCGGTTGGTCGCCTCGTCGGCGGCCTTCTCCTGCTTCTTGGCGTTGGCCTCGGCCTGCTGGCTTGCCTTTTCGGCGGCCTTCTTCTGCTCCTGGCCGTTGTTGTAGGCGATTGCCGCGCCAGCAACTGCGGCGGCGGCAATGACTGCGGTAGATCCACCCGTCATGATTACTCTCCTGTGATGTTGATGCGATTCACGGCGCCCGGCTTGCGTGAGAACAGCAAGTGCGCCTCGTCGGTAAATTCGTCCTCGGCCTCGGCCACCGTCTTGGCCTGGGTGGCGAACACCATGGTCAAGCGCGTGTCGGCGTGGGCGAGGAATGCCTGGCGGCGGTGCGCGCTGGCTGCGAGTACGTGGTACCCCACCAGCGTGGTGGCGTCGTCGCCCGCGTTGACCGTGGCGTTGCCGTCAAACACCAGCAGCGTGGGCACGCGGATGAACACGCCCGTGAGCACCACGCCGGCCGGAATGCAGATCGTTCGCGCATACATGCCGCCGTGCAGCACGTGGTCGGTGGCAATCTCGACTTGTGGCAGGTCGCGCGTGATGGCCTCCAGTTCGCGCACCTTGTCGATGGCCTGGGCCGTCATGGCGGGAATGCGGCTTTCTGCCGCCACAAGGCCGCTCACAGCAGCCCCCGGAAGAAAATGCGGTTGGTTTCGTGGTAGCCCACGTGCGGCAGCAGTCGCTCAAGGCGCCCGCCGGCTGGGGCAGTCACGTACAGGCCGCCGGCCCCTGCCTCGGCCGCTACTTCCTCGGCCGCGCGCAGCAGCTTCATGCCAGCGCCACCAGCGCGGTGCGCCTCGGCCACAAACAGGGTTTCGGTCGATGCGACGACCTTGCCGCCGAAGTGCAGCACGGGCGCAATCAGCACGGCGCACAGGCCGACCAGTTCCTCACCTACGAACACGCCCAGGGGATGCAACAGGCCGGCGTCGACCATGCGGGTGTAGCCTTCGCGGTCAGGTAGCGCGCCCAACATGTCGGGATTGCGCAGCGACTCGGCCCGGTACTCGTCGCACAGGGCGGCGAACACAGGCGAGTCGAAGGCTTCGGCTACGGTGATGGTGCGAATGGTCGGTTCCATGCGCGCAGCGTATGCGGGGGCATGGAAGGAACGGGCACCGCTGAAACCGGCTTACCTTTCGTAAGGGTCGTAATCCCGGCGGCGCTTCTGGCCCATGGCCTCGACCACCGAGCGCTTCGGGGTATCCAGCAGCGCCAGCACGTAGGCGCTGCCGTAGTCGGGCGAGCGCCCGATTTTTTCCATGATCTGCTCGCGGCTTGCCACATAGATGGTCGAGCCCGACAGTTCCCACGTCGGTGCGCACAGGTCCGCGAGAAGGGCAGGATCTGGCGGCAGGGCGATGCCCGTGTTGTTGGTCGGGTCCAGGGCCTCACGCATTCGCCACCATAGCTCGCTGCGCAGGTTCTTGAAGCGCAGCCGGCCGGACTTGTCCGTGCCCACGGCGGACTCGGCGACATTGACGCCGACGACCTGCTGCCCGGCCTCGTTGAGGAAGTCGTAGGGCGCCGAGCCCACGCCGATGACGTCGATATGCACCACCGCGTCGTCGCGCTTGGCCGCAATGGTGAGCCCGGCCACGGTCGGGCCGTTGGGCGTCGCGCTGCCCGGATAGACCAGGGCCTCGTCGAACCACATGCCATGCCGGCGGGCAATGATCGTGTTGTCCCGGCCACCGCGCGCCACATCAACGCCCAGCGAGTCCATGGGCGCCAGCTTGTCGGGCCGCTTCCACCGCGCCTGGGCTGCTTCCACCCATGCGGTCGGGATGACTTGCCACGGGTCGTCCTCGATGCCCGCGTTGAAGTCGCCATAGAGCATTTGCGAGCGCAGCGGCTCGGGGAGTGATTGCAGGGTCGCCATGTAGCCGGTTCCCATGAGGTAAGGGTTGTCGCTGACGCGCGAAGGTATGAACGTCCGGCTCATCGGCTTGATGAGGTCGGCGCCGTGCTGGAAGGGCTCGCCGTTCGGTACCTCGACCTCTTCGCCGTCGATCATGGCGAACCACCGCAACTCGCCCGGCTGGGCGGGCTTCGGGTGCTTCTTGTCGAGCCAAGGCGCAAAGAAGGCCGTGATCCACCGGCCCTCGGCCGTGGTCGGCGGGTTGAAGGTCAGCAGCGCCTGGCAGCGTTGCGACGGATCAACCGAGCGCAGCCAGCCCAGCAGAAAGCGCACTTGCGATTCGAGGAAGTTGGCCGCCTCGTCAAACACCAACAGGTCGTGGGGGCGGCCTTGATAACGTGCCTCGTCGCCCAGGTTTGGC
>JAJZPY010000039.1 GCA_021811005.1 Pseudomonadota bacterium
GTGTTTTTCCCTATGGCTTTTGCCGTGATTTGCAGCCGCGCCCTGGAGGGGGTTGCGGCACCCTTGGTGCAGGTGGAAGTTCATCTCGCCAATGGCCTGCCCCAATTCAATCTGGTGGGTCTGCCCGACACGGAAGTGCGCGAAAGCCGGGAGCGGGTGCGGGCAGCCCTGGTCAACTGCGGTTTCCAGTTTCCCGCGCGCCGCGTGACCGTCAATCTCGCGCCGGCCGACCTGCCCAAGCAATCCAGTCGCTTTGACCTGCCGATCGCGCTCGGGATATTGGCGGCTTCCGGCCAGCTGACCGACCGCACGCTGCATCTTTACGAGTTTGCCGGTGAGCTGGCCTTGAGCGGAGCCTTGCGGCCCGTGCGCGGGGCATTGCCCATGGCTGTGGCGGTGGGCAAAGATGGCCGGAAATTCATTTTGCCGGCAGACTGCGCGGAACAGGGCGCGCTGGCCCGAAGTGCCGAAATATTCGCAGCAGGCCATTTGATGGAAGTTTGTCGGCACTTGTCCGGGGAGCGGCTTCTGAGTCCCCTGCGCGTGGTGCTGCAACCGCAGGATGAGGCCGACTATCCCGACATGACCGAAGTGCGTGGGCAGCTCCAGGCCAAACGTGCCCTGGAAATAGCGGCAGCCGGCGGGCACCATGTCCTGATGGTGGGGCCCCCGGGCACGGGGAAATCCATGCTGGCTGCCCGCTTTCCCGGAATATGCCCGCTTCTGGACCAGCAGGAAGCCCTGGAAGTGGCGGCCATCCGCTCGGCCAGCGAAGAAAACTTTTCCGCCACGCAGTGGCTGCGCAGGCCGTTTCGCCAGCCGCATCATGCGGCAACCGTGGCAGCGCTGGCCGGAGGAGGTCCCCGTTCGGCGCCGGGTGAAGCGTCCCTGGCCCACGGCGGCATTTTGCACCTGGACGAAATGGCGGAATTTTCGCGCAGCGCGCTGGAAGCGCTGCGCGAGCCCCTGGAAACCGGTGTGATCACGGTCTCGCGGGCGGCCCGAAAAATCACGTACCCGGCCCGCTTCCAGCTGGTGGGAACCATGAATCCCTGTCCCTGCGGTTTTTGGGGGCAGCCGTCGGGTCGTTGCCAGTGTTCGCAACAGCAGCGGGCGCGTTATCGCAGTCGCATTTCAGGTCCGCTGCGGGACCGCATCGATCTGATGCTGGACGTGCCGCCCCTGACGGCCTGGGAAGTCCGGCAGAACCCGGAAGGCGAATCGAGTGCCGCGATCCGCAAGCGGGTCGGGCAAGCCGTGCAGCGTCAAAAGGATCGCCAGCAACAACCCAATGCCCGCCTGCCGGCGGACGCCCTGTCGCGACATGCGGTGCTCGACGGATCAGGCCAGGACATGCTGTTCCATGCCGCAACCCGCTTTAGTCTTTCGGCACGGGCCGTGCATCGCATTCTGCGCGTGGCGCGTACGGTGGCAGATCTCCGCGGTGATGCGTGCGTGAGCGTGGCCGACCTGGCCGAAGCGATCAGCTATCGAGGCTGGTCCAGCAGCGAAGCGTGACCGCGTTTATTCGCTTTCTGATGGCGTGGCAGCCGGCCTGCCCTGACCCAGGAAGAAGATCTGGAGTGCGGGCGCCACCACCAGCAGCATGATCGGTCCCAGCAGCATGCCGCCCACCACCACAGTGGCGAGAGGCTTCTGCACCTGGCTGCCGATGCCGGTGGAGACGGCGGCCGGCAACAGGCCGATGCAGGCGGACAACGCCGTCATCAGCATGGGCCGCATGCGCTGCTCGGCCGCATTGAACATGGCTTCCACCGGAGGCAGGCCTTCCACGTCGACCAGATGGTTGTAGTAGGTGATGACCAGGATGCCATTCATGACCGACACCCCGAACAGCGACACAAAGCCGATGGCGGCGGACACGCTGAAATGCAGGCCGGTCACGTACAGCGCGAAAATGCCGCCGGCAATGGAGAACGGAATCGCTGCCAGCGCCAGCAGGCTGTCGCGCACCGAACTGAACAGGGTGTAGAGCAGGATCACGATGATGGCGAGCGCCACGGGCAGAACGAATGCCAGGCGCTTTTTGGCCAGCTGCAATTCCTCGAACTCCCCCGACCACGCCAGGCGATACCCTTCGGGCAGGACGACTTTTTCGGCCACCCGACGCTGGGCTTCGGCCACCGTGCTGCCCAGATCGCGTCCGCGCACGCTGAACTTGACCGGAATGAAGCGCTGGTTCCGTTCGTGGTAGATGTAGGAAGCCCCGGTGTCCAGGCTGATGCGGGCCAGTTCGCTCAGGGGGATGTAAGCCGTCGTGCCCGACGGGGTCTGGTAGCCCACCTTGATGCGCCCGACCGCTTCGATGTCCTTGCGGTATTCCGGCGACAGCCGCACGGTCAGGCCGAACTGGCGGTCGCCTTCGTACACCGTGGTGGCCTGCGTGCCGCCCAGGGCCGCCTGCACCACGGCGTTGACGTCTCCGGTATTGAGGCCATAGCGCGCGGCTTTGGCGCGATCCACGGCGACATTGAGGTTGGGTTGCCCCAGCACGCGGAACACGCCGAGGTCGGTCACTCCCCGTATTTTGGACATCTCTGCCTGGACCTGGTCAGCCAGCTTTTCCAGGATGGCCAGGTCCGGGCCCAGGATTTTGACGGAGTTGGCCCCCTTGATGCCGGACAGCCCTTCTTCCACGTTGTCCTGGATGTACTGGGAGAAATTGAGTTCGACCCCGGTAAATTCGCTGTCGAACTCCTTCTGGATCTGGTCGATCAGCTTTTTCTTGGTCATGCCGCTCGGCCATTCGTCAAAAGGCTTGAGCGGCACGAAAAACTCGGCATTGTAGAAACCGGCCGCGTCGCTGCCGTTGTCCGGTCGCCCATGCTGTGAAACGGCGGTGATGACTTCCGGATGGCTGATCAGGATGCGGCGCATCCGGTCCACCACGGGCATCCCGGCTTCCAGGGAAATGGTGGGCGGCATGGTCACGCGGATCCACAGGTTGCCCTCTTCCAGCGTGGGCAGAAATTCGGATCCGATGCGTGTGAACAGGGCGAACGACAGAACCAGGAACAGCACGCCCAGCAGCACGGTCTGGCGCACGTGCGTCAACGCCCAGCGCAGCACCGGACGGTAAATGGCGCGCAGTTTTTGCACCAGCAGCGTTTCCTTTTCCTTCACCTGTTTGGGCAACAGCAGGGAAGCCAGCACCGGCGTGACGGTGAATGTGGCCAGCAGCGCGCCCGCCAGGGCGTAGCCGTAGGTGCGGGCCATGGGGCCGAAAATCTGACCCTCCACGCCTTGCATGGTGAACAGGGGAATGAAGGCCGCCACCGTGATGGCAGTGGAAAAGAGGATGGCACGATCCACCTGGATGGCGCTGACGAAAATGAGGCGCAGGCGGTTGGTCCAGCCGTGGCTGGAAAGCAGCTGCCGATAGCCGCTTTGCGCCTGATCGTGCAGCAGTTCGGTGCGGGCATCAGCCCTTTTCTGGAAATTCCTGAACACGTTTTCCACCAGGATGACCGCCGAGTCCACGATGATGCCGAAGTCGACGGCGCCCAGGGAAAGCAGGTTGGCGGATTCGCCGGTCAGCACCAGGATGATGATGCTGAAAAACAGGGCGAAGGGAATGTTGGCGCTGACGATGATGGCGCTGCGCAGATCGCCCAGAAAAATCCACTGGATGAAAAATACCAGCAGGCACCCGAAAATCAGGTTGTGGACCACCGTGTGGGTGGTGACGGAGACGAGCGAAGTCCGGTCATAAAACGGCACCAGCTTGACGCCGGCGGGCAACGACCCGTCGCTGTTGATTTTCTTCACTTCGGCCTGGATGCGCGCCACCACGTCGTTGGTTTGCATGGTCCGGTTCATTACCACGATGGCGGCCACGACATCGTCCTCCTTGTCCCGCCCTGCCCTTCCCAGACGTGGCACATAGCCCACGGAAACCTTGGCGATGTCAGCCACGCGCACGGGGACCCCGCCCTTCTGGCTGAGCACGATGTTCTCGATGTCGCCGACGTTATGGCCTTGGGTCAGGTCCAGTGCGCCACCCGTGTCGATCAGCCCGATACCGCGGATGTTGATCGACTGCTGGCCGAAATGGATGGTGCGGCCGCCCACGTTGATGTTGGCGTTGGCGATGGCGGACAGCAATTGCGGCACCGTGACGCTGTAGGCTTCCAGCTTGTGCAGGTCCGCTTCCACTTCGAATTCCTTGGTGGTCCCCCCCCAGGTATTGACCTGAACGACGCCGGGCACTGTCAGCAACCGGCGTTGCACGATCCAGTCCTGGACCGTACGCAGGTTGGTCAGGCCAAAGCCGGGCGGACCGGTCAGCTGGTAACGGTAGACTTCGCCCACCAGGCTGGAAGCCTGGATCTGGGGCGACACGTTGTTGGGGAGGCTCACGTTTTGCTGCAGGCTCAGCGCGGCCTGGGTGTAGGCGAAGTAGTAGTCGATGCCGTAGTGAAAGGTGACGCGCAGGAATGAAAGTCCGGTGAACGAGGTGGAACGGATGACGTCCACGCCGGGCGTGGCGGCCAGGCCCACTTCCATGGGCACCGTGTAATAGCGTTCCATTTCCTCGGCGGAAAGTCCTGGCGACTGGGCGGTGATTTCCAGAATGACCGGGGCCGGGTTGGGATAGGCTTCCACATTGAGCTTGTTGTAGGCCAGCAGTCCTGCGCCCAGGAATGCGGCCAGCAAGATCAGGATGATGGGCCGGCGGCTCAGGGAGAAGGCCAGGAGGTTTTTCAGCATGGGTCAGTGCATCCCGGCTTCGTAGGCGTGGCTGAGGAAAATCGCCCCTTCGGTGGCCACGTTTTCTCCGGCCTGGAGGCCGTTCAGGATCTGGTACTGTCCACCCTGTTGCAGCCCGAGGGTGACGGTGCGCTTGTAAAACCGGTGCCGGTCAGTGGTCACCCAGACACTCATCGTGCCATCGTGTTCACGCACCACGCTGTCCGCGGGCACGGCGGGAGAATGGGCCGTGACGCCGGTTTGTATGGCGAAGTTGGCCAGCATGCCGGGACGGAGCTCATGTTGCGGATCCCGGATTTCTGCCCGCACGGCCAAACGATGGGTGCCTGGGTCCACGGCTGCGCCGATGTTGGTGATTTTCCCCTGGAACGTCCGGCCCGGATAAGCCATCAGGGTGACTTCGACGGGCTGTCCCAACCGCAGGGCCGGGGCATCGCTCTCGCTCACGTTGGCGATCATCCAGAGGGTGGAGATATCGGCCACGGTGAACGGCGCAGGAGGGGTTCCCGGCTGGGCCAGGATGCCTGGCGCGGCGCTCCGGCTCACGACCCGGCCGCTGACCGGGCTTCTCACCAGCAAGGTGGCATCCACGCGCCGGGCCAGCACGATCTGGTCCATTTGCACATCGGTTTTCCCGAAAATGCGCACGGCATCGCGCGCGGCCTTGTAGGCGCCTTCGGCGCTTTGCTGGTCGGAAATGGCCTGCTGCAGATCCTTTTCCGAAATGCCTTGCACGCCATACAGTTGCTGGGCCCGTTCCAGGGCGCGCTGGGTGAGGTCGCGCACCCCGGCGCTGCTGATCAGCGTGGATTCGGCCTGCAGCAGGTCGGGGCTCTCAACGGCGTACAAGGGCGCCCCTTTTTGCACGTCCTGGCCGACATTGGTAAAGATGGCGCTGATCTTTCCCTGGTAGGAAGGAAAAACGGGAACGGTCCTGTCGTCGTTGAAAGCGATGTTGCCCACGGCATCCCGTGTGGCGGCAAACGTGCCGGTTTCCACGGGCCGGACCTGAATCTGCTGGGCCTGGGCGTCCGTGAGTTCGATGAACGCATTTGCCGTCCCATGCGGCGAAGGCTTCGTCGTTGCCGGCTGTGCGTCCTGCAGGGCGAGCAGGGGTGTGCTCCAGTACAGTCCGCAGGCCAGCAGCACCGCTGTGACGCCCAAAGCGGCGGTTTTACTTTTTGAAACGGTCATGGCGTGGCGTCTCCCTGCGACGAATGGGCCCGGATTTCGTCCGGGCGGTGCCACCAGCCTCCGCCCAGCGCCTGGTACAAGGCTGCAGCATCGCCCAGGCGATTGGTTTCAACCTGGATGGATGTGATGGCGGATTGCTGATAAGACTGGTCGGCGGCCAGCAGTACGGGGTAGCTCACCTGGCCCAGTTCATACTGCTTGCGCGTGATGGTGAGCGCTTTTTGTGCGGCATCGCGGGAACGGGTGGCAGCGCGGTAGGCCGTCGCATCCGACTGGATGGCGTGCAGCGTGTCCGCCACGTTCTGGAAGGCGGCCAGCACCGTGCTCCTGTATTGGGCTGCGGCTTGCTGCAGGGCTTCGCGCGCCCCCTGTTCGCGCGCGCTCAGCGTGCCGCCGTCAAAGACGGGGAGCGAAATGTCGCCGATCAGGTTGAAGAAGCCGCCGCCGGTCTGGAACATCTGGCTGGGAACCGAAGCTTCGCCGCCCAGCAGTCCGGTGATGGAAAACTGCGGGAAACGGTTGGCGATGGCGACGCCGATCTGGGCGTTGGCAGCATGGAACTGGGCTTCGGCGGCGCGCACGTCGGGTCGCTGCTCCACCAGACGGGAAGGCAGGCTCACGGGCAGTTCCTGCGGCAGGTGAATGGACGACAGTTCGAATGTTTCCGGGACCTCTTCGTTCGGCAATTGGCCCGCCAGTACGCGAATCAGGTCGCGGGTCTGGGCAAGCTGCTGGCGCAGCGGCACCAGGGCCTGTTCGGCTTGCGCCAGGGCCAGTTCCTGGGCTGACAGGTCGATGCCGTTGATGTAGCCGTATTTGAATTGCTTGTGCGAGATCTGGAGCAGCTTGCGGTTGTCTTCAACAATGCTTTCCATGGCCGCAATCTGCGCGCGCACCGAAGCTTCCTGCAGGGCGGCAGCCACCACGTTGGAGGCCAGCGTGATGTAGGCGGCTTCCAGCTGGAATTTCTGGGACTCGGCCTGTGCTTCCAGCGATTCCACCTGGCGGCGGTTGCCACCGAACACGTCCGGTGCGTAATTCAGGGTCACCTGGGCCGTGTGGAAGTTGTAGTAGACCGGCCCATTGTAAGGTGCCGGTCCTGAGGGGTTGGAATAGGTCTGGATGATGGTGCCGTTGCCCTGTACCCCGGGTGAGTTGCCTCCCATGTTGCCGGCCAGCTTGTTGCGCGTGGGCAGGTATTCCAGCCCTAACGTGGGGTAGAAGAACCCCTGCTGGGCCAGGGTGTTTTGCTGGGCCTGGCGCAAGGCGGCCTGGGCGGCTTCGATCGAAGGGTTGGCCTTGAAGGCGCGTTCGATCAGGGCATTGAGTTGCGGAGACTGGAACAGGGTCCACCAGTCGAAGGGGATGTCTTTGCCGGCGTTGAAACGCGGCAAACCGGGGGCAGTCCGGGAAGCCTGCTCGAGTTGGGCCACGCTTTGCCCCGGGGCGTAGCCTTCTGCCGCAGGCGCCTCGGGCCGCGCAAAATCGGGCCCGAGCGCGCACCCGGCCAGCAGGGAACAGCAGGCGGCTGCGGTGAAAAGGCGAATTTTGATCAAGCGGTTCACGGGGTGGTGTCCATAACGGGCGGTAAAGTTGCCTGAGCTCTCCGCCTACGGGATAAAATCCCGTCCAGGGCAGGAGCGGCGCATTTTGCACGCTTTTGCTGACAGGGAACTGACAGCGTGCGCATACTGGTGGTCGAAGATGACAGAACCCTCGGCAAGGCCATGTCGGCTTCGCTGGAACATTCCGGGTTTGCCGTGGACTGGGTGGGCGGAATTGCCGATGCGCAGCACATGCTGGGCAGCGAACATTTTGACGCCATCGTGCTGGACCTGGGCCTGCCTGACGGCGATGGCTATGCCGTGGTCCGTGCCTTGCGGCAGAAGGGGGCGACGTTGCCCGTGCTCATCCTGACGGCCCGGGATGCCGTGGAAGACCGTGTGCAGGGGCTGGACCTGGGCGCCGACGATTACATCGTAAAACCGGTGGCCATGGCGGAATTGCAGGCCCGCTTGCGGGCGCTCATTCGTCGCAGCGCGGGAACCGGCAGCGCCCGCTTCAGCATCGGCGCGCTCACGCTTGATACCGCGGGGCGGCGTGCATTCCTGCAGGAACAGCCGCTGGATTTGTCGGGGCGCGAATGGGGCGTGCTCGAATACCTGGCCACCCATGCCCGCCGCATCGTGTCCAAGGAACAGCTGATCCAGGCCCTGACAAGCCTGGGGCAGGATCTCAGCGAAAACGCCATCGAAGCTTACGTGCACCGCCTGCGCGGAAAAATCGAAGGGTCGGGAACCGTCATCCGGACCGTGCGCGGGCTGGGCTACATGCTGGAACAGACCGATGAGCCGGCGCACTAGCCTCTACCAGCTGCTGCTGCGCTGGCTTCTGGGCCCGCTGATCGTCATTTTGCTGGCCGGTTCGGTGCTGGCCTATCTGTTCTCCCTGCGGGCTGCCATGAACGTTTACGATCTGGGGCTGCTCGACGATGCGCTCGACCTGTCCAAGCAGGTGGTGGTGCGCGATGGCGAAATGCAGCTGGCGCTGCCGCCGGCCGCCCTGCAGATGCTGCAGGAAAACAACGACGACCGGGTCACCTATGCCGCCTGGGACGACCGGGGCCATGTGTTTTCCGGCAATCCCCGGTTGTTTGCTTCCGAAGGGTTGCCTGCCGAAGACGGGCACCAGTTTCGCGACCTGACCCTCAACGGCGAGGAAAATCGCGCCATTGTCATGAAGGGCAAGGTGGGGCGCACTCCTTTTTTCATTGCCGTTGCCCAGACCCTGCATGGGCGCGACCGGCTGCGTGACGGGATATTTGCCAGCATTCTCCTGCCGGAGGCGTTGCTGGCCCTGGTTTCCGTGGCCGTGATCCTGTTTGGCGTCCGCTTCGCGCTGGCACCGGTCAAGTTGCTTCGCAACGAGATCGTGAGCCGGTCTTCAGCCGACCTGCGCCCGATCGGGGAAGCCGGGGCGCCGGCAGAGCTTTTTCCGGTGGTTCACGGCATCAACGAATTGCTGGCCAACCTGGCGGATTCCTTTGCGAGCCATCGCCGCTTCATTGCCGATGCGGCGCACCAGTTGCGCACGCCCCTGGCATCGCTCAGCAGCCAGATCGAGGTGGCGCTGGAAAAGCCGCCATCGGATGTGCGCGCCCTGTTGCGCGAATTGCTGGCGACCACGAACCGGACCACGCACCTGGCCAACCAGCTGCTGTCGCTGGCACGGCTGGAGCACACGGAAAGCAGCATGCTGGAGGTGGCGGCGGTATCGCTCGAACGCGTGTGCCGCGAAGCTTCCGCCGATTTCGTGACGCAGGCGGCACGCAAAGGGGTGGACCTGGAGTTCGTCCTGGAGCCCTGCCAGGTCCGCGGCAGCCCCCTCATGCTGCGGGAGCTTCTCGCCAACCTGCTGGACAATGCCATCCGATACACCCCCTCCGGCGGGCAGGTGGGGGTGGGCCTGAAAAAAGGGCAGGAAGGGGTGGTGTTGACGGTGGAAGACAATGGTCCCGGGGTGGCAGAAGCGGAATGGCCCAACCTGGGCACCCCGTTTCACCGGCTGGCCTCCGATTTTCCGGAGGGTTGCGGCCTGGGGCTTGCCATCGTCCGGGAAATCGCCCGGCTGCATGAAGCCGAACTCGCGTTTGGCCGGAGTGCTGCAGGCCACGGCCTGAAGGTCAGCGTCTATTTCAAAATATAGCCGGCTAGCCCTTGCGGGATTCCAGTTCGGCCAGTTTCGATTCCAGTTCAGCCAGTTTTTCCCGGGTCCGGGCCAGCACGTTCACCTGGGCGTCGAATTCTTCGCGCGTGACCAGATTGGCCTTGGCAAACAGGCTGGTGAGCAGGGCGCGGGCATTTTTCTCGAAATCCGCCATCGGGGTATGGGCCACCAGGTCGCTCAGCCGGCGGGCGATGTCATCGATAAAAGCGCTGTTCATGACCGATTTTCCTGTGAAGTGGTTTCGTCTCCGCACTAACATCAACCATATTGCCGCATAAATGCCCTCAAATGGTGCATATTGTGGCGCCGCCCGGCGGATTCAGGACGTTTAACACGATGTTACAGCGGTCCTGAGCCTGATTTCCAGGTTGGCACAACTCCTGCTTATGGTTCGGTGAGTGCAGTTTTGATCCAAGCGTTCTTGAGTCGAAACATTGTAAACAACCAAGCAAGGGAGAATAGCAAATGAAGTCATTCCATCGTAGTGCCATCACTGCTGCCGTGGCGCTGGCCGTGCTTGCCGCCGCCAATGTCCGGGCAGAAGACGCGCCGGCGGCGCCGGCGGCACCTGCGGACAGCAAGCCCAAGGGGCCCACCCTGGCCGACATCCTCAGCAATTCTTCCATCGACGTCAAAGGCTACCTGGACGCCAGCTACATCGCGCACAGCGAAACGCCCAATTCGAGCGTCCAGGTTTTCGACACCACCAAGAATTCCTTCGGCCTGCACCAGGCCGGCATCACCATTTCCAGCACGCCCAAGGAAGGGTTCGGTGGCTTGCTCAACCTGACGGCGGGCAGCGACGCCGGGATTTTCTGTTCCTATGGCGCCTGCGCCACTTCGGGCACGACGGCCGGCAGCGGCGGAAACTTTGACATTACCCAGGCCTACGCCCAATACGCTTCGGGCGCATGGACGTTCATCGGCGGTAAATTTGCCACCCTGGCCGGCGCCGAAGTGATCGACAGCTCGGCCGACACCAACATCACCCGTTCCATCCTGTTCGGGAAAATTCCCTTCACCCACACCGGGGTGCGGGCCACGGCCGCGCTCAGCGATTCCACCAACCTGATCATGGGCGTGAACAACGGCTGGGACCAGGTCACGGACATGAACAGCGGCAAGACGGTGGAACTGGGACTGACGGAAGCGTTTACCAAGGACACGTCCTTGGCGTTGAGCGTTTACAGCGGCAACGAATCCATGTTGCCCACCACCACCTCCATGGTGGCCAGCGCGGTACCCGGTGCCATCAATGGCACCCGCACGCTGATTGACGCGGTCTTCACCACCAACCTGACCAGCACCACCACGTTCATTCTCAACGGTGACCATGTGACCCAGGAGAACGTGTTCGGGTTGGGCACCGAGAAGTATTGGGGCCTGGCGGCTTACCTCAACTACCAGATGACCGACAAGCTGCGCTGGTCGCTGCGTGCCGAGGAGCTGCGGGACGACTCGGGGATTGCGGTGGCGACGGCAGTGACGCCGGTGGGATCCAACACCCTCAAGGAAGTCACGTTGACCGTGGGGTACGCGCCGGTGAAGAACTTTGAACTGCGTGGCGAATTGCGGGCCGACCACGCCGACAAGGGCGTCTTCCTGGACAACGCCGGCTTGCCGCAGACGTCCATGTCCACTGTGGGCGTGCAGGGCATCTACAAGTTCTAAGGGCAAAAACCTTGTTACGGCCATGAAGCCGTCCATCCTGTTTTTCTGTGCGACATTGTCCTGCGGCCCTTTGCTGGCCGCAGGCTTCCATTATGGACAGGTGGCGCCAGACGCTGCTTCAGGATTTGAAAACTTGCCGAACGCGGAAACCCGAGAAGCGTTCTTGCGCGGCTATGTCACGGGAGCTTTGGATGCCATCCACCATGAACACGACTGGTGCCTTCCTCCTCAAATGACGGCTGTGCAGGCATACGCTATCGTATCCGGGTACCATGACCTTCATCCCGAGGAACCGTCGGAGCCAACAGCCACCATGGCGTCCGCCGCCTTGGGTACACGTTACGCTTGCAGGAGCCCATGACCACCCAGCGCCCCAATCCTGACGAACTGCTGTCCCGCATCAAGGAAGCGGAAGCCCGTTCCGCCCGCGGCAAGCTCAAGATTTTTTTTGGCTCATCCGCCGGCGTCGGCAAAACCTACGCCATGCTCTCTGCCGCGCAGCAGCAGGTGCTGCAAGGCGTGGACGTGGCAGTGGGCATCGTGGAAACCCATGGGCGGAAAGAAACCGAAGCCCTGCTGCAAGGCCTGGAATGCCTGCCCCTGAAGGAAACCCAGCACCACGGCCGGTCGCTGCGCGAATTCGACATCGACCGGGCGCTTGAGCGCAAACCGGGCCTGATCCTGGTGGACGAACTGGCCCATTCCAACGTGGCGGGCTCGCGCCACCCCAAGCGCTGGCAGGATGTGGAAGAACTGCTGTCTTCCGGCGTGAATGTCTATACCACCGTCAACGTTCAGCATCTGGAAACGCTCAATGACGTGGTGGGCGGCATCACCGGTATCCGCGTCTGGGAAACGGTGCCCGACCACGTGTTCGATGCCGCGGATGAAGTGGTTCTGGTGGACCTTCCTCCCGACGAGCTGCTGCAGCGCCTCAAGGATGGCAAGGTCTATCTGCCGCACCAGGCCGAGCGGGCCATCCAGAACTTTTTCCGCAAAGGAAACCTGATCGCCCTGCGCGAACTGGCCCTGCGGCGCACGGCAGACCGCGTGGACAGCCAGATGATCCAGTACCGGCGGGACCAGTCGGTCTTGTCCGTGTGGCAAACCCGGGAAATGCTGCTGGCCTGCATCGGCCCCGGCGAAGGCAGCGACCGCATCATCCGCAACACGGCCCGGCTTGCCGCAAAGCTGGGGGTTCCGTGGCATGTGATCTATGTGGAAACACCGGAATTGCGACACCTGTCCCAAAACCGGCGCCAGCGCATCCTGAAAACCCTCAAGCTGGCCCAGGAATCCGGCGCGGAAACCGCAAGCCTGTCGGGCAACGACGCCGTGGCCACCATCATCGGTTACGCGCGCGACCACAACCTGTCGAAAATCGTGGTGGGTCGCGAACAAAAACAGCTGTGGTGGCCTCGCCTGCAATCCTTTGCCGACCGCCTGGGGCGGTTGGCGCCCGATCTCGACATCATCCAGGTGGCGCGCGAAGAAGCGCCGGCCGAACGGCGCCGCGAACCGCCCACGGACGAAACCCTGCTTCTGCGCCTCAGTGCACCGGTCCCTTTGTTCGCGAAAAGCGCCGCCTTCTGTGCGGCCGCCACGCTCATCTCCCTGCCGTTGTACACCGTGTTCGACCTGCCCAACATCGCCATGGTGTTCCTGCTGGCCGTGGTCCTGGTTGCGGTCCGCTATGGGCTGGGGCCCGCCGTGCTGGCAGCCTTCATGAACGTGGCGTCCTTCGATTTCTTTTTCGTTCCGCCGCGTTTCTCTTTTGCCGTCAGCGACATCCAGTACCTGCTCACCTTTGCCGTGATGCTGGCGGTCGGCCTTGTGACCGCCAAGCTGACGTCGGACCTCAATTTCCAGGCCCGCGTGGCCAGCCGCCGCGAACAACGCGTGCGCGCGCTCTATGAAATGTCGCGCGATCTTTCGGGGGCCTTGCTGCCGGAACAGATCGCCGACATTTCCCGGCGTTTTGCGCAGGCGGTGTTCGATGCCCGTGCCGCCGTTTTCCTGGCCGACGAGCACGACCGGATTTCTGTCCAGCCCATCGAAAGTCCGGACCCCATCCCCGCCTTTGATCCCGGCATTTGCCAATGGACATTCGACCACGGCGCGGAAGCCGGTTATGGCACCGACACCCTCCCCGGAAGCCCCCTCCTGTACCTGCCGTTGCAGGCCCCCATGCGCCTTCGCGGCGTCCTGGCCCTGGAGCCGCGCCAGCCGGAACGCCTGGCAAGTCCCGAACAACGCCGACTGCTCGACACGTTTGCCCGTCTGATCGCCATTTCCCTGGAACGGGTGCACTACGTGCAGGTGGCCCAGAGCACGACGGTGCAGATGGAATCCGAGCGGCTGCGCAATTCCCTGCTGTCCGCCATATCCCACGATTTGCGCACGCCGCTGTCGGCGTTGATCGGACTCACGGACTCCCTGTTTCTGGCCCCCCCCGAACTGCACGCAACCCATGCAGAAATTGCAGCCTCGATCCGGGAGGAGGCACTGCGCATCAACGCCCAGGTCAACAACCTGCTCGACATGGCCCGCCTGCAGTCCGGCATGGTGCTGCTCAACCGGCAATGGCAGCCCCTGGAGGAAGTGGTGGGCAGCGCCCTCAAGGGATTGCGCGCTGCTCTCAAGCAGCATCGCGTGCTGGTGCGCCTGCCGGAAGACCTGCCCTTGCTGGAATTCGATGCCGTCCTGATGGAGCGCGTGCTGGCCAATCTGCTGGATAATGCGGCCAAGTACACGCCTCCGGGAAGCACGGTCGAAATCGGCGCCTCAGCCCCGCCGTCCGGCCCGGTGGAAATCTGGGTGGAGGACGATGGTCCCGGCCTTCCGCCCGGCAAGGAGGAAGACATTTTCAAGAAATTCGAACGCGGCCAGAAAGAAAGCCGGACGCCCGGCGTCGGACTGGGATTGGCCATCTGTCGTGCCATCGTTGAAGCCCATGGGGGGACGATCCGCGCTGAAAACAGGGCCAGCGGCGGCGCCCGTTTCGTGTTCGCCCTTCCGCGCGGCCTTCCGCCCACCATTGCACCGGATGAAGAAGGCCCGGCTGGCAGCGGGACAAGACCGTGACCGAACGGGCTTCCCAGGTGCTGGTCATCGAAGACGAGCCGGGCATCCGCCGCTTTGTGCGCATGGCGCTGGAAGCCGAAGGCTGCCAGGTTCATGAGGCGGAAACCCTGCAACGCGGCCTGATCGAGGCAGGGACCCGCAAGCCGGACATGGTGGTGCTGGACCTGGGGCTGCCTGATGGCGATGGCGTGGACTTCATCAGGGACCTGCGCACCTGGTCCGACGTGCCGGTCATTGTCCTTTCAGCACGCACTTCGGAAACCGACAAGGTGGAGGCACTCGACGCCGGCGCCGACGATTATCTCGTCAAACCGTTCGGAACGGCGGAACTGCTGGCACGCGTGCGCGCCCAGATGCGCCGTCGCTCGCTGGCCTCGGGCACTTCGGGGGGCACGCTGTCTTTCGGCAACATTCGTGCTGATTTTGCCAAGCGCCTGGTGGAACGTGACGGGCAGCAAATTCACCTCACTCCCATTGAATACCGTCTGCTCGCCTACCTGGCAAGCCATCCCAACAGCGTGCTCACCCACCGGCAGCTGCTGAAAAACGTCTGGGGCCCGTCCCATGCGGAAGACAGCCACTATGTCCGCGTCTACATGGCGCACCTGCGCAAAAAAATCGAGGCGGATCCGTCCCAGCCCCGTCACATTCTCACAGAAGCCGGCGTCGGCTACCGTTTCGTGCCCGCACCCCTGGCCTGACCCGCATCCGTGTTCACCCTGATGCCCACAATCCGGAAATTGGGATAGGCTTTCGGGGAAGTCCCAGCGCGATGTCCGGCAGCGCGTCGCCGCCTTTATAACCTGTGAAGGAGTTTCGATCATGCGCCCCATCCCCCTTGCCCTTTCCCTTCTGGCGTCCACACTGATGCTCGCCGCGGTCCAGGCTCCCGCAGCCGACCCGACCCAGGAGAAAACCCAGACCCAGACTCAAACCCGCGAAACGATTTACGGCAGCCAGCTCATGACGCCGCAGGAACGCAGCGCCTACCGCAGCAAAATGCGGGCGGCCAAAAGCGTGGAAGAACGTGAACAGATCCGCCGGGAACATCACGAACAAATGAAGGAACGCGCCAAAACACGCGGCATCACCTTGCCCGACGAACCTCCGGCACGGGGCGGCGGATTTGGGCCTGGCTCGGGCATGGGCCCGGGGGGCGGCATGGGGCCCGGACCGGGCATGGGCCCGGGTGGAGGCATGGGCCCGGGTGGGGGCATGGGCCCGGGCGGCCCCAACCGCTGATTTGGCCAGGTTTTTCCCGGGTACTTCCTGGAGCATGCCGGGTTCGCTTGGGGGTAGGATGGCGGTTTCGACCGAACGGAACACCGGTGATGCCCCCACAGAGTCCCTTCGAAACAGCCTTTTCCCTGCATGCAGCCGGCTCGCTGGCCGAGGCTGAAGCAGCCTACCGGCTCATCCTGGCGAAGGAACCGCACCACGCCCAGGCCATGCACTATCTGGGCGTGGCACTGCACCAGTCCGGGAACTCCCCTGAAGGCGTATCCCTCATCCTGAAGGCCCTGGAGATCGAACCCGGCCAGGCTTCCCGCTACAACGATTTCGGCAACATCCTGTGCGCCCAGGGCGATTACGCCAATGCGGCCTCGGTGTTCAGGATCGCGCTCGATCTCGAACCGCGCGATGCCAACGTCTGGAACAACTACGGCTCGGTACTGCAGCGCGAGCAGCAACAGGAGGCCGCGGAAGCCGCCTACCGCAAGGCACTGGACATCGCCCCCGACTTTGCCGCCGCCCTCAACAACCTGGCCATGCTGCTCTCGGAACAGGGGCGCGACGAAGAAGCGTCCCTGCAAGCCTGCCGTGCCTTCATCCAGCCCCCGCTGGACGGGAAGCATCCCAAGATGCTGGGCATCGCCTACTACCGCCTGAACCTCCTGTCGCAAGCCGCCGACTGCTACCGGGAATGGCTGCACCTGGAACCCGGCAATCCGGTGGCACGCCACCATCTGGCCGCCTGCACCCAGGAAGCCGTGCCTGCGCGCGCACCGGACGACTTCGTGAAAACGGTTTTCGAAGACATGGCCGCGGAGTTCGACCACCGTCTCACGGGAAAGCTCGAATATCGCGGCCCCGAAATCATCGCCGGCCTGCTGCAAGCCCTGCCCGCCCCCAGCGGTACGCTGGACGTGCTGGACGGAGGCTGCGGTACCGGTTTGTGCGGCCCGATGCTGGCGCCTTACGCGCGCCATCTTGCCGGCGTGGATCTTTCACCCGGCATGGTGGCCAAAGCTGAGGCACGAAACCTGTACAACACCCTGACGGTTGCCGAACTGACGGCCTACCTGCAGCAGAATCCCCAGGCCTTCGACCTGGTGACCCTGGCAGACACCCTGATCTATTTTGGCGACCTCTCGGACATTCTCGCCGCCT
>JAJZPY010000040.1 GCA_021811005.1 Pseudomonadota bacterium
TGCTCCATCGTCACCATCACGGCGCCGTCGGCCTGGCGGGCGATTTCACCCGTTTCCAACGTCACCTGGTGGCGACCCAACTGAAAAGTTTTGCGAACGTGATTCACGCGAGAGTCCTCATTTGAAGGCATGCGTTGTAAAAAGAAAACGCGGTGCGATCACGAGGGATCACACCGCGCTGATCATTCGGGGATGACGGCCCCGGCGTTACTTGCGGATACCCAGACGGCCGATCAACTGGCGATAGCCGTCGACGTTCTTGCGCTTGAGGTAGTCCAGCAGGCTGCGGCGCTGGCTCACCATCTTGAGCAGCCCGCGGCGGGAATGGTGGTCCTTCACGTGGACCTTGAAATGCTCGGTCAATTCGTTGATGCGCCCCGTCAGGAGGGCGATCTGGACTTCAGGCGACCCGGTGTCTTGCGGGGCGCGCTGATATTCGGAAACGATTTTCGCTTTTTCGGCAGCGGTGGCAGCCATGCGGATTCTCCAAAACTCTATTGTCATCTAGAAAGCCGGGCATTATACCGACAAATCAACCGGTTGTGCAAGCTCTAATGGCGGCCGCGCCAATGCCGGAAAGCCGGCGCCTGAACCGGATATAATGCCCTGATGGAGAGGGGAAAATTTCAGGGCGAGGCCCGTCAGCGCTGGGAGGGGGCCCTGCTGGTGCTGCTCTTGCACGTGGCGCTGTTCTACGCGCTGGTGAGTGGTCTCCGGCCCCATCCGGCCCAAACGCCGACACGCGCGTTCGATGTCTCCCTCCTGCCCGAACAGGCCCCTCCCAAACCGCGCCCCCCGGCCGTGGTCCGGCCCTCGCAGCCCCAGCCGGAAACCCTGCCCCAGGCGCCTCCAGCCCCACCGCAAGCGCCGCCGTCCCAGGCCGTCACGCTCCCGGCGGCCCCAGCCACTCCCGCCCCGGCGCCCGCGGCCGCAGCGGCACCCCGGCCGCGCGTGAAAAGCGGCGTCAACCCGATCTACATTCCCCCGTTGGAAGAACTGCAGCGGCGCTACCCGCGCGAAGCCCGGCGCGAAGGCCTGTCCGGACGCGTGGTGGTGCGGCTGACGGTTTCCCCCAACGGCGACGTGGTGAATGCCGCCGTCCGCCAGTCCACGCCACCCGGCCTGTTCGATGCGCTGGCGCTCGATTTCGTGCGCCGTTTCCGATTCGAAAAAGGCAGCGAGGAATTTTTGGTGGACCAGGAACTCGTATTCAAACTGAACCCTTAAGCCCGGAGCCCAAGTCATGCCCCCTGAAACCCTAGCCAACCCTTACGGACTGGAAGCCTTGTGGCAAAGCGGCGACTGGATCGCGCGCGCCACCCTGATGATCCTGGTGGCCATGTCCATGGGCAGCTGGTACATCCTGGTCACGCGCCTGCTGGCGCAAAGCCGCCTGCTGCGCGAAGGGCGCGAAGCCGGGGCCAACTTCTGGAGCGCCTCCAGCGTGCGGGAAGGACTGGAACGCCTGTCAGCCGGCAGCGCCTACCGCCGCATCGCTGAAAGCGGCCTGAACGCCATGGCGCACCACGAAGGGGCCCTGATGGAACAGATCGATCGCAACACCTGGGTCACGCTCTCCCTGGAGCGGGCCATGAGCGCCATCCAGAGCCGGCTGCAGGACGGCCTCACGTTTCTCGCCACCGTGGGTTCCACAGCACCGTTCGTGGGCCTGTTCGGCACGGTGTGGGGCATCTACCACGCGCTGACCGCCATCGGCATCGCCGGCCAGGCGTCCATCGACAAGGTGGCCGGCCCCGTGGGCGAAGCGCTCATCATGACGGCGCTGGGGCTTGCGGTGGCGGTGCCGGCCGTGCTGGGTTACAACGCCCTGGTGCGCCGCAACCGGGTGGCGCTCGACCAGGTGCGCGCCTTTGGCGCCGACCTGCACGGCGTGCTGCTGGGCGGCATGCGCCAGAAACCGGAAGGCCGGGCCTGACATGGCTTTCAGCCTCGGCCCCGGCGCCGCCCAAGACGAAGACGCGGTGCTGGCTGCCATCAACACCACGCCCCTGGTGGACGTGATGCTGGTGCTGCTCATCATTTTCCTCATCACCATTCCGGTGGTGATCCACACCGTCCCGCTGCAGTTGCCGAAGGAAGCAAGCCAGCCCACCCCGGCCCAACCGCAGACGATCCACCTGTCGGTGGACCGCAATGGCACCATTTACTGGGAACAGGCCGTCGTCAGCATGGCCCGGCTGCGCGCCCGCCTGGCGGAAAGCGCCCACAAGGAACCGTTGCCCGTGGTGCAGATTCGCGGTGACAGCCGCACGCGGTATGAAGCCATCGGCCGCGTCATGCTGGCCTGCCAGCAGGCCGGTATCGGTCGCGTGGGCTTCGTGACCGAACCGCCCGCCGCGCACTGAAACCTGCCATGTCCCCGTTCAAACCGCCACAGGACGAACCCGACGTGATGCTGGACATCAACACCACGCCGCTCATCGACGTGATGCTGGTGCTGCTCATCATGCTCATCATCACCATTCCCGTCCAGACGCATTCGGTCCACCTCGACCTGCCGCGTCCCTCGGCCGCGCCGCCGGCGCCTCCCCCCGTGATTCACCTCAACGTGGACGCCAACGACCAGCTCACCTGGAACGGCCAGCCGCTCGCCGGCCGCGCCGACCTCGAAGCGCACCTGAATGCGGTGGTGGCGGAAGGCAACCGCGCGGAAATCCATCTGCGGCCCGACCGGGCCTCCACCTACGCGCCCGTGGCGGAAGTGCTTTCCAGCGCGCAGCGCCTGGGCGTGACCCGGCTCGGCATCGTGGGACAGGAACAGTTCGGCGACTGAAACTGCTGGTGCCGTCAGAAGCGCAGCACCGTGCCGTCGCGACGGGGATCGGCGGCGCCCCAGCGCTCATGGGTGACCGGGTCTTCTCCCACCACCTGCACCGAACCGATGGGACCGTCCGCTTCTTTCAGCAAATGGCCGCGCGCGGTGAGCGCATCCAGCAGCGGCCGGGGCAGTTCGCGTTCCACCAGGGTATGGCCTTCGGCGTCGAGCACGGCATAGCGCGGCAGGCGCACCGCGGTATCCGCCGGCAAGCCGTCATCCAGCAGGGCCTGGGTGGTTTCCAGCACGGAACTGATGATGGTGACGCCGCCGGGCGACCCGTAGGCAAGCCACCAGCGATCACCCCGGAACACCAGCGTGGGCGCCATGCTGCTGCGCGGACGCAAGCCTGGCCGCACGTCGTTGGCGCCCGGGTCCTGGGCACCGGCACGCGGCACGCGGTTGAAATCCGTGAGTTCGTTGTTGAGCAGGAATCCGTAGCCCGGCACCAGGATGCCGCTGCCCCACGCATCCTCCACGGTGCTGGTGCAGCTCACCACGTTGCCCTGCGCGTCCACCACGCTGAAATGCGTGGTGTGCAGGCCTTCTTGCCCGCTCGCATGGCCCGCGTCAGGCATGCGCTGCCGCGGGTCGATGAGGCGCGAAAGGGAGTCCAGGTAAGCGGGTGACAGCAGGTGCTCCAGAGGAGCCTCTGTGGCTGCGGGATCGCCCAGCCAGCGTGCACGGTCGGCCATGGCCAGCCGCAGCGCCTCGATCGTCACGTGCACGGCCTCGGGATCGCGCGCACCAAAACCGGGCGCATGACCGAGGGGAAACCGTTCCAGCATGCCCAGCACCTGCAGCAGCGCCACCCCACCCGAAGAAGGCGGCGGCATGGACACGAGGGTGGCACCACGGTAATGGCCCACCAGCGGCTTGCGCCATTCGGGCCGATAGCCCGACAGGTCAGCCAGTGTCATGCGCCCCACCCCTGCCGGCCCCATGGCGGAGCGCTGCTGGGCCGCCACGATGGCGCGCGCGATTTCACCCCGGTAGAAGACATCAGGTCCCTGGCGCGCGATCAGTTCGAAGGTGTGCGCCAGTTCCGGCTGCCGCAGCCAGTCGCCCGCGCGCAGCGGCTCCCCGGACGCATTGAGAAACAGTGCCCGGGTTTCCGGCTGCAGCGCGGCGCGCGGGCTGGCGAGCGAATGGGCCAGATACGGCGTGACGGCAAAACCGTCGCGCGCCAGCCGGATGGCCGGTTGCAGCACCTGGGCCAGCGTCAGTCGCCCCCAGCGGCGCTGGGCCTGGGCGAAGCCCGCCAGCGTTCCCGGAACGCCGACGGCGAGGCCGCTCACGGAGTTTTCGGCATAGGAATGGGCGGCAAACTGGTCGGCCGTGGCAGCGGCCGGCGCCGTTTCGCGCGCGTCCAGCGCCAGGTTTTCGCCGCTTTCGGCGCGATGGATGAGCAGGAAAGCACCACCACCGATGCCCGATGACTGGGGTTCCACCACGTTGAGGGCAAACTGGATGGCGGCTGCGGCATCCACCGCATTGCCGCCGGCCTTGAGCACTTCCATCCCCGCCTGCGCGGCCAGGGGGTGTGACGCGGCCACCACGGACTCTCCCGCGGCCAGTGCATTCCAGGAGAGCGCGACAAAAACGAAACCCGCGACAGCGCCCCGCAGCGCTGCGCGGTATTTATACTTTTTTACAATTTTTACAGGGAAACAAAACACTTTTTTGCATGAGGTCTGCTATCTTGAAATCGCAGACAGTGCAGTCAGGGTACAAGCCCTTTGAGGGGCGGATCGCAAGATCCGCCCTTTTTTTATTACCGCTCCATCACCCACTTGAGGCTGTCGAGGCCGGCCTTGGTGAGGTCCGTGATGATTTTCACGGTGCGCTTGTCGCGCTTGACGTTGCCGTCCTTGGAACTGGGGCGCGCGGTGTCGTAGGTTTCCACGTCAAAACCATACACCATGGGACCGCGCGAAGGCATCCCTTCCACGGGCGGCGGGCCGTCCGGGTCCACGCTGCTTCCCGGCGTGTCGAAGGAGGCGCGCCATTCCACCACGGAAGTTCCGGGGCTGGGCCCATGGGTCACGCGCAGCACCACGTTGTAGCGCGAAGCCGGCCAGGGGCTGGAACGCACGTGGTAGCGCTGGGTCATGGTGGCATCGCTGCTTTCGTCCAGCACATCCACTTCCTTGCCCACGCCATCCTTATAAACGACCAGGCGGGTCAGCTGCTCCTTGTCCTCATCGATGCTCACGCTTTTTCCACGGCGTTGTTCCAGCGCGCCAACCCCTCAAAATCGCTCACCAGCGCCCACACCTTGGCCGGCTCGGCATTGATGGTCACCGTCTGGACCACTTTTTCGTGGTAAGTGGTTTGCGCGGCACAGGGAACGGCTACCGCAGCGCACAGCGCTCCCGCCCCCCACAACAGTTTGGACAATTTCATGACTCCTCCTCTTTTGAATTCGCTCCGGCACTCCGGCCGACGGCCTGTTTTCTGTTACGACGCTGCAACTGTCTCACCATCCAGAGCACGTAGCCTGAACAGGCATAGCCCACAAAGAAACTCCACAAAATCCGCGCCTGATCGAGCGTGATCACGACAAATCCCAGCAGCACGAGCAGTGCTGCCCAGAATGGCACACTGCGTCGCAAGTTGAAATCCTTGAAGCTGTAAAATTTTGTATTGGAAACCATGGAAAGGCCCGCAAACACGGTGACGCACCACACCAGCCAGTGAATGCGGGTGCCGTCCACGCCATAATCCCCCTGCAGGACCCACACCATCCCGGCCAGCAGCGCCGCCGCGGCGGGACTGGGCAGACCCGTGAACCAGCGCTTGTCGGCAACGCCCAGCTGGGTGTTGAAGCGCGCCAGGCGGAGCGCGGCGCCGGCACAGTAGACGAAAGCCGCAAGCCACCCCAGCTTGCCCATGCCGCGCAGCGACCATTCGTAAATGACGAGCGAAGGGGCCGCGCCAAAGGACACCATGTCGGCCAGGCTGTCGTATTCGGCGCCAAAAGCGCTTTGGGTTCGGGTGAGCCGCGCCACGCGGCCATCCAGGCCATCCAGCACCATGGCAATGAAAATGGCTTCGGCGGCCATTTCGAAATGGCCGTTCATGCCCTGCACGATGGCAAAGAAGCCGGCAAACAGGGCGGCCGTGGTGAACAGGTTGGGCAGCAGGTAAATGCCGCGGCGGCGGGCGCCGGCATTGATCAAGGGTTTGGGCGGTTCATGCGGCAGCAGCAAGTTCAACCCCCTGGGTGGATCACGTCTGCGGCCATTCGGCCAAAATCGTCGTGGTGGCCCTTACAGTATCACCAATCGCCACCCGCAGGCGAACATCGGGCGGCAGGTAAACATCCACCCGCGATCCGAAACGGATGAAACCGTAACGCTGCCCGGCTTCCAGGCGGTCGCCCGGTCGCACGTAGCACAGGATGCGCCGGGCAATCAGGCCGGCCACCTGCACGCAGGTGATTTGCCGTCCGTCCGGCGTTTCCAGCACGAGGGCATTGCGTTCGTTGGCTTCGGAGGCCTTGTCGAGGTCCGCGTTCAGAAATTGCCCCGGGTGGTACACCACGTCGCGTACCGTGCCCTTGAGCGGGCTGCGGTTGGAATGCACGTTGAACACGTTCATGAACACGCTGACCTTGACTGCGGGACAGTGCAGGTAGGGGTCCTGGCAAGGCAGCACCGCCACCACGCGGCCGTCAGCCGGCGCCAGGATCAGGCGCCCGCCTGTGGGCACGGGGCGCGGCGGGTCGCGGAAAAACTGCAGCACGAAGAGGGCGGCGAGCCAGAACGGCAAGGCCCACAGGCCGCCCGCAAAACCCTGCACGGCCAGCGCCAGGGCGCCGGCCAATGCCAGATAGAACCACCCTTCGCGGGCAATGAGGGGGTGGGGATAGGAAGATTTCAAGCGCTCAGTTCTTGCTTTGGTCAACCAGTTTGTTCTTCTTGATCCAGGGCATCATTTCACGCAGCTTGGCGCCCACTTTTTCAATGGGCTGCTCGGCGCCCAGGCGGCGCATGGCGTGCAGGGAAGCCGCACCCGCGCGGTTTTCCAGGATGAATTCCTTGGCAAACTGGCCGGCCTGGATTTCCTTCAGGATGCGCCGCATTTCCTCGCGGGTTTCGTCCGTGATGATGCGCGGACCGCGGGTGAAATCGCCGTACTCGGCCGTGTTGGAAATGGAATAGCGCATGTTGGCGATGCCGCCTTCATACATCAGGTCCACGATCAGCTTGAGTTCGTGCAGGCATTCGAAATAAGCCATTTCGGGAGCGTAACCGGCTTCCACCAGGGTGTCGAAGCCGGCCTGCACCAGGGCAGTGGTGCCACCGCACAGGACCGCCTGTTCGCCGAACAGGTCGGTTTCCGTCTCTTCGCGGAACGATGTTTCGATCACGCCGGCACGGGCTCCGCCGTTGGCGGCCGCATAGGACAGCGCGAGGTCACGCGCGCGGCCGGTGGCGTTCTGGTGCACCGCGATCAGGCTGGGCACGCCGCCGCCCTGGGTGTAGGTGGAACGCACCAGGTGGCCCGGGCCCTTGGGTGCAATCATGATGACGTCGATGTCGTCACGGGGCACGATCTGCCCGAAATGGATGTTGAAGCCGTGGGCGAAGGCCAGCGCTGCGCCCGCCTTGATGTTGGGGGCGATGTCCGCACGGTAGACTTCGGGCTGCGATTCGTCCGGCAGCAGGATCATGACGAGGTCGGCGCCCTTCACGGCGTCGGCCACTTCCTTCACCTTCAGGCCGGCCGCTTCCGCCTTCTTCCAGGAAGCACCGCCGGCGCGCAGCGCCACGGTGACGTCCACGCCGGAATCCTTGAGGTTGTTGGCATGGGCATGCCCCTGCGAACCATAGCCGATGATGGTCACTTTTTTGCCCTTGATCAGGGACAGGTCGGCATCCTTGTCGTAATACACGTTCATTCGATTTCTCCAGTCAGCAATCTTTAGTTAAATGCGCAGGATCCATTCGCCCCGGCCAATGCCAGAGGCGCCCGTGCGCACGGTTTCCAGAATCAGTCCGCGGTCGATGGCTTCCAGGAAGGCATCGAGCTTGTCACGCGGACCGGTCAGTTCAATGGTGTAGGTGCGGTCCGTCACGTCGATGATGCGGCCGCGGAAGATGTCAGCCGTGCGCTTGAGCTCTTCGCGATCCTTGCCTTCGGCGCGCACTTTCACCAGCATCAGTTCCCGTTCGATGTGCCGGCCTTCCTGCAAATCGAACACCTTGACCACGTCGATCAGCTTGTTGAGCTGCTTCGTGATCTGCTCAATCACCTCTTCCGAGCCGCTGGTCACCACCGTCATGCGCGACAGGGTGGGGTCTTCCGTGGGGGCCACGGTCAGCGATTCGATGTTGTAGCCGCGGGCGGAAAACAGTCCTGCCACGCGCGACAGAGCCCCCGATTCGTTTTCCAGCAATAAAGACAGTATGTGCCGCATAGGTTGGTTGGCTTCCACGGGTTACAGGTCTTCGGCGCCCAGCAGCATCTCCGTGAGACCCTGCCCGGCCTTGACCATGGGGAAAACGTTTTCGGTCTGGTCGGTCAGGAAATCCATGAACACGACCCGGTCCTTGAGGGCGAAGGCTTCACGCAAGGCGGGTTCCACATCCGCCGGGCTTTCCACGCGCACGCCCACGTGCCCGTAGCTTTCCGCGAGCCTGACGAAATCGGGCAGCGCGTCCATGTAGGACTCGGAATAACGGTTGCCGTGCAGGATCTGCTGCCACTGGCGAACCATGCCCAGGTACCGGTTGTTGAGGTTGATGATCTTGACCGGCAGGTGATATTGCTTGCAGGTGGACAGCTCCTGGATGCACATCTGGATGCTGGCCTCGCCCGTGACGCAAGCCACCGTGGCATCGGGATGGGCGAGCTGGGCCCCCATGGCGGCCGGCAGGCCGAAACCCATGGTGCCCAGGCCGCCGGAATTGAGCCAGCGCCGGGGCTTGTCGAATTTGTAGTACTGGGCCGCCCACATCTGGTGCTGGCCCACGTCGGAAGTGATGATGGCGTCGCCGCCCGTCACTTCGTAGAGCTTCTCCACCACGAACTGGGGCTTGATGATGGCACTCGCGCGGTCATAGCGCAGGCAGTCGCGCTCACGCCATTGCCCGATCTGATTCCACCACGCCTTGAGGGCGGCGGGTTCGGGCCGGGCCGTGGTGGCATCGACGATTTTTTGCATTTCATCCAGCACGTCGTTGATGTTGCCCACGATGGGCACGTCCACGCGCACGCGCTTGGAAATGGAGGACGGGTCGATGTCCACGTGGATGATGCGCCGGCCTTCCGAATAGAAATGCTGGGGATTGCCGATGACGCGGTCGTCGAAGCGCGCCCCCACGGCCAGCAGCACGTCGCAGTGCTGCATGGCGAGGTTGGCTTCATAGGTGCCGTGCATGCCCAGCATGCCCACGAACTGGGGGTCGGTTCCGGGGAACGCGCCCAGGCCCATGAGGGTGTTGGTGCAGGGAAAACCCAGCTGCTTCACCAGTTTGGTCAATGCCGGTGCCGCGTCGCCCAGGATGACGCCGCCACCGGCGTAGATCATGGGGCGGCGCGCTTCCATGAGCATCTGGACCGCTTTCTTGATCTGTCCGGAATGGCCCTTGGTCACCGGGGCATAGGAGCGCAGGGACACCGACTTGGGATAGGAAAACTCCGCCACGTGCTGCGAAATGTCCTTCGGGATGTCCACCAGCACCGGACCGGGGCGTCCGCTGGACGCCACGTAAAACGCTTTTTTGATGGTGGCCGCCAGGTCTTCCACGTTTTTCACGAGGAAATTGTGCTTCACGCAGGGGCGTGTGATGCCCACGGTATCCACTTCCTGGAAGGCATCGAGGCCGATGGCGGGGGTGGGCACCTGTCCGGTGATCACGACCATCGGGATGGAATCCATGTAGGCGGTGGCAATGCCCGTGACGGCATTGGTCACGCCGGGGCCGCTGGTGACGAGCGCCACGCCCGGCCGGCCGGTGGCCCGGGCATAGGCGTCGGCCGCATGCAGGGCCGCCTGCTCGTGCCTCACCAGGATGTGCTTGACCTTGTCCTGGTTGAACAGCGCGTCATAAATATAAAGAACCGCTCCACCGGGGTAGCCGAACACATATTCGACACCCTCTTCCTGGAGACACTGGATTGTGATTTCTGCACCGGTGAGTCGCATGGTTCAACCATCGAAAACCTTGCAGGTTAAAGGTTCTGGCCGTTTTGGTCAAGGTTTGGGCCGGGCGTGATACCATCTGCGCATTTATTTGGAAGGAGTTCCCCCTGGCAACCCATAAGGAGTTGTCCGACTTCCTGGCCTCTGCCGAACGTCGGGCCTTCAAGCATGCCCTGTATGCCGTGCGCGACGAAGCCGCCGCGCTCGACATCGTCCAGGAGGCCATGCTGCGGCTTGCCGAAAAATACCATGGGCGGCCGGCCGGGGAATTCCCCCCCCTGTTCCAGCGCATCCTGCAGAACAGCGTGCGCGACCATTTCCGCCGCAACAAGATCCGCTCCTGGTGGACCCCCCTGCTCAGCAGCTTCAAGGGGCGTGACGAGGAGGAAGACTTCGATCTGCTGGAATCGGTGGAAATTCCCGTGGAAGAGACCAGCCAGGCCCGGGCCCCGGAGCAGGAATTGAGCCAGAAGCAGATTCTGGCCCAAATCGAGCAGGCCATCGAAAAGCTCCCGGCCCGTCAACGGGAAGCCTTCCTGCTGCGTTACTGGGAGGAAATGGACGTGGCTGAGACGGCTGCCGCCATGGGATGCTCGGAGGGTAGCGTCAAAACCCACTGTTCCCGGGCGGTACACGCCCTGTCGGCCCTTTTGTCCGCAAAAGGCATTACCTTATGAACGAACAAGACATTGCACAAGGCGTTGTGCGCCATCTCGAACGTGGCGTGCGCGAGCTCGACCCTGCCCTGGTGGGCCGGCTGCATGAAGCCCGCTTTGCCGCCCTGTCGCGGGTTCCGGTGCCTGAACTGCGGCTGCTGCCGGCTGCCGGCACGTCCTCCGGGTGGTTTTCCGGGGGGGAAGGACCGGCCGCGCTGTGGCGCACCACCC
Organism: Pseudomonadota bacterium; assembly: GCA_021811005.1. GTDB lineage: Bacteria > Pseudomonadota > Gammaproteobacteria > Burkholderiales > Ferrovaceae > JAKBAT01. Next base: position 10,877 of record JAJZPY010000040.1, read on the forward strand.
TGGTGGCCCTCATGATTGCCGCCGCCATCGTCGTTTTCAACGTGTGGCAGCCGCAGGACGCGGACGACGACGACAACGGCCAGCTGGATGCCAAGCTGCTGTCGAGCGAGCTGCCGCCCCAGGCATTTGCCCAGAAAGATTTCGGTGCATGGCTGCAGGAAACGCGCTGAGAGCCCTGCTGCTGGCGACGGCGCTCGCTACCGCGACCGCTTCGTGGACGGCCCGTGCCCATGAGCCGGGTCCGCGCTGGGACGCGCTCACGCCGGAGCAGAAAACCATCCTGGCACCGGCCCAGAAGGACTGGGACAACCTGTCGCAGTTGCAGCGCAAGCGTCTCATCAACGCCGCCAAGCACTATCCCAGCCTGACTCCCGCCGAGCAGGCCCGCTTCCAGGCCCGGATTCCGGAATGGACCCATCTGCCGCGGGAAGACCGCGAAACGGCCCGCAAGAACTTCAAGCAGTTCCATCACCTGCCGCCGGAGAAGAAAGCGGAAGTGAAATCCCGCTGGAAGGCCGACCACCCCGAGTCCGCGCCGCCGGCCGCGCCCGCGGCCACCCCGGCACCTGCAGCCCAGTGACGCCCGCGCGCACGCCCCTCTGGCCGCGGCTTGTCTGCATGGTCTATGAAACCCTGATCGTGGCCGGCCTGCTCATGGCCGCCGGGTTGCCGTTCGTCATGCTCACGCGTTACAGCGTCCACCCCGAACTGCGCCCGTTCTACCAGGGTTACCTGTTTGTCGTGCTGGGCCTGTATTTCAGTTACTTCTGGCACCGTTCGGGGCAAACCGTCCCCATGAAAACCTGGCGCCTGCGCCTGGTGGACCGCGCGGCCCATCCGCCTTCCTGGGGGCTGGCGGTTGCCCGCTACCTGCTGGCCTGGCCGGGATGGCTGACCGGCGCAAGCCTCGCCTGGGCCCTGGTGGACCGCGAAGGGCGATTCCTGCACGACCGCCTGCTGGGGCTGCGCCTGGTGCGCGAAGCGTCCTGACGGACCTTATGCGTGGCGCTCGGTCCACCAGCCCAGAAGGCCGGCCACGCCGAGAAAAAGGACACTGGGGGCGAGCGTGCTGAGCGCCGGATTCCAGTCGTTGAGCTGTCCCATGTAGGAAAAGAAACGGCTGACCAGGTAAAAGCTCAGGCCCAGTCCGATGCCGATCATCACGCGCATGCCCACCGCGCCCGAACGCGGTCGCTGCAGCGCGAAGGGCAGCGCCAGCAGCATCATCACCAGAATGGAAAACGGATAGAGCAGCTTGCTCCATTCGGCGATCTCGAAGCGCACCGTCTGCTGGCTGTTGTCGCGCAGGTGGCGGATGTAGGCAAAAAGGTTCCACACCGACATCTGTTCGGGTTCCACCAGCAGGGTGGACATCACCTGCGGCGTCAGCACCGAATCCCATTCGGCATTCGCCTCATGCACCACGTGCACGCCGCGCTCGTCAAACAGCGTCCGTTCCACGTCGGTCAGCCGCCACAGGTGTTCCTGCTGGTACACCGCTTTCCTGGCGGTGCTGATGCGGCGCAGGCGATGCTCTTCGTCGAAATCGTAAATGCGCAGGTCATGCAGGGAATTGTCCGGCAGCATTTCGCGCACGTTGATGAAACTGCCCTTGTCCTTGACCCAGATGCCGGAGCGGAACTGCGTGGCCACGAAATTGTTGAGGGCCTTCAGGCGCCACTGCTGGGCCGCCTCTTCCGAAATCGGCATGACCAGCTCGCCCAGCAGGAAAGCCACCAGCACGAACAGCAGGCCCACCCGCACCAGCGCGCCCGCGAGCCGGTTGCGCGACATGCCCGAAGCGCGCATGACGGTGATTTCCGAATGGGCGGCAAGGGTGCTCAGGCCGTAGAGCGTGCCGATGAGCGCCGCGATGGGAAACAGCTCGTAGGCATGGCCCGGCAGCGCCAGCCCCACGAACACGAACATCTGCCACACCTGGTAGCTGCCCTTGCCCAGGTCATTGAGTTCGTGGATCAGGTCGAAGAAGGAAAAAAGGAACAGCAGGGCCACCAGCACCAGCCCCGTTCCCATCAGCACTTCCCGGGCAAGATATCGGTTGAGCAGTCTCACCCGGGCCGTCCCCCGCCTAGAGCGTTTCTTTCAGTTGCTGCAGGATGGCGGGATTCTCCAGGGTGGACACATCCTGGGTGATTTCCTCGCCCTTGGCGATGACGCGCAACAGGCGCCGCATGATCTTGCCGGAACGGGTTTTGGGCAGGTTGTCGCCAAAACGGATTTCCTTGGGCTTGGCGATGGGACCGATTTCCTTGCCCACCCAGTTGCGCAGTTCGGCCGCGATGCCTTTCGCCGCCTCGCCCGTGGGGCGGGCCTGCTTGAGCACCACGTAGGCCACGATGGCTTCCCCCGTCATGTCGTCCGGACGTCCCACCACGGCCGCTTCCGCCACCAGCGGGTTGGCCACCAGGGCGGATTCGATTTCCATGGTGCCCATGCGGTGACCGGACACGTTGAGCACGTCGTCGATGCGCCCGGTGATGGTGAAGTAACCCGTGTCCTTGTTGCGGATCGCGCCGTCCCCGGCCAGGTAATAGCCCTTGAGTTCGGCCGGATAGTAGCTTTTGCGGAAGCGTTCGGGGTCGCCCCAGATGGTGCGGATCATGGAAGGCCAGGGGCGCTTGACCACCAGGATGCCACCCTGCCCATTGGGCACGTCGTGCCCCGCCTCGTCCACGATGGCCGCTTCGATGCCGGGCAGCGGCAGGGTGCAGGAGCCGGGCACGAGCGGCGTGGCACCGGGCAGCGGCGTGATCATGTGTCCGCCGGTTTCGGTCTGCCAGAAAGTGTCGGCAATGGGACAGCGCTCGCGACCCACGTTCTTGTAGTACCACATCCAGGCTTCGGGATTGATGGGTTCGCCCACCGATCCCAGCACGCGCAGGCTGGACAGGTCGTAATGGCGCGGATGCGTGTCGGGCGCCGCCTCGGACGCCTTGATGAGGGAGCGGATGGCGGTGGGCGCGGTGTAGAACACGCTCACCTTGTGGCGCGCGATCATGTCCCAGAAGCGTCCGGCATTGGGATAGGTGGGCACGCCTTCAAACACGATTTCCGTGGCGCCCACCGCCAGCGGCCCATAGGCCACGTAGGTGTGGCCCGTGACCCAGCCGATGTCGGCCGTGCACCAGAACACGTCCTGGGGCTTGATGTCGAAAGACCATTTCATGGTCAGGGCGGCCCACAGCAGGTAGCCGCCGGTGGCATGCTGCACGCCCTTGGGCTTGCCGGTGGAACCCGACGTGTAGAGCACGAACAGGGGGTGTTCGGCGCTCACCCATTCGGGTTCGCAGGTGCCGGGCTGGCCGGCTTCCACCTCGTGCATCCAGCGGTCGCGGCCCGCGTCGAAAGCCACGGGATTGCCGGTGCGGCGATAGACGATGACGTGCTTCAGGGCTTCGCATCCGCCCAGGGCCAGGGCCTCGTCCACGATGGCCTTGAGCGGCAGGTGCTTGCCGCCGCGGCATTGCTCGTCGGCGGTGACCAGGGCGCTGGCCCCCACGTCCACGATGCGTTCCTGCAGCGACTTGGCGGAAAAACCTCCGAACACCACGGAATGGGTGGCCCCAATGCGGGCGCAGGCCTGCATGGCTACGACGCCTTCCACCGACATGGGCATGTAGATGACCACGCGGTCGCCGCTTTTGATGCCCAGGCTTTTGAGCCCGTTGGCAAAACGGCACACGCGGTGGTACAGGTCCTGGTACGTCACGTGCGTGACGGTGGCGTCATCCGCCTCGAAAATGAGGGCCGTCTTGCTGCCCAGGCCCTGGGCGATGTTGCGCTCCAGGCAGTTGTAGGAGACGTTGGTGAGGCCGTCTTCGAACCATTTGTAAAAGGGAGGATTGCTCTCGTCCAGCACGCGCGTGAAAGGCCGGTGCCAGTGCAGGTTTTCCCGTGCCAGCCGTGCCCAGAAAGCGTCCGGATCGCGGCGGGCTTCATCGCACAGGGCCTGGTAGGCGGCCATGCCGGAAATGTTGGCCTGGGCGACGAATTCGGCGGCCGGGGGAAACAGGCGGTTTTCCTGCAGCAATGCTTCGGTGGACATGGAACCTCCCTCTCAATTTATCGATGTAATGACGCTCCGTGCCCTTGAGACAGGCCGGGAATGACATTATAGCGCCTGTGGCACCGCGCAGGCCCGTGCCCGCGGCCGGCAGGCCCGCCATTCTGGTAGAGTGTCATTCTGGACCGCACTTTCCCGGGAGTTCTGCCGTGACCACCATTCGTGAAGACGACCTCGTCCAAAGCATCGCCGACAGCCTGCAGTACATTTCCTATTACCATCCAGCCGATTACCTGAAAGCCCTGGGGGCCGCCTTCGAACAGGAACAGTCGCCCGCCGCGCGCGACGCCATCGCCCAGATCCTCACCAATTCACGCCTGTGCGCCGAAGGCCGGCGCCCCATCTGCCAGGACACCGGCATCGTCAACGTGTTCCTCAAGGTGGGCATGGACGTGCGCCTGGCGCTTTCCGGCACGCTGGAAGACGCCGTCAACGAAGGCGTGCGGCGCGCCTACCTCAATCCCGACAACCCCCTGCGCGCCTCCATCCTGGCGGACCCGGCCGGCAAGCGGGCCAACACGCGCGACAACACGCCGGCCGTGATCCACGTGTCGCTGGTGCCGGGCAACCGGGTGGGCGTGACCGTGGCGGCCAAGGGCGGCGGCTCGGAAAACAAGTCCAAGTTCGTCATGTTGAACCCCTCCGATTCCATCGTGGACTGGGTGCTCAAGACCGTGCCCACCATGGGCGCCGGCTGGTGCCCGCCGGGCATGCTGGGGCTGGGCATCGGCGGCACCGCTGAAAAAGCCATGCTGATGGCCAAGGAGTCCCTGATGGATCCCATCGACATGGCGCAGCTCAAGGCGCGCGGTCCGCAAAACCGCATCGAGGAACTGCGCATCGAACTGTTCGACAAGGTCAACGCCTTGGGCATCGGCGCCCAGGGCCTGGGCGGGCTTTCCACCGTGCTCGACGTGAAAATCCTGGACTACCCCACCCATGCGGCTTCGCTGCCGGTGGCCATGATTCCCAACTGCGCCGCCACGCGCCATGCCCATTTCGTGCTGGACGGTTCGGGGCCCGCGGCACTGGAACCACCCGCCCTCTCCGACTGGCCGCAAGTGACCTGGCACGCTTCGCCCAGCGCGCGGCGCGTCAACCTGGCCACCGTCACGGCAGCCGACGTGCAAACCTGGAAGCCGGGAGAAACCCTGCTGCTGTCAGGCAAGCTGCTCACGGGACGGGACGCGGCCCACAAGCGCATCGCCGACCTGTTCGCGAAAGGGGAAGCGCTGCCGCCCGGGCTCGACTTCACCAACCGCTTCATCTACTACGTGGGTCCGGTGGATCCGGTGCGCGACGAAGTGGTGGGACCGGCCGGCCCCACCACGGCCACCCGCATGGACAAGTTCACGGCCATGATGCTGGAAAAAACCGGATTGCTGGGCATGGTGGGCAAGGCCGAACGGGGGCCCACCGCCATCGAGGCCATCCGCAAGTTCCGTTCGGTGTACCTGATCGCCGTGGGCGGGGCGGCCTACCTGGTGTCCAAGGCCATCCGCGCTTCGCGCGTGGTGGCGTTTCCCGAGCTGGGCATGGAAGCGGTGTACGAATTCGACGTGGAAGACATGCCGGTCACCGTGGCAGTGGATTCCCAGGGCCAGTCCGTGCACGAAACCGGCCCGGCGGAATGGCGCGTGAAAATCGGGAAAATCCCGGTCAAGGCTTGAGCGGCGGTCTCCCCCGCACCGCCGCCGTCAGGGTGGCCAGCAGTTCGCGCACCTGGGCGGCGCGCTCCATGGGTTCTGCCCCCTTGCGCAGCACCTTGAGGCGGTCGGGCCCCGCCAGGCGGAAATCGCGGT
>JAJZPY010000041.1 GCA_021811005.1 Pseudomonadota bacterium
CGATAAACTAATTGGCTTTGCTGGGTGATTAGCTCAGTTGGTAGAGCGTCGCCCTTACAAGGCGAATGTCGGGGGTTCGAACCCCTCAGCACCCACCAGCCAGCAGCATCGGGTCAGGTATTCGTGCAGTTGGAAGTTTTGGAGTGGTAGTTCAGTTGGTTAGAATACCGGCCTGTCACGCCGGGGGTCGCGGGTTCGAGTCCCGTCCACTCCGCCAAACAAAAAGCCGTTGAGCGATCAACGGCTTTTTTATTGCCTGCTTTTCGTGTTAAAACACGCCCCGTGTTAGACTGCACGACGTTTTCTGACGGTATTCCCACATGCTAGATAAATTCCGACTGCTTTCCCAGACTTGGGTCGCCAAGGTCCTGCTGGCCCTCATCACCATTCCTTTTGCCCTTTTTGGCGTCGAGTACTATTTCCGCCAGGCCGGCGGTGGCGCCGATACCGTGGCTAAAGTGGATGGGGTTTCCATCACCCAGTCGGAGTTCAACGACAATCTGCGCGACCAGCTGGAGCGCATGAGGGAAGGGCTGGGAACACGGGTGGAACCTTCACTGCTGGACACGCCGCAGTTGCGCTATGAAACCCTGCAGGGGCTGATCAATCGCCATTTGCTGGCGGGGTATGCCGACAAGCAGCACCTGAGCGTGTCAGACGCGTTCCTGGCCCATGAGATCGCCCAGTTCGACGCATTCCAGGAGAACGGCAAGTTCTCCCAGGCACGCTATGAAGCGCTTCTGCGCGAACGCGGCCTCACTCCGGCCGTGTTTGAAAGCCGTGTGCGCGATGACCTCAAGATCCAGCTCGAACAGGATGCGTTGACCGGCAGCCAGTGGGTGCCCGGCGTGACCATCGATGCGTTCCTCAAGCTCAACGACCAGTCCAGGGAGCTCGCGCTGGTGGAAATTCCGGTGGAGCGTTACCTGGCCCAGGTGCATGTGGACGATGCCCAGATCAAGCAGTACTACGATGCCCACCAGGACCAGTTCAGGGTGCCGGAGCGCATCAAGGTTCAATACCTGGTGCTTTCGGCGGACCAGCTGGCCCAGGGGGAGACCGTATCCCCCGCCGACATCGCCAAAGTGTATGAGGATCCCTCCAATCAGGCCCGCTGGAAAGGGACTGAAACCCGGCGGGTTCGCCATATCCTGATTGCGGCACCGGCTGCGGCAGGTGAAGCCAAACGCGCAGCAGCCAAGGCCCAGGCGGAAAAAATACTGGCGGAAGCGCAGGCGCACCCGGACCGCTTCGCCGCACTGGCCAAGCAGTATTCGCAGGATCCGGGCTCAGCGGCCCAGGGCGGTGATCTGGGGTATTTTGGACGGGGCATGATGACCCAGCCGTTCGAAAACGCCGCGTTTTCCATGAAAACCGGCGAGATCCGGGGACCGGTCGAAACGGAATTCGGCTACCACATCATCGAGCTGACCGACATCAAGGCGGGCAAAGGGAAAACCCTCGCGGAAGCGACCCCGCAAATTGCCGAAGAGCTGCGCCGGCAGCGGGCCGCCAAACAGTTCTCCGATGCGGCTGAAACGTTCAGCAACCTGGTCTATGAACAGTCCGGCGACCTCAAGGCCGCCGCGGAAAAACTCAAGCTGGCCGTCCGGACATCGGACTGGATCGTGCGCGGGGCGCCTTTGCAGGATCCCGTTCTGGGCAATGCCAAGCTGCAGAACGCCCTGTTTGCCCAGGAATCCGTCAAGGACGGGCGCAATACCCCGGCCATCGAAGTGGCTCCCAACACCCTGGTCTCGGCCCACGTGGTGTCCCACGAGCCTTCCGTGGTCCGCCCTCTGGCGGACGTGCGCGCGGCCATTCTCCAGACGTTGCAGCGGGATGAGGCGGCCAAGCTGGCCAAGGCGGACGGCGAGAAGCAGTTGGCGGCGCTGCAGTCCGGCAAGGCCGAGACGCTGCCCTGGTCCAAGGTGCGCCAGTTCACGCGCCAGCAGGCGCTGAGCGAAGGATTGCCGCAGGGGGTGGTGACGGCGGCTTTTGAGGCCAACACCAGCCATCTGCCCGCTTATGCCGGTGCCCTGCTGCCCACGGGCACCTACGCGCTGCTGCGGATTTCACAGGTGACGGAAGGCAATGCGGCCGATGCGGCCAAGCGCAAGCAGGCGGAAGTCGGTCTGACCCGCGCCTATGGCGATGCCGTGCTGACCGGATTTCTCGCCACCCTGCGCCAGGACAGCACGGTGCGGCTGATCAACAAGAGCGTTCTGGAGCCGCGCCGGGACCGCTGACGCGGCCCTGGCTGCGGATCAGTCATTCCGCCATGCCGGGAATGGTTGAGGAGAAGCCCGAGTCCACGTGGACGATTTCTCCCGTGATGCCGGACGAGAGGTTGCTGCACAGGAAAGCCGCCACATTCCCGACTTCTTCAATGGTGACGTTGCGCCGCAGGGGCGAGGTCGCTTCCACGTAATTCAGAATCTTGCCGAAATCGCCGATGCCGGCGGCCGCCAGCGTCTTGATGGGGCCGGCAGAAATGCCGTTGACGCGGATGCCTCGCGGGCCCAGGCTGTGGGCCATGTAGCGCACGTTGGCTTCGAGGCTGGCCTTGGCAAGCCCCATCACGTTGTAATTGGTGACTGATTTTTCCGCGCCGAGATAGGACAGGGTCACGAGTGCGCCGTTGCGGCCTTCCATCATGGGGTAGCCGGCCTTGGCGAGCGCGGCAAAGCTGTAGGAGCTGATGTCGTGGGCAATCCGGAAGCTTTCCCGGGTGACCGCATCGAGATAGCTGCCGGACAGGGCTTCACGCGGGGCAAAGGCGATGGAATGGACGATGCCGTCCAGCCCGTTCCAGGAGCGCCCCAATTGGGCAAACATCGTCTCGATGTCGGTATCGCTCGACACGTCGCACGACAGCACCAGGGAAACCCCCAGTTCTTCAGCCAGTTTTTCCACGCGTGCGCGAACGGCCTCGCCCTGGTAGGTGAGGGCGATCTGGGCGCCTTCGCGCTGCATGGCCTTGGCAATGCCCCAGGCGATGGAGCGGTTGCTCAGCAAGCCGGTGATCAAAATTTGCTTATCGGCAAGAAATCCCATGAGGCCTCCTTATAATTGCCCGGTATGATAAACCATATGGGACGACTCCTCTTCATTCTCGTGCTGGCCATGCCGCTGGCGGGTTTTGCCGCGGCTCCCGAAAAAGTGCTCCATCTGGCCCTGTCAGCGGCGGAAACCGGATTCGATCCGGTCATGACGTCGGACCTCAATACCGCATCCATCGAACAGCAGCTGTTTGAATCGCTGCTGACCTACGACTATCTGGCGCGTCCCGCCCGGCTGGTGCCGCGACTGGCAGCCGACATGCCTACGGTGACGGACCAGGGGCGCACGTGGGTGTTCCGCCTGAAGCACGGGGTCTACTTTGCTCCGGATCCCGTTTTCAAGGGCGCCCGGCGCGAAGCCGTGGCACAGGATGTGATTTACACCCTGATGCGCTTCATGGACCCCAAAAACCGTTCCCCCTACAAGTTTCTGGTGGAAGGAAAAATCATCGGGCTCGACGAATTGGCCGAAGCCGCGCGTCGCAGCGGGCATTTCGATTACGACGCAAAAATCCCGGGCCTGGAAGCCCTGGACCGCTACACGCTCAGGGTCCGGCTCAAAACCACCGACTACAACTTCGCCCATGCAATGGCCCAGCCCATGTACGGCATCGTGGCCCGCGAAGTGATCGAAGCCTATGCCGGGGACACGGCCTCGCACCCTGTGGGAACCGGGCCTTACCATCTGGTGCGCTGGGTTCGGTCCGCGCGCATGGTGCTGGAGCGCAACCCGTATTTCAGGCATGAGACCTGGAATTTCGAAGCGGGAGACGACCCCGACAACCGCCGCATCGCAGCCCTCATGCGCGGCAAAACCATTCCCCAGATCGACCGCATCGACATTCAGGTGATCGAGGAGCCGCAATCGGTCTGGCTCAGTTTTGGCAAAGGGGAACTCGACATGGTGGGGCTGGCCGGGCAATTTGCGCCGCTTGCCCTGCAAGGCGACCATCTCCAGCCGAAATATGCGGCGCGCGGCATTCGCCTGGACCGCATCAGCGATCCTTCGATCGCCTATTACTTCATCAACCAGCAGGACCCGGTGCTGGGCGGCATGAGCCCTGAAAAAATTGCCCTGCGCCGCGCCATTTTCATGGCGCAGAACGACGAGGAAATGATCCGGGTGATCGACAAGGGGCAGGCGATCCGCAATGCCTACCCCATTCCGGCCGGCGTGGCCGGGGCCGATCCCGGCTACCGCAGCGTGCTCGACTACAATCCCGAACTGGCCAACCGCCTGCTCGACCAGACGGGCTATGCGCGCGGCCCGGATGGCTACCGCCGCATGCCGGACGGAAGCCCGCTGGCCGTGCGCTATACTTCGAGCCTCTCGTCCCAGGACCGGGAGCTCGACGAGATGATGAAAAAAGCCCTTGATCGCCTGTCGATCCGGTTTGAAAGCGAAAAGCTCAAGTTTCCCGAAATTCTCAAGACCGAGCGCCAATGCCACGTTCAGATCCGGCTTTCGGCCTGGATTGCGGACTATCCGGACGGAGACAACTTCATGCAGCTCTGGTACGGCCCCCATATCCATGAGAACAATGCATCCTGCTACCAGGATCCGCAATGGGACCGGCTGTACGAACAGACGCTCACCTTGCCGGATTCTCCCGAACGCAATGTCCTCTATCATCAATTGGCGCGCCTGCTGGAGCTCAAGGGCGTGACCAAGGTCAGCACCACGCACATTCGCAACGTGCTGTCCCAGCCCTGGGTGCTGGGCTTCAAGCCCCATCCTATCCTGCCTTCGGTCTGGGCCTATCTCGACATCGACACGGCACGGGCTCCGCGAGAATGAATCTGGGCGCATTTTTGGTTCGCCGTCTCTGGCAGATGATCCCCACGTTGCTGGGCGTGGTGCTGCTGGTGTTCTTTCTGTTCAACTGGGTCGGCGGCGATCCGGCCTACATTCTGGCCGGCAAGATGGCAAATCCCGACGACATCGCCAACATTCGCCACCAGCTGGGCATTGACCGCCCCCTGTGGGAGCAGCTGCTCATTTTTGTGCAGCAGATCGTGACTGGGGACTTTGGCAACAGCTGGGCCACGCAGGAACCGGTGAGCGCCATTTTCCGCACCCGGCTCGGCCCTTCGCTGATCCTGCTCATTCCCATGATGCTGCTGGAAACGGCAGTTGCCGTGGCGGTGGCGCTGGCCGTGTCGGCCTGGCGGGGATCGACCCTGGACCGTTCCCTGATGGCGGTGAGCACGGTCATGATGTCCATCAGCCTGCTGGTTTACATCATTGTCGGACAATATGTCTTTGCCTACCTGCTGGGCTGGTTTCCGGTCAAGGGCTGGAGCGATGAGTTCTGGCGCAATTTGACCACCTATGCCGTGTTGCCGGTATTGCTGGGACTGATGGTGAGCATCGCGCCTTCGGTGCGGCTCTATCGCACTTTTGTGCTGGACGAGATCGGGCAGGATTATGTGCGCACGGCACGGGCCAAAGGCCTTTCGGAAACCCGGGTGCTGCTGGTGCACGTGCTGCGCAATGCGGCCATTCCCATCGTGACCAACGTGCTCATGGGGCTGCCGGCGCTTTTGACGGGGGCCTTCCTGCTCGAGCGCTTTTTTGCGATTCCTGGCATCGGGCGCGAAATCATCCTGGCCGTGGAGCGCAGTGACTTCCCCATCATCAAGGCGGCGACGGTTTACGTGGCCATGGCCACCATGCTGGCCAATTTGCTGGGCGATCTGCTCTATCACTGGCTGGATCCCCGCGTGCATCTGGAATGAACATGGCGCAACCCAATGCCTCCCCCGGTTTGTGGACCCTGGCCTGGCGGCGCCTGCAGCGCGACCGGGTTGGCATGGTTTCGCTGGCGGTGGTTGTGGCCTATCTTTGCGTGGTGTTCCTGGCGCTGGGAGGATGGATCGCCAGGGACTGGACCCGTGAAGTGGGCGTCAATTACGCGCCCCCCGTGTTTTTTCCCGCCGACCAGGACGAAACGGCCATCCCGCTGGGCAAGTCGATCGCCTTGCCAGACCAGGTTGACCTGTATGGCTTGCAGGATCCGCTGGCCCCCCAGCTGGAGGCCATCCGGGCACGCCATCCCGACGAGGCCCGCAGCATCCCCGAACGACGGCAGCTGACGTTGCCGCTGGGCGGCGACAAATGGGGCCATGACGTGCTCACGAAAGTCATCAAGGGCAGCGAAACCTCGATCCTGGTGGGGCTCGTCGCGGCCCTTCTCGCCACGGTGCTGGGCACGGTGATGGGCGCGGTTTCAGGCTACTTCGGGCGCTGGGTGGACGATTCCTTCAACTGGCTCTATGGGGTGTTCACTTCCATTCCCTACCTGCTGCTGATTTTTGCCATTGCGGCCGTGCTGCAGCAGAAAGGCGTGTCCACCATCATCCTCATTCTGGGGCTGACCGGCTGGACCGGAGTCTTCCGCCTGGTGCGCGCGGAATACCTGAAGCACAAGTCGCGCGAATACGTGCTGGCAGCGGGTGCCATGGGGGCCTCCCATGCCCGGCGCATGTTCATCCACATCCTGCCCAACACCAGCCATGTCATTCTGGTGCAGTTGTCCCAGAACGTGGTGGGCTTCATCAAATCCGAAGTGATCCTGAGTTTTCTGGGTTTTGGCGTGCCGGTGGACGTGGTGTCCTGGGGCAGCATGCTCAATGAAGCCCAGAATGAGCTGATCCTGGGGAAATGGTGGCAGCTGGCTGCCGCGGGAACGGCCATGGCCATTCTGGTGACCGCATTCAGCCTGCTCACCGATGCCCTGCGCGATGCGCTTGACCCCAAGCTGAAATATTGAGGCCGCCATGTTGCTGAGCGTGCGCAATCTTCAAGTCACTTTCCAGTCCGGCAAGGAAGCCCCCTTCGCGGCGGTCCGGAACGTGAGCTTCGATGTGCCGGAGCGTGCCACATTGGCGCTGGTGGGGGAATCGGGGAGCGGAAAGTCGGTGACGGCCCTTTCGATCCTGGGCCTGTTGCCCGGTCGCATCACGCGCCTGGGCGACGACAGCCGGATCCTGTGGCATGGCGAAAATCTTCTGGGCTATGGCGAGGCCGCCTTGCGGGCGGTTCGCGGCAAGGAAATCGCCATGATTTTTCAGGAGCCCATGAGTTCGCTCAATCCGGTGTTCACGGTGGGCGAACAGCTGATGGAAGGCTTGCGCCTGCGTCTGGGAATGTCGCGTCCGCAGGCCAGGACCCGGGCGCTGGAACTGCTGTCTGAAGTGGGAATTCCCGAGCCGCGGCGGCGCCTGGACGCCTATCCCCATCAGCTTTCCGGCGGGCAGCAACAGCGGGTCATGATTGCCATGGCCATCAGCTGCCAGCCGCAGTTGCTGATTGCAGACGAACCCACCACGGCCCTGGATGTGACGGTTCAGCGCCAGATTCTGGACCTGATCCGGACGCTCCAGCAACGGTTGCACATGTCCGTGCTGTTCATCACGCACGATCTCGCGCTGGTCAACGAAATCGCGTCGGATGTGGTGGTGATGAAAGACGGACAGGTGCGCGAAGCGGGGCCTTGCGAACCTGTTTTTTCCGATCCGAAGGATGCCTATACCAAAGCCCTGCTGGCTTGCCGTCCGCCACTGGGGGAGCGCCCGATGCGCCTGCGCGTGATCGAGGATTTCATGAGCGGCCGGCCCTTGCCCGAAATTCCCTTGCGCCAGCGGGGGGGCGATCTTTCCGGTGAAATCATCCTGGAGGTGAAAAATCTCGAAAAGAACTTTCCCGTGCGCGAAGGGCTTTGGCGGCATCGCCTGTTCCGCGCCGTGCGCGGGGTGTCCTTCCAGGTTTCCCGGGGCAGGACGGTCGGCATCGTGGGAGAGTCCGGGTCAGGAAAGACCACGCTGGGGCTGACCGTGGCCGGCCTTCTTAAGGCCGACGGCGGAGAAATCCTGTTCGAAGGGGAAAGTCTTCAGAAAACCCGGGGCCGCGATCCCGCGGGATTCCGGCGGCGCATCCAGATCGTTTTCCAGAATCCCTATGCCTCGCTTAATCCCCGCTTTACGGTGGGTCACATCCTCACCGAACCGCTGCTGCTCAACGGCATTGGCGGGACGGCGGCGGCACGGGAAAAGATTGCCCTGGAGCTGCTTGCCCGGGTGGGGCTGCCGCGCGATGCCTTCATGCGATACCCGCACGAGTTTTCCGGCGGGCAGCGCCAGCGCATCGCCATCGCCCGCTGTCTGACGGTCAAGCCCGACGTGCTGATTTGCGACGAATCGGTTTCCGCATTGGATGTCTCCGTGCAGGCACAGGTGCTCAACCTGCTGCAGGATCTGCAGGACGAATACCGCATGAGCTATGTCTTCATTTCCCACGACCTTTCCGTGGTGCGCTACATGTCCGATCAGGTCCTGGTCATGCACGAGGGCGCCGTGGTGGAATCGGGAGATGCCGATGCGCTGTTTGCCCGGCCACGGCAGCCGTACACGCAGGAATTGCTGTCAGCGGTTCCCAAGGCCTGGAACCGCTGAGCCTGCCTATTCAATCGGGCTTGTGCGCCTTGGTTTTTTTGGTGGCGTGATGGGATGTGCTTTTTGAATGATTTGTGCTGCTTTTATGGGCTGGGGTTTTCCCCGATTTTGACTTGTGGCCTGATTTCGAGCCGTGTTTTGCACGTGACGGCGCACCCGGTGAAGGAATTTCCGATTCCGGCTTGCCGTTGAGTTCCAGCGATGTTTTCGGCGTGCCGGGCTTGTCCGGCACCAGGATGACCCCGCCGCCGGCAATTTTCTTGTTGCTGGCAATGCCGTTGACGCGCTTGAGTTCTTCGCTGGAAAGCCCGAACTGGTTAGCGACCTTTTCCAGGGCTTCCCCGCGCCGCAGATGGTGCGTCTTCCAGGAAACCAGCTTGACGTTGGGGTCTTCCAGACGGGCCACGAAACGGTTGGCAACGCCGGTCGGAACGAGGATGGTTTTTTCCTTGTTGAAATCCAGGCTGATGACCGGCCTGTTGAAAGCCGGGTTCAGCATCAGGAAATCGTCCACGCTCATTTCGGCAAATTTGGCGGCCAGTTTGGTGTCCAGGCGTTTGCGCGTGGTCACGGCGGCGAAGTAAGGTTCGTCCGGAATGGAGGCGAGCTTCAGCCCGTAGTGTTCCGGGTTGAGCACAATGGCTTTGGCTGCCAGCAGCTTGGGCACGTAATTCCGGGTCTCGTCGGGAAGCCGCAGGCTCTGGTAATCGGTGGGCAGGCCGCGGGCCTGGTTATAGGCGATTTCCCGCCGGATTTTCCCTTCGCCGCAGTTGTACCCCGCCAGGGCCAGTTCCCAGGAACCGAATTCGTCATAGAGCTTTTGCAGGTAATCGAGCGCGCTGTTGGTGGCGGCGAGGACATCCTTGCGCCCGTCGTACCACCAGTTCTGCTGAAGTCCGAACACGCGGCCCGTGGAAGGGATGAACTGCCACATGCCCGAAGCCTGGCTGCGGGACAGGGCATGGGGATTGAACGCGCTTTCCACGATGGGCAGCAGCGCGATTTCCATGGGCATGCCGCGCCGCTGCACTTCCTCGACGATGTAGTAGAGATACAGGCGGCTGCGCTCCACCGTCCGCTCAACATAGTCCGGGCGGGCGGAGAACCAGGCGATGTGGCGGTTGACGAGGCGGTCGTCCGGCAGGGGTTCTAGCGCGAAACCATCCCTGATGCGGTCCCACAGGTCGAACGGTTCGACCGGTTCGGCATCCTGCACGCTTTCTTCGGGTATGTGCTGGGCCGTGCTGGCGCCGGGCAGCGGCGTCGCCAGCTGAGGGGGCAGGGCGGGTGCAGCAGGCGGCCCGGACGAGGATTCCGGCTGGGCAAACGCCGCCTGCACTTGTTGGGTGGTCGCAGCAGGGGGCGGGTCGGCACCCAGCGATGACGGAGGTTCGGGGTCGGCCATGGCCGCAAGAGACAGTGCGGCCCATGCACAGGCAAGCCAGAGGCGCCCCGAATTCACGCAATGCTTCAGAACGTGTTTTTCCATTGCCTCAGGGCGGCGAACACGGCGACGCTGTCGGTGGGTTGGGCTCCGGTTTGGGACAGCACGGTCTGGATTACCGCCGGTTCGTGACAACGCAGAAAAGGGTTGGTCCTGAGCTCAAGGCCGATCGTGCTGGGCACGGTGGGCAGGCCGCGACGACGGGTATCGGCGGCTTCCACGGCGCGCTGCTGGAGCGCGGCATTGTCAGGCTCGACGGCCCGGGCGAACGCAATATTGGACAAGGTGTACTCATGGGCACAATAAACTTCCGTATTCTCAGGGAGCGCGGCCAACTTGTCCAATGAAGTCGCCATTTGGTCCGGCGTGCCTTCAAAGAGGCGGCCGCATCCGCAGGCAAACAGGGTGTCGCCGCAGAAAAGCCGGGTGCCGTCCCAATAGGCAATGTGCCCGGCCGTATGCCCGGGAATGTCCAGCACGTGGAACGCGGCGTCCAGTTCCGGTATGGAAACGGTATCCGGTTCTCCCACGGGGCGGGTGATGCCTCCGATGGTTTCGCGCCGGGGTCCATACACCGGCACCGGGCCGGGGTGCGTCTCCAGGAGTTCTTCGATGCCGCCCACATGATCGCCATGGTGGTGCGTGATGAGAATGGCGGCCAGGGCAAGCCCGTGTTCCTTCAGGAAGCGAATGACGGGGAAACCCTCGCCGGGGTCCACCACGACGGCATGGTGGTTGTCGTGCAGTACCCAAATGTAATTGTCGTTGAAAGCGGGGACGCCGCTGACCTGATAGCGAGGTGACATGTTTGCTCTGACCGGACTGGATTGGTCTACAATTCTGGCATGGCTAACGCAACCTTGCACGACTGGCTGGAAACGCCCCTGGGGTCTTATGTGCTGGGGCGGGAACAGCTTGTGCTTGACGAGGCGGTCTCCAATATTTTCGGTTTCAACGCATTGCAGGTGTTTTTGCCCGAGCTGGATGCCTTGCGGGCCAACCGCATTCCCAACAAGATCACGGTGAGCCCCAACGGAGTCAGCCGTCTGCAGGCGGATCCTGCTGCATTGCCGATCGCCACCCAAAGCATCGATCTGGCCGTGCTGCCCCATGCGCTCGAATTTTCACCAAACCCCCATGCCATTTTGCGTGAAATGGATCGGGTGATGATGCCTGAAGGCCGTCTCGTGATCACGGGCTTCAATCCGCGCAGCCTGTTGGGACTGCGCCGGGTCTTGTCCCACGGTCACGGGAGCTACCCCTGGAGCGGCCAGTTCATCGCGCTGTCCCGACTCAAGGACTGGTTGGCGTTGCTGGGTTTTGAAGTGAATGCCGGCCGATTCTGGGCCTATGCGCCGCCCTTCACCACGGAACGCTGGTTGCACCGTTTCC
Source organism: Pseudomonadota bacterium (assembly GCA_021811005.1). Lineage (GTDB taxonomy): Bacteria > Pseudomonadota > Gammaproteobacteria > Burkholderiales > Ferrovaceae > JAKBAT01. Next base: position 11,353 of record JAJZPY010000041.1, read on the forward strand.
GCTTCATGGAACCGGCAGGCGATCGCTGGTGGGGTGTGGGGGGCGGGGTTTACATGTTGCAGGCCATCAAACGGGTCCAGGGCGCACGCCTGATTACGCCGTGCTGGAACCGGGCTCATGCCGACAAGGCCTTGGCGTCGGCCGTACGCACGGCCGTTCGCCGTTCGGGCTATTCCGGGCAAAAGGTGATACCACTGATGCGCGGTCCCAGGCCACCCGAAGAACCAGCCTCCTGAAGCAGCTTTTAATTCCGTGTGAACGCGCCTGTCCCGGTAGGTTATAATATTAATTATTAATAAAAACATAACGTTGTGAATAAAACATCAAGTGATACTGTAGAAATTTACACGGACGGGGCTTGCAAGGGAAACCCCGGACCCGGCGGCTGGGGCGCGCTGCTGGCTTATCAGGGCACCGAGCGCGAATTGTTCGGGGGCGAGCCGCACACCACCAACAATCGCATGGAACTGACGGCGGTCATCGAAGCCTTGAAGGCGCTCAACCGTTCCTGTCACATCGCGCTCTACACCGATTCCCAGTATGTGCAGAAAGGCATCATGGAGTGGATCAAGGGCTGGGAGCGCAATGGCTGGAAAACCGCATCCCGACAGCCGGTGAAGAATGCCGACCTGTGGCGGCAGCTCAGTCAGGAAGTGGCGCGCCATCAGGTTCAATGGCACTGGGTCAAGGGCCATGCCGGCCACCCGGGCAACGAACGCGCCGACGGCCTGGCCAACCGGGGCATTGAAGGACTGCGGTCATGAGGTACGTGGTGCTGGATACGGAAACCACGGGGCTTGAACCCACCAAAGGGCACCGCGTCATCGAAATCGGCCTGGTGGAAATCGTGCACCGGCGACGCACGGGGGCCCATTTCCACCAATACCTCAATCCCGACCGCGACAGCGATCCCGGTGCCTTGCAAAAGCACGGCCTGACCACCGAGTTTCTGTCCGACAAGCCCCGCTTTGCGGAGGTGGTGGATCAGTTTCTCGAGTTCGTGCAGGGGGCCGAACTGGTCATTCACAACGCCGCGTTCGACCTCGGGTTTCTCGACCATGAATTGCGCCAGCTCGGCCGCGAACCGCTCAGCGGCCTTTGCCCGCAGGTCACCGATACCCTGACCATGGCGCGCGAACTTCATCCGGGCAAACGCAACACCCTTGATGCCTTGTGCGAACGCTATGGCGTCGACAACTCGCGCCGGACGTTTCACGGGGCCTTGCTGGATGCGGAGCTGCTGGGCGATGTTTATCTCGCCATGACCCGCGGGCAGGAAACCCTGCTGGTGGAAACCGCATCCGCGACGGCAGCGGAATCGCGCCAGACGATGCACCGATCCAGCAAACCGCTGGTGGTGCGCTACGCCACCCTGGAGGAGCTCGACAGCCACCTTGCGCTGCTGGAAAAGATCGATCAGGCCAGCAAAGGGCGGTGCCTGTGGAAACGCTCCGTTTCCTAGGGCGCCGGATCAGCGCCAATCAGCTGCAGGTAACGTTTTCCGTCCAGCGGCGTTGCATGACGTTGTGATTCCCACACCACTTCCGCCAGGGCTTCCAGCAGGCGGTGGCGCGCGGCGTGTTCATCCTTGAGTTCCAGGCAGAGGCGGTCGTAGGCCGCGCGGATGCCGGGCGGCTGGTCGATGGAGAGCTGTTCTTCCACCGCCAGGTGCAGGCCCAGGTGCAAGAACGGGTTGGTTTCGCCCTGTTCCGGAAACCATTCGCGTTCCAGGAAACGTTCCGGCTGAGCCAGCAGGCTGTGATATTCCGGATGATGGCTGATGATCTGCCAGGCCACGCTTTCCAGCGGCGTCATGAGCGTCTTTTCCTGCTCCTTGCGCCAGACATCGAAAAAAAAGCGGCGTGCGTCTTCGCGCGACGGGCTAAACATGCTTGGCCCCGTATTCGCACAGGTCCAGCAGGACGCATCGGCCGCAGTCCGGCTGGCGCGCGCGGCACACGTAACGGCCATGAAGGATCAGCCAGTGGTGGGCATCCTGGCGGAACTCGGGCGGCACCACCTTGAGCAGTTTCGTTTCCACCGCCAGCGGGGTTTTTCCGGGCGCCAGTCCGGTGCGGTTGGAGACCCTGAAAATATGCGTGTCCACGGCAATGGTCGGTTGTCCGAAGGCGGTATTGAGCACCACGTTGGCGGTTTTTCGGCCCACGCCCGGCAGGGCTTCCAGGGCCTCGCGCTGGTCGGGCACGCGCCCGCCGTGCTGTTCTTGCAGGATGCGGGCCGTGGCCAGGACATTGCGCGCCTTGGTCCGGTACAGGCCGATGGTGCGGATGGCCTCTTCAAAGCGTTCCAGTCCGAAAGCCAGCAAATCGGCCGGGGTTATGATGGATTTGAAAAGCGGGGCGGTGGCCAGGTTGACGCTTTTGTCCGTGGCCTGGGCGGACAGGATGACGGCCACCAGCAGCTGGAAAGGGTTTCCATAGTGCAGTTCCGTTGTGGGGTGGGGATTGGCCGCCTGCAGCCGGCGGAACAGTTCGACGCGATCAGCGGGTTTCATGCCAGGGCCAGCGCCTGGGCGGGCACGAGTTCGATGCAATCGGTGGGGCAAGGGGGAAGGCAGCTTTCACAGCCGGTGCACAGATCCCGCAGCACCGTGTGGGTGTAGCGGGAAGCGCCGAGAATGGCCCCTTCCGGACAGGCTTTGACGCATCGGAAACAGCCGATGCAGTCCGCTTCGCGAATCCAGGCCACCTGGGTGCGGGTGGCCAGCGTCGGCAGCGGCTGATCCGCCGTCATGCAATGGCCTCGAGAATTTCATCGATCAGGCCGGGGCCGCGGTAAATCAAGCCGGTATAGACCTGGATCAGGCTTGCGCCGGCATCCAGCATGGCTTTGGCGCGCGCGCCGCTGGTGATGCCGCCGACACCGATGATGGGCAACGCCCCGTCGAGCGCCTTTGCCAGCTGGCGCACCACGTGGAGCGAGGCTTCGTGCAGCGGAGCGCCGCTCAGGCCGCCCGTCTCCCTGGAAAGGGGATGGCTGGCGATGGACTGGCGGGCCACGGTGGTGTTGGTTGCGATCACGGCGTCCATGCGGTGGGCGACCAGCAGCCGCGCGATCGCGTCCACCTGTTCCGGCATCAGGTCGGGGGCGATCTTGAGGGCGATCGGCACGTAGCGTCCGTTGTCGTCGGCCAGCGACTGCTGCGTGGATTTCAACGCGCCCAGCAGGCGGTCCAGTTCTTCATTGCCCTGCAGTTGTCTCAGGTTGGCCGTATTGGGCGAAGAGATGTTGACCGTGACGTAGTGGGCATGGGGAGCCACGCGGCGCAACGCAAAAACATAATCTTCCACGGCCTTTTCCATCGGCGTGTCGAAGTTCTTGCCGATGTTGATGCCCAGGATGCCGTGGTAACGGGTGCGTGCCACCTGCTGGAGCAGGTAATCGACCCCGTTGTTGTTGAACCCCAGCCGGTTGATGAGCCCTTCCACTTCGGGCAGCCGGAACACGCGGGGTTTGGGATTGCCGGGCTGCGGGCGCGGCGTGACCGTCCCCACCTCCACGAAACCGACACCCAGGGCGCCCAGGCCATCCAGGTATTCAGCATTCTTGTCCAGTCCGGCCGCGATGCCCAGGGGATTGGGAAACTGCAGGCCCATGAGGGTCCGGGGCTGCACCGTTCGTGCCGAGCCCGGCTGGACCAGGCCGCAGCGGGCAGCCTGCGTGAGGGCCTGGAGGGACAGGGCGTGCGCGCGCTCGGGATCCACCTGGAACAACAGGTTGCGCGCCAGTGAATACAGCATTAAAGAGGCTCCGAAGTGGGGCTGAGAGGAGTCCAGCGCTGGTCAATCAGCCCTTGCAGCGGCTGGAACCGGATCTTGTAGGCCATTTTTGCGCTGCGGGCGATCCAGTACCCCAGATACAGCCAGGGCAGGTTGCGGCGCCGGCATTCCTCGATCTGCCAGAGAATGTTGTAGGTTCCCAGGCTGGCCTGGGGCATGTCCGGGTCGTAGAAGGTGTAAACGGAAGAGAGCCCCTGTTCCAGCTCGTCGATGATGCTGATCATGCGCAGGACGCCGTTTTCGCGGAATTCCACCAGTTGGCTGGGCACCGTGGATTGCAGCAGGAAGTGGACGTACTGTTCCTGGCTGTCCAGGCCGGTGCTGCGCTCCAGGTGGCGGGCCACCTGGTAGCGGGTGTAGAGCTCGTAATGTTCGTCGTCGAACCGCAGCGGCTGCCAGCGGGCCTCCAGATGGGCGTGCCGCGTCCAGGCACGGCGCTGGGAACGGCTTGCCTTGAAGGCGCCCACATCCACGCGCACCGGAACGCAAGCGCGACAGTTGTTGCAATGGGGGCGGTAGGTGAACACGCCGCTGCGCCTGAATCCGGAATCCACGAGGGTGCTGTAGAGATGCTGGTCGACCAGGTAACCGGGAGTGACCACCTGCGAACGGGCTTCGAGATCCGGCAGGTAGCTGCAGGCATAAGGTGCCGTGGCATAAAACTGCAGCTGGCGCAGGGGAAGGTCGTGAAGCCGGGTCATGGGCTAAAGGATCCCCTCGAACAGCTGGACCTCGACTTCGGCGCCGGCTTGAACGGGTCCGGATTCCAGGGGCAGGACGATGAAGCAGTTGGCTTCGCTCATGGAACGCAGGATTCCCGAGCCCTGATTGCCCGTGCTGCGTACAGACCAGATGCCGTCCGCGCCGAGGCTCACCACACCGCGCTGGAATTCGGTGCGTCCGGGCGCTTTTTTAAGGGGCGTGGTGGTCCGCACCCGCAGGCGGGGGGGCTGCGCCACCGGGCTGACGCCGGACAGGGCGAGCAGGGCATCGCGGACAAACGTGTAGAACGTGACCATGACCGCCACCGGATTTCCGGGCAGGCCAAAAAAGTGGCTGTTGCCCAAGTGGCCGTATGCCAGGGGCCGCCCGGGTTTCATGGCGATTTTCCAGAATACGGTTTCCCCCAGACGGGCGAGCAACGGCTTGATGAAATCCGCATCGCCCACGGACACGCCGCCGCTGGTGATGACCACGTCCGCCATGCGGGAAGCTTCCTCAAACGCGTTTTCCAGCGCCACCGGGTGGTCGCGCACGACCCCCAGGTCCAGGCAGTCAAAACCCAGTTCCGTGAGCATGCCGTACAACGTGTAGCGGTTGCTGTCGTAGATTTGGCCGGGCCCCAGGGGCTGGCCAATGGAAACCAGTTCGTCTCCGGTGGAAAAATAGGCCACGCGCAGGGGGCGGTATACCAGCACTTCGCCGATGCCGAGCGAAGCCAGAAGCCCCAGTTCTGCCGAGATCG
>JAJZPY010000042.1 GCA_021811005.1 Pseudomonadota bacterium
CGGCGCGCGCCACCAGCGGCGCCGAAAAATAATTGACCAGGATGGCGCACACGGCGGGCATCAGGCGCCCTCGCATTTCATGGTGGGCAGCAGGTCGGCCGCCCACCAGCGCCCGGGACGCTTGAGGATCTGCTCCCCGAGGAAGGTGTAGAGGGTCTGCGAAATTTCGTTGAAGCCTGTAGGTTCCAGAGACAGGTTGGAATTGAAACCTGCAGGTTCCACGCGCAAGGGGGGATGCACCACCAGGCGGTAGCGTCCCGGCGCCTCCTGCACACACACGAACGCGCCCATGGGCAGCTGGCCGTATTCGGCCATGCGCACTGCGCCCGGGGCCATGTAGCGGCGCCGCCCCAGAAATTCCAGCAGCACGCCCTCCTCCTTCTGCAGCGCCGGCGCATCCACCAGCATCACGGTGGCCATGCCGGCACGCGGGCCGGCATACAGCGACTTGAGGCGGGTTTCCGCCTGCAGCGACTGCCCGCCGTTGAAGTACTGCCCCACCGCCGCGTACTTGCGCGCGTAATAGCGGCGGATGGAGGCCGGAATGCGTTCGTCTTCCACCACCGTGGAAGTCATCAGGTTGAAGGGCAATCCCGCCAGCCCGAAATGCACCACGCCCAGCATGAAGCTGTCGTAATGCACCGTCATCCACAGCACCGGGCCGGCCGCCTTCACCTCTTCCGGCGTCATGCCTTCCCAGGTCATGGTGACGTCAGGCGCACGCCCGGCCAGGATGAGGTGGGCCTGCCATTCTTCGCTGGCGGCCGCCACGAAACGTTCCGTGACCAGGCGCTCCAGTTCCTCGGGGCCGGCCTGCGGGCAGAGTTCCGCCAGGGCAGCGCGGGTGGCGGCTTTCACGTAAGGGCGGCGCAGGGAAAGGGAACGCCAGTCGCGGTCATGGCGCTCGTCGCGCCGTCCTTTCCAGGCCGCCAGCGCCCCGCCTGCGGCAAACGGCAGGCGCGCGCAGAGGGGATAGAACAGGCGGTAGTCCCATTCGGCAAGCGCCCGCTCCCAGTGCCAGCAGGGGGCGCTCACGGACCGCGCCTCATCCGGCGCGCAGGGCCGCCGCGCGCACCTGCGCTTCGGCCGGGCTGTCGGCGGTGAGGGTGATGCAGGGCGTGACCACCGGCAGGCGGTGGCGCCATTTGTGCTGAAAGGCCGTGGCCGAAGCCGCAAAGCGCTGCACGAACGCTTCCGCAAAGCCCGCGCGGGGGAGACTGGAGCGGTGTTCGCAGCAGGCGTCCACCACCGCCACGTGCAGTCCCTGCTCCTGCGCCTGCAGGGCGGCGTCGGCCGCGTAAAAATCGAAACCGAGGGCGGGGTCGAGCCGGATGCCGCAGGCGCGGCGCACGGCAAAGCACAGTTCGTCCAGCGTCTCTGCGGCTGCGGGCAGCTCGCCGCCTTCGCGCAGCAGCCGGCCGCGATCCACCACGTGACCCAGCAGGCGGCCCTGCCCGACGCCGAACACGCCCGCCACCGCCAGGCGCGGCAGGCGCTGCTGCGCCGTGGCAAGCCCGGCCAGGAATTCACGTTCCCACCCTTCTGGCAAAAACACGTCCTGGTGCACGTACACCAGCCATTCGCTGTCGCCGTAGGCGAGCGCCGCATTGAAGGCCTGGGCCGCGCTGGCGGCCCCTTCAAACAGCGACAGCACCTGCTGCCCCGGCGCCAGGCAGGGCGATGCCAGCAGGCAGCGCCCCAGGGTTTCGCGGTCGTTGACGCAGGCGACGAAAGCCAGCTCCTTGCTCAAGACACCCCCTCAGCAAAAATCCACATGAGTGAAAATCCACATCAGCGAAAATCCACATCGCCACTCATCAGCCACCAGCGGTCCCTGAGTTCACGCACGCGCTCGGGCTGCTGCCAAACGATGGTGGGCACCACCACTTCCGTGTCGCGCACCTGCGCCTGCGCTCCGGCCAGCACGCGCACCACGGCGGGACTGGCCCAGGCGAACAGACGCTGGCGCCCCAGCTGGCGCGCCAGCCGGCGTGCCGCCTGCACCAGGGCGGGCATATGGGCCACGCGGCCCACCACGTCCATCAACTCTGCGCCCTGCTCGCCGTGATCGCGCAGCACCACCAGCCCCAGGGGCGGCAGAAAACGGCGCGTCACCAGGAGCGTGGGGTAGCGGTACACCGGATGCTCCACATACCGTTCGCGCACGTAGGCCCAGTCGCGCACACCCACGGCGCACTCGCCCAGGTCGCGCGCCATGGCCCGCCACAAACGGTCCACGAGCGGCGCATCGCGCGCTTCCAGTGCGCGTCCGCGCGGGGCTGCGGCCGCCTCTCCTGCTGCGGTGGCCCATTCTACTTCCTGGATGCGGTCCATGGCTTCGTACAGGCGCAGCGCCACGCCCAGGCGGCAGGCGCGGTCGGAAGGAAAACCAAAAGCGAAATCGTAGCGCCGCTCCGCGCCCATCCAGCGCTCGATGAAGCCGGTGGCGGCGCGGTAAAAAGGGCCCTGGCGCGTGAGCACGCCGCGCCAGGCAGGGTCCACCATGACGTCGCCGATCTGCACGGCGGTAGTCGGCGCCCCCATGAACAGCACGGGGCGCGCCACGCCGCCGTAAAAGGCCACCACGCCCGCCTCGTTTTCCACCAGGGTGGCGCGGCTTTGGGGGCGGGCGTATTTCCAGCGCCACAGGGCGGGCGGCATGGTGCTGCCGAAAGCGCGCGCGAACAGGGCCAGCAGCGCCGGCTCGTCGGCCGCCAGGGCTTCACGCACCTGCCAGCGCGGGGGCACGGGCGGACTAGCCTTCATGCCCGCCCCACTGGTGCGACAAGCGCACCAGGCCGGGTTCCAGCCAGGATTGTTCCACGCTGAAGCGGTGCGCCTTGATGGAGCGGTCGTAAATGTGCAGCATGCGTTCGCACGCCAGGAACACGGACAGGATGTAGTCGCCGCGCAGCAGGGGCAGCCGCGCAAAGGTGATGCGCGCCGTGCCGCGTCCGCGCGCGTCGCGCGCGAACACCACGCCGTCGTTGAGGGAATTGGCGGTGGCCACCACCACGCCGCTCAGGGTGTCGATGCCCAGCCCCACGCCGGGCGGCGGCAGGGCGGGATCCGATTCGAATTCCACCTCGATCACCAGGTCGGTTTCGCCCGACTGCAGCGTGACGGAACGTCCCACCCGCCCTTCCGCGTTGAGGGTGATGCGCACGATGCGGGCCACGCCTTCCACTGCGGACACGGCCTGCGGCGCAGACGCCGCGGCGTCCGCGGCAACCGCTCCTTCCAGGGAGAGCGCGTAGTCCGGCAGCACGTCCGTGGGGCGGCCCAGCTTTTCCGGGCGGCCCTGGTTGAGCCACAGCACGCGGTCGCACAGGGCTTCGATGTGGTAGAGCGAATGGGAACAGATGAGCGCGGTCTTGCCCGCTTCGCGCAGCTGCATGATGCGGTCGAAGGACTTGCGGGCAAAGGCGCCGTCACCCACGGACAGGGCTTCGTCGATGATGAGGATGTCCGGTTCGATGCTGGTGGCGATGGAAAAGGCAAGCCGCACGAACATGCCGCTGGAATAGGTCTTGACCGGCTGGTCGATGAAGCGGCCGATGTCGGCAAAAGCCAGGATGCCGTCCAGGCGCGCTTCGGTTTCCGCGCGCGACAGGCCCAGGATGGCCGCGTTCATGAACACGTTTTCGCGTCCGGTGAATTCCGGGTTGAAGCCCGAGCCCAGTTCCAGCAGGGCCGACACGCGACCGCCCACCGTCAGTTGCCCGGCGCTGGGACGCAGGATGCCGCTCAGGAGCTGCAGCAGGGTGGATTTGCCCGCGCCGTTGCGGCCCACGATGCCCAGCACTTCGCCTTCGTGCACGTCCAAGTCCAGGTCGCGCAGGGCCCAGAACTTCTGTTCCGGCGCCAGCTCCCGTCCCAGCAGGGCCTGCTTGAGGCGGCCCACGGGATGCGCGAACAGGCCGTAGCTTTTGCCCAGGCCGCGGGCGTGGATGACGGGCTCAGAGGACATCGGCAAACCCCTGCCGGGCGCGCTGGAAAAACAGCGCCCCCAGCGCGGCAAAAAGGGTACCCAGCAGCACGTACAGCAACAGACCGCTCCAGTGGGGCCAGGCGTGGTTGAGCGCCACGTCGCGCGTCTGCTCGATGATGAAGGTGAGGGGGTTGGCCATGAGGAACGGGCGCCAGCGTTCCGGCAACGCTTCCACCGGATAGAACACCGGGCTCAGGAATTGCAGGAAAGCCACCACCAGGCCCACCGCCTGCCCCAGGTCCTTGACGTACACGCCCAGCGCCGCCAGAAACCAGCCCATGCCCAGCAGGAAGGGAATCATGGCGCACCACACCAGCGGCAGGGCGATCCAGGTGAAGGAAAGGCCGCTTTGCCACCCCGCCGCCAGCACCAGCACGATGGCCGCCACGCCCAGGTGGAACAGGGCGGAAGCCAGAGCCGACCAGGACAGGATTTCCAGCGGAAACACCACGCGCTTGACCAGGTTGGGCTGTTCCAGCACCAGGCGCGGCGCGCGGTTCAGGTATTCCGCCACGCTGTTGAACACGATCAGGCCGGCGTACAGGCGCACCGCAAAATCCAGCTCACCGCCGCCGCCATTGGGCCAGCGCGCACGGAACACGTTCTGGAACACGAAGGTGTACACCGCCAGCATGATGAGCGGCGTGACGAAAGCCCAGGCCAGCCCGCCCACCGAACCGCGGTAGCGCGCCGACACGTCGCGCTGGGCAAACTGCGCGATCAGGCCGCGCCGTCCCCAGGGCCACAGGTACTGCAAAAGGAGCGAAGCGCGCGGCAACGTCAGGCGGCCTGGTCGAGCGGCTGGGTCAACACGCCCGTCATGCCCACCGACACCGTGGCGATGTTTTCCGGGCTGCTGTTGGTCAGCTGCAGGGAATAGGCATGGGCGTTGGCGATTTGCGTGTCAAAGCTGCTGGCGGCCGCACTGTAGGCCGCGTAGGAGGAACTTTTGGCGGTGTTGATGACAGCCAGCGCATCGCCCAGCCAGCCCACGGCGTAGCCCAGTCCGCCGTGATTCTGGATGGCCGCGCTGTGCTGCAGCAGGTAAACCATGGCGTTGTACAGGCCGGCCTGGTTGTTGGCGGCATCCGTGGAAGGGCCGCTGTCGCCGGTGGTGGACAGGCCCAGGTTGCCGAACACGGTTTTGAGGGCGGTGGCATTGTCTGTCAGGTTGGCCTGGGCCAGCAATTGCGTGGCCAGCGCCTTGGCCGAAAGGCCCGAGTAGAGCGCGCTGTTGAGATACCCCGGCGCCGTGCCGTCCACGGCAATGTAGAGCGCGTCCACGTTGGCCGACCCGGTCAGGGCGCCGCTGGCATCCGTCAGGGCGGGACCCACGTACACCGTCTTGTCGGAAAAGCGCAGGAAGTTGACGTCTTGCAGCGTGGCCAGGCCATTGGTGCCGGTGTTGTCCGTGACCGTGTAGCCGGAAGCGTTCGACGCAATGCTGTAGTTGGCCATGGGCCCGGAAAACGCCACGAGCGTGCTGGCCGTGCTGCCGGACACCGTGGCCGCGCTGCCGCCCATGGTGACCGTTTCGTTTTGCGCCGCGCAGTTGATGGTGTCGAGCCCGCTGCTGCCGCACTGCACGTTGTCGGCCTGGCTGCCCAGCCACACCGTGTTGCTGCCGGAGGCCAGCGTGAGGGTGTTGTTGCCGGAACCGCCGGCGAATTCCGAAAACCCGGTGGGGGAGAGGATGGTGGCGTAGTCCACGCCGTTGCCGGTGGCGAGCGTGCTGTGGTTGTAGGGGGCGGAACTGTTGTCCATGCCCGCCACGCCGCCGGCCACCAGGCTGCTCCAGGTGGCCAGGACGGGCGCCACGTCGGTGGCGGAAGCCACGGAACCGTTCACTTCCGTGCTCGCCACGTACGAGCCGGACAGCAGGTTGTCCGTGCTGTTGGCCGTGATGGTGCCAATGGTGGTGAACGCGCTGGTGGCGTCGTTCATCAGGGTGGCGGTGAGGGTGCTGCCCCCCGTCTGATTGGAGGCCTGGTTGATGGTCACCGTGTAGTCGGTGCCGGCAGTCAGGTTGAACGGCAGGCTTTCGGTCACGCTGGGATCGGTGCCGCCGTAGGTGCTGAGGGTGACATTGGAGCTGCTGTTTGGCGTGCCGCTGGCCGCATTCCACACCGTGAAATCCGCTTCGCTGCCCAGGCTTCCACTCTGGTTGCCGTAGCCGTTGCTGCCGATGCTGAAAGCGCCGCTGTCTCCGGTTTTCGATCCGAAAAACGAGAACACCCAGGAATACCCCGTGCCGTTGGCGGGCAGCTGGTTCACGGAAAAGTGGTAGGAAAGCGACGTCACCTGCGCGGTGGTGTTGGGCAGGATCTGGGCGTCGGTGATGGCCCCGGGCGAGAAGGCCGCGCCGCCGATGCCCACGGTGTCCGTGGCCTGCCCGTTGGCCACGCTCACGGTGGCCGACGTGGTGGCGCTGAGCGGCATGCTGGAGGACAGCCCCAGGGTGATGGTGCCGGTGCCGTTCTGGATGGTGGTGGTGCCGCTCAGGGCGCCCGAGCTCAGCTCCGAGGCGCTCAGGCCGCTGATGGTGTAGTTGACGCTGGTGCCGTTGGGCACATTCACCGTTTGTACCGTGAAGGTGACGGTGGAACCGGGGTTGGCGGATGCGGGGCCCGTGACGTTGTAGGCCGGTGCCAGGGTGTAGCCCAGCGACTCCATCACCAGCAGGTCGGTGAAGGTGAGCTTGCCCTGGGTGCCCTGCGAACCGTAGCCGAAGGCGTCGCCCGTGACGGAACTGGCCCAGTCGCCATAGTCGGAAACGGTGTCGAAATTGTTGAGGTTGGTGGCGCCGCCGTCCACGGAAAAATAATCGGTGGTCGCTTGCGACGGCAGCCTTCCGGGCGCCGCGTAGGTGTACAGGTTCAGGGCGTCATAGGCGCCGCTGGGAAAATCCACGCGTCCGAGGGCGTGCGCCAGTTCGTGCAGCGCCACCGCCACCAGGTCGCCTTGGGAGGTGCCGATGCCGTTGGAGGTGCCGTAGGCCCAGTTGACCGAAGCATTGAAGCCCACCGAACCGTCGGGAGAACTGGGGGTGGACGCACTGGCAAACAGGCTACCCAGCCCCAGCGCCTGCGCTTCGGCCGAACCGATCGTCCAGGTGGCTCCGAAGGGGTCCGTGGCGGGCAGGTTGGCGGTCAGGGACGCATTGCCGCTGGCCGCCGCAGCCGTCTTGAGGGCATTGGTGAGGGTGGAATAGGGAAGCGTGGTGGTGGTCGGACCGCCCAGCCCCCAGGTGTTGCCCGTGACGGCGTAGCCGCTGTCTTCCCCCCAACCCACGGCGATGTTCACCGTGATGTTGTTGGTGATGGCATTGCCCAGTTCCGTGGCTGCCTGCTGGACGGCCGCTTCGATGTTGGCCTTGTTGGAGGACGACGTGACGGAAGTGTCCCAGCTCAGAACGATGTTCACTCAGTGCGCTCCGGTGGCGATTTCATCGCCTTTGGCCAGATGCTGCAGCACCTGCGGCTGCAGCACGATGAGGCGCCGGTGGTCTTTTTCCACGACGCCCTGCTTGATGAGGATTTGCAGCGCGCGCGACACGCTTTCGCGGCTGACGTTGGCCATGGTGGCCAGCGCCTGCTGGGTGGGCAGGTTTTCGATGACGGCACCCTGACCGCCGGGCAAGGACGTGACGGTGTCGTTGAGCACGGAAAAAATGCGCGCATGGGCGCGCGCGGCGCTCAGGGCGGCGCGCAGGCGCGCGGCTTCGCGGATGGTGTGGCACAGCCGCTTCATGACGCGTTCCGCCACCAGCGGATGGCGCGTCATGAGTTCGTTGGCGGTGGCGCGGGGCAAAAAGCCGATCACGGTGTCGCCCAGGGAAACCAGCGTGGAGGTGACAGGCTGGCCGTCGATGACCGCCACTTCGCCCCAGAAATCACCCGGGTCAAGAAAATGGATGCCCACTTCGCGCCCGTCCTGGGAAAAGGAAATCACCTGCAGCTTGCCGGACACCACCAGCAGCAGCGAATCGGCGGGCGACCCTTGCTGCAGCACCACCTGGCGCTGCGGAAAGTACTGGAAACGCACCAGTGCTTCCAGCTGTTTCAGGAGCGCCGGATCAAGTCCCTGCAGCAATTGTTGCTGGCGCAGGGCTTCCGTGGGGTTGACGACGATTTTCTTCATGAGAAGGGTGCATTCTAGGGGATAGCCCCGCCCGGTTCAATTTGCGTCCGGCGGCGGGTAGGTGGCCGCGGCCACTTTTTCCAGCAGGGCACGGATCGCGTCGTGATCCATTTCCGACAGGCGGTTTTCGCGCCAGACGTATTCGTCGTGGATGACGAGCCCGTTTTCCCGGTAGAAGGACGCCAGGCTCGTGAGCATGCGGCGCGGGTCGTAGCGTTCCTTGAGGTAGCGCGGCCCCATTTTGACTTCCTTCTGGTAGGCCACGTGTTCATGCCACACCCAGGAGGCCGGGCTGTTCACCAGGCGGTGGCCCTGATGGCGCAGGGCGAACGACACGCCGGCGTCCTCGAAAATGTTGGGATAGCCCGCATGCAGGAACGGCGCCGGGTTGACCGTGAACAGGGTGGCGCCGATGGGGCACCAGTCGCAGTCGTGAAACTCGGCCGTTTCCAGGTCGTAGCAGTTCTGCCCCCGGCTGTAGAGGGCCAGGTGCACCAGCCCGTCGTCCAGCAGCTCGGCATAGCCGCCGCAGCATTGCAGGGCGCCGTCGGGAAAAATGATCTTGGCCGTGACGGCCGCGATGGCGGGGTCGCTGCAGGCGCGCACCAGCAGCTCTTCCAGCCAGCCTTCCTCCGCCAGCTCGTCGTTGTCGAACACCACGAACCAGTCGCCGCGTGCCAGCGAGAGCGCCTGCCGGCGCCCCTGGGCCGGGCCCAGGTTGTGGTCGGCATAATGCACCGTGAGGTCGGCAAACTGCCCTTCCACGTGTTCCTTGAGAAACGCCACGGTTTCCGCGTCCGAGCCGTTGTCCAGCAGGATGATTTCGTGGGGCACGCGCACCGTGGCCTTGAGGCTTTTGATGGCTTCCAGGGTCTGGTTGTACTTGCCGAAGGACAGCATGATGAAGGACAGGCGCTTGTGGAAATGGCCGGCGCGGATGTCCCGGCGCAGGCGCGCTTCCCGCTTGATGGTGTCCACGGCCTGTGCCTGGCGCTGGTTGGCGGTTTCCGTGGCCTGTCCGCCGTGCAGGCGGTGGGTGTAGACGAAATGCGGCACATAGCGAAACTGGGAACTGCGATGGTGGAAGGCCGCGCGCATCAGCAGGTCGTAGTCCTGCGCCGTGTCAAAACGCGCATCGAACAGACCCACCCGGGCGAACACGTCGCGCCGGACCATCTTGAAATGGGTGGCGTACATGGCTTCCAGGTTTTCTTCGAAATAGTCCTGGCGCGGCAGGTCCTGGAAACAGATGCGGTTGATTTCCTTCCCGTCCGGGCCGATGTTGATGCGCCCCGAATGGGAATAGACCGTTTCCGGCTTCCAGTAGCGCAGGCAGGTTTCCACCGCCTCGGGCGCCAGAAAATCGTCGCAGTCGAGGAAAGCGATGATTTCCCCGCGGGAGACCTTGAGCGCACGGTTCTGGCTGCGGGAAATGCCCATGTTCTGCGCGTTTGACAGCAGCAGGAAGCGCGGGTCGGCCCTGAAACGCGCCAGGATTTCCCCCACGCGCGGATCGGTGGAAGCATCGTCCACCACCACCACTTCCAGGGCATCGTAGGTCTGGCCCAGCGCGCTTTGCAGGCACTGTTCAAGATAGTCCGCGTGGTTGAAAACCGGCACCACCAGGCTCACCAGGGGGTGCCCGGACAGCCGCCCGGAAAAAACCGGCTGCGCGCGCGCTGCGGACTCGCGCGACAGCACGTGCAACAGGCGGCGCTTCAGGATGGCCGGCACCAGCGGGCGCAGCATGGCCAGCCGGCGGGAGCGGTAGAGCCGGCGCAGCAGGCTCAGCAGCGCCCCCCTGGGCCTGAACTGCGCGCAGGCCGCCTTGCAGCCGCGCACCCGGCGCGCCAGGGCACGCAGCGGCGCCGTGATGCGCCAGGAGGTGGACTGCAGGATCCGTTCGCGCTCCTGTTCCGAGGCCCACAGCGCCTGCAGGGATTCGTCACGCGCCCGGTTGGCGTCGGTGAGGGTTTCGTTCAGGGTTTGTACGGCAGCGAGCGCCCCGTCCCGTTCGATCAAGGCCCCGTCGCGCGCCTGGCTGGCAACCGTCAGGGCCTGGTTCGCTTCTTCCAGCAGACGCCCCTGCAACCGCAGGCGCGCGACCAGGTCGCGCCGGTCTTCCACCGACCAGCGCGCCGGCCACTTGGCCAGCACCTGGTCCAGGGCCCGGGCCGCGCGGGTGCTGTCCGCCTGCACGCCCTCCCCGGCCCCTTCGTGGATGGAATAGTTGGCCGAAATGCCGGGACAATGCACAAAGGGTCCGCGGGTGCGCAGCTGCAGCAGGAAATCCCAGTCCTCGAACAGGTCGAAGGCTTCATCGAAACGGCAGCCCTCAGGCCCTTCCAGTGCGGAACGGCGAAACAGCAGGGCATGGACCGGAATGTAGTTCTCCGCCAGCAGGCGCACCGGGTCGAACGGTTCGTCGAATACCCGGCCGGCACGGGTTTCCCCCTCCCCCTCGTGCAGGCAGCGCACGCCGGCGTAGGCCGCCACGCTGCCCTGATCCTGCTGCAGGGCGGCCACCAGCCGCTCCAGATGGGGCGGGTCGAACCAGTCGTCGTCGTCCAGCAGCACCAGCAGGTCCCCGCGCGCGGCCTGCAGGCCCACGTTGGCTGCCCGGCTGCGCGGCAAGGCCACGCCCTGCTCCACCAGGCGCACGGGCAAGGTGCCCGCCGGCGGCAGGGGGGAATGGGCGGCGCCGCGCGCATTGACCACCACCACTTCCACTTGGGGGTAGGTCTGGTTTCCCACCGAAGCGAGCGCGCGCGCCAGCGTGGGGCGGTCCATGCTGCGCACGACCACGCTCACGAGCGGCATTGCGATTGAAGACAAAGGGTTTTCAGACTCCACGAAAATTACACAACCAGGCCACTTTTCAAGTGGTTGTCAATGTACAGGGCAGGATCAAGAAAGGCAAAGTAGCCTGCGGCAACAACCCGGGTTCTCAAATGCGGGACAGCAGCGTTTCGTTGGCCCGCGCAATGGCCCGGAACGCCGGGGAAACGTCGTCCCGGGCAGCCACCGCTTGCCAGAATTGCAGGGCCACCGCGGCGGCCGTGCGGTCGGTGTCTGGCTGCAACGCCAGGGTGCGTGCCACGATTTCGCCGCGTTCCGGCGCATAGAGCATGGGCAGCATGTCGTAGGCCGGGGCAAGGGTGAGCGCAGGAGGTGCCCGCCCGTCCAGATGATCGTCGCGGAAAAAGGAAACGTTGCCGTGGTGCATGTCGCTGTTCCCGATGCAGCGACCGAACGCTTCAAGGAAACGAAGGGCATCGGCATCTGCGCGGGACACCATCCCGAGCGCCACCAGGCTGGCCGCCGTGTCCGTCCAGGAGGCACGACGGCCGACGAACTCGTCATCGAGCGTGGCCAGGGTCACGACGCCGGCACGGGCATTTTCTCCGCTGCGGTCGAAACGATCCACTTCCAGGTAAATGCGGCTTTGCCCGCGCACGAGGCGGGACGTGGCCGATGCGACCGTCCGGATGCGGTTGCCGGCCAGCGTTTCCAGCGCCACCTGCTCGGCCACCAGAAGATCCTTCCAGCGGATTGCCACGGGGTCTTCCCCTTCCGGCGAAAACTTCACGATCACGTTCCGGACCTGCCCGTGAGCCCGGTAGCGCGTGACGAACTTGGGAAATTCCCCTGCGGCGGAAGATCCGGGAAACTCGCCGGCCACGGATTGTTGCGCCATGCGGTCGAAAAGTGCCGGCAACCCGGACGGATCCCGGTCCACGGGAGCCTCCGCCCGGGGCACGCCCGCATCATCCAGGTTGGCCTGTCCCAGAACCAGGTTTCCCGGGGCGTCTGCGCCTTTGGATGCCAGGATGAAAAAAGCCTCCGGGTCCGACCACTCCTGTGGATTGCCCGCAACGTGCAACGCGCCCGCCCAGGCCCGGCAGAATGCCCGCCCCACATAGCCCTGCGGCACCATGTCGCGCACAAACCAGGGCAGGCCTGCAAAGTACCGGATGCGCTCGCGACCCGGAGCCGTGCCTTCCTGCGCGCTGAACACGAATCCGCCGCCGCACAGGGCGGACAGAACCCCGATCCGGGCTGCAACCGGGCCGGGCCCGTTGCAGGCATGAAGCGGCACGGAAAGCGGCAACCCCCGAATGGACTGGCGCAGTCCATAGCCCACGGTTTTGCCGCCCATGCCAAAGCTCACGAATTCCGTCGGCCGGGCGCTTTTCAGTTCACGCAAGGCACGGGAAAGGGTGGGCTGGGACAGGCGGGTGCGGCTCACCAGCTCGGCCACGGTCCGCACCCCGGAAACCGAAAGGATGCCGTAGAGGGCTTCTGCATGAGGACCGAGGGCCATGGTGTGCGAATAGATATATGAATAATTAACTCATATAACTATACACTGATTTATAAAGATAAATTGCAAATTTTGAATTGATATATGAATAGATAAAAACCATCGGGCTCGTCACGGTCGCTGCGCTACTCCCCGGGCCGCTCGCCCCCCTCCTCCGGCAGCCGGCGCAGGGCCTCGCGCAGGAATCCGATCTGGCGGCTGAAATGGGTGCAGCCGTCGCAGGCCATGAGGTGCAGGCGCAGGCCGGCCTTCTGCCACAGGGTCAGTTTGCCGTCCATGCCCCGGGACATCAGGGTGGTCGCTTCCTTGCAGTTAAGCATTGCGTGTCTCTCCGTGGAACCACCGGTCGTCCAGGCACAGCCGCAATCCCATGCGCGCCCGGTGCAGCACCACCATACAGTTGGTCGGACTCATGACCAGTTCCTTACAGATTTCTTCCGTTTCCAGCCCCAGCACTTCGCGCATCAGGAACACCCGGGCGGTTTTTTCGGGCAGGCGCGTCAGGCAGATTTCCAGCACCTGCCAGAACTGCCGGCTGTTGAGGCTCGCTTCCGGGTTGCCCCAGGCCGTGGGACTGGTCTCGTCGCGCCAGTGGCCGCGCTCGTCGAACAGGTCGTCGTAGGCGTCGTCGGGAATTTCCTCGATGGCGGCCGTGGCCTGCGGCTGGCGCGCGCGTT
The DNA here is from genome assembly GCA_021811005.1 of Pseudomonadota bacterium. Classification (GTDB taxonomy): domain Bacteria; phylum Pseudomonadota; class Gammaproteobacteria; order Burkholderiales; family Ferrovaceae; genus JAKBAT01. The sequence goes on from JAJZPY010000042.1 coordinate 13,133, forward strand.
CGCGCAGGATGTCCACGATCTTGTTCTTGAGAATGGCGAATACCCAGGTTTTCATCTGGGCGCGCTGGCTGAAGCGCGACAGGCCGGACAGGGCCGCGGCAAAAGTCTCCTGCACGGCGTCTTCGGCGAGCGCGTCGTCGCGCAATTGCAGGCGCGCAAATTTCAGCAGATCCCGGCGCAGCCCGGCGAGCTCGTTTTCCATGAAAAATTTTTTTGTGGATGACTGTAAGGATTCTGGGTGGCCGGCGACTAATGGTCAAGAAGGCCACATCGCCCTCTTGAACGCGGGGACCTTCCCCGCCCCAACCTCAATTGATAAGGAGTCTGTCATGCAACAGCAAAAACGCAAACTGATCACCGCCACCCTGGGCAGCCTGCTGGTGCTGGGCCTTGCCGCCAGCGCCCACGCCGCCGACAAGAAGCCCGAAATGGAAAAATGCTTCGGCATCGCCAAGGCCGGCCACAACGACTGCTCGAGCAACAAGAGCGCCCATTCCTGCGCCGGACAGGCCACCAAGGACCGCGACGCCATGGACTTTGTGGCCGTGCCCAAAGGCACCTGCGACAAGATCGCCGGCGGCACCGAAATGAAGAAGGCCATGTAATGAAAGCCCTGCCCGCAATCTGGCCCCTCAATGCCGGCATCGGATTGCGGGCACCCCACACCCGTGAATTCCTGGCCCGGCGTCCGAAAGTGGGCTGGGTGGAAGTGCACAGCGAAAACTTTTTCGGCGGCGGCGCCCCGCTCGCCACCCTGCTGCAGGTGCGCGAACATTATCCCGTCAGCCTGCACGGCGTGGGCATGGGGCTGGCCTCGGCCGATGCCCTGGACCCGGGGCATCTGAACGCCCTGCGCCGCCTGTGCGATGCCGTGGAGCCGGCGGCCGTGTCCGAGCACCTGTGCTGGAACCGGTCGCACGGCGTGGTGTTCAACGACCTGCTGCCGTTTCCCTACACCCGGGCCGCCCTCGACCACGTGGCCGCGCGCGTGCAGCAGGCGCAGGAGGCCCTGGGGCGCCCGCTGTTGCTGGAAAACCTGTCCAGCTACCTGGCGTTCAAGCGCAGCGAAATGACCGAAGGGGAGTTTCTGGCGGCACTGGCCCGGCGCACCGGCTGCGGCCTGCTGGTGGACCTGCAGAACCTGCACGTGAACGCCGTCAACCTGGGCACCGACGTGCGGGCCCATCTGGACGCGCTGCCGGCCGAACGCGTGATGGAATACCACCTGGCGGGCGCGAGTCCGCAGGAAGGGTGCCTGGTGGACACGCACGACGCGCCCGTGGATGAGGCCACCTGGGCCTTGTACGAAGCCGCGCTGGAACGCATCGGCCCGCGCCCCACCCTGATCGAATGGGACCAGGGCCTGCCGCACCTGCCGGTGCTGCTGGCCGAAGCCCGCAAAGCCCAGCACCGCCTGGAGGCCTGCCATGTCGCCCTTTGCTGACACCCCGGACGATTTCGTCCGCCCCACGCGCTACCCGCTGAGCGAGGCGCTGGACATCTACCGCAACAACTGGCGCCACAACCTGCGCCAGGCGCTGGCTGGGGCCTATCCCGTGCTGGTGCAGGTGGTGGGCGAGGCGTTTTTCCGGCAGCTCGCCACGCGCTTCATGGACGAACACCCGTCCGCAAGCGGCAACCTGCACGACTACGGCGACGCCCTGCCCGCCTTCCTGCAGGGTTTTGCGCCCGCGCAGCCGCTCTCTTACCTGCCCGACCTCGCGGCCCTGGAATGGGCCTGCCACCGCGCCTACTTCGCACCGGATGAGCCGCCACTGGACCTGCAGGCACTCGCCCGGCTGCCGGAACAGGTGGCGGAAGGCGGGGCAGGCGTGGTGGAGGATACCCTGGAGCATCTCCGGTTTGAGTTTCATCCGGCCTGCACCCTGCTGGCCTCCCCCTGGCCGGTGGACGCCATCTGGCGCGCGCACCAACCCGGCGCCCCGGAAGACTTCCGCATCGACCTGAAGGACGGCCCGTGCCGGGTGCTGGTGAACCGCAGCGAAGGGGAAGCCACCGTCAGCGCCCTGGCGGAAGACGAGTTCCGCTGGCTGCGCGAAATCCACGCGGGGGCCACGCTGGGCGACGCCACGGCCCGCACCCTGGAGCACCACCCCGATTTCAACCCGGGCATCCTGCTGCCGCGCCTGGCGCTCGGCGGCACATGGACCCGCTTCACCCTGGAGAATCGTTCATGAAAGTCCTGACCTGTTTTTTGCGCGGCTACTACAAGGCCTCGCGCTGGCCCGAATGGATCGCCCCCGCCTTCGACCTGGGCCTTCGGATTTATCTCGCTTCGGTGTTTTTCAAGTCGGGGCTCACCAAAATCGCCAACTGGGACAGCACGCTCTACCTGTTTGAAGAGGTGTATCACGTGCCGCTGCTCTCCCCCGACACGGCCGCCTGGCTGGCCGCCAGCGCGGAGCTGGGGCTGTCCGTGCTGCTCGCGCTGGGCCTCTTCGGGCGCTTTGCTGCCGCGGGCCTGTTCATCCTCAACGGCGTCGCCGTGATTTCCTTTGCGGAGCTGTCGGAAGCCGGCCTCAACCAGCACCTGTCCTGGGGTCTGCTGCTGGCCGTGCTGCTGATCCTGAGCCGGGGAAAATGGAGCGCGGATTACTGGATGGAGAAGAAGCTGGCTGGATGCGGATGCTGACGGTGCTGATGGTGCTGATGGTGCTGATGCCAGTGCAGCCGCCATCGAATCAGCGATACGCTGTTTACCTCCAACCCATTTGCCGAAACAGGGCTTCTACCCGCTCGTTGTGCCGTTGGGTCAGAGGGGTGCGAGGCAACAGCACGTAGCGCAGATCGCAGTCCAATCCCTCGGCGAGTTTGTACAGGCTCGCCAATGAAATCATCATGGCCAGTTCCGACAGTTCCAGTTTGCGCACCCCGGCATGGGACATGCCGATTCGCCGCCCCATCTCCGTAGTGGACAGTTCCATCGCTTCGCGGATCGCACGCGCCCACCCCATGCCGGGGCGCATGGTCACGCGCACCGCTTGCCAGGGCTTGAGGCATTCATCCAGATACCACGGCGAATGCAGGATCTTGACCCAGTCGTTGGTCTCGCGGGGGCTGCGTTTTTTCTTCATGGTGTGATGTGGGGTGGGGTGGTGGAGAGCCGGGGCCAGGGGATACTTTATTTTCTCGCTGAAACCTCTAGGTTTCAGCTCAAAAAAGCCAATGGAATTTCCCCGGCACGACGCTGGAGCTGGGTCACGGAGTGCGGTGAGGCCGGGTGGAAACGGGGAGGGAGGAAGGAGGGGAGGAGGCGGGGGGGAGGAGGCGGGGTGGAGGAGGCGGGGTGGAGGGGAGGAACTTCAAAAAAGTGGTTGAAACCTCTAGGTTTCAACCCAAAAAAAGAAAAATCCCTCCCCACCCCCCCCGCCTGCCCCCCCCCCCCCCCCCCCAAGCCCCCCCCGCCCGGCCCCCCCCCTACCC
>JAJZPY010000043.1 GCA_021811005.1 Pseudomonadota bacterium
GTATCGCCATCCGGCTGTTCCACCACCACGGCCACCGGCACATGGCGTGCATCCAGCGACACGCCGTATCCGAACAGGAACAGCAGGAAGGCCGGCATCACGAAGGCGATGGCGATGGCCGAAGGGTCGCGCAGGATCTGCAGGAACTCCTTGCGGATCAGCGCGCGCAGGCGGCGGCGTTTCAAGAGGCCCTCCGCAAGCCGGCTTCATGGGCCTGCACGAGGGCGATGAAGGCGTCTTCCATGGTGGGGTTGGCCAGGTCCCGGGTGGCGGCTTGCGAGCGGATGGCCTGGGGAGAGCCCTGGGCCAGGATCTCCCCTTGGGACATGAGCACCAGTTCGTCGCAGTACTCGGCTTCTTCCATGAAATGGGTGGTGACCAGGATGGTGACGCCCGACTCGGCCAGGCCGTTGATCTGCGACCAGAACTCGCGCCGGGCCAGGGGATCCACGCCCGAAGTGGGCTCGTCCAGGAACAGGATCAGGGGCTGGTGGAGGAGGGCGCAGGCGAGGGCGAGCCGCTGCTTGAAGCCCAGCGGCAGATCCTGTCCGTTCACGCGGGCGTAGGGGGCAAGGCTGAAATGCGCCAGGGCCCAGTCCCGGCGAAGCGCCCGTTCCCGCCGTCCCAGGCCGTAGACGCTGGCAAAAAAGTCGAGGTTCTGCAGGACGCTCAGGTTGCCGTACAGGGCGAATTTCTGGGAAACGTAGCCGATGCGCGCCCGTGCCGCGGCAGCCGCGCGCCCCAGGTTCTGGCCGGCCACCCGCAGGGTGCCGGCGGAAGGGGACAGCAGGCCGCACAACATGTTGAAGGTGGTGGTCTTGCCGGCGCCGTTGGCGCCCAGCAGCCCGAACACCTGCCCCGCCTGCACCTGGAAACTGATGCCCTTCACGGCTTCGAAACTGCCGAAGCGCCGCCACAGGTCCTTGACTTCAATGACGGGCAGGCCCTCCTGCGTCAGCGCCAGGTCATGGCGCGGCGGCGGGGGAGGCTCGGGCCGTCGCAGGCTGGCGGCCCGGCCCTGCAGCAGGTTCACGAAAGCATCCTCGAAACGGGGCGGGACGGCATCCCACTGTTCTGCGGGAAGGGCCGGCGGCGTCCCGCCATCGCTCAGCACGCGCACACCGTCGGCCTGGATGGTGGCGTCCAGCACCCCGCGGCGGGCGGCCAGTTCTGTCCTCAGCCGGCGTCGTGGCGTGCCTTCGCGCCGGACCCGGTAACAGCGGCCGGAGAGCGTGCCTTGCAGGGATGCCTGGGTGTCCTGGACCAGCAGGCGGCCTTCGTGCAGCAGGAGAATGTCTTCGCAGCGTTCGGCCTCGTCCAGATAAGCGGTGCTGATCAGCACGCTCACGCCCGCGTTGCGCCGGCTCTGGATGATGTGCCAAAGCTCCCGGCGCGAAATGGGATCCACGCCCACCGTGGGTTCGTCCAGCAGCAGCAGGCTGGGAGAGCGCAGCAAGGCACAGGCGAGCCCCAGCTTTTGCTTCATGCCGCCGGAGAGCTGGCCTGCGCGGCGGTTTCCGAAAGGGCCGAGCGCGGTCAGGGCCAGCAGCTCCTGCTGGCGTGTCTTCTTCTCCGCCGGCGAGAGTCCTTGCAGGGCGGCATACAGGTCGAGGTTTTCCTGGACGGTGAGCTCTTCATACAGCCCGAAACGCTGGGGCATGTAGCCGATGCGTTCCTGGATGGCCATGCCGGCCTTGCGGGTGTCCAGCCCCAGCACCGTCACGCGGCCGCTGTCGGGCAGCAGCAGGGCGCCGGCAAGGCGCATCAGGGTGGTCTTGCCGGCACCGTCAGGCCCCAGCAGTCCGGTGATCCGCCCGGCGCGCACCGTGGCGCTCACCTGGTCGAGGGCATGGACCGGTGCGCCGTCGCGGCGAAACCGCTTGGTGCAGGATTCCAGGGCCAGGGCGGCTTCGGCCATGGCTCAAGGGCCGCAGTCGGCGGGCCGGGGCGGCAGGGGATCAGGGGCCGGAAGCGGAATCAGCACCGTGGCGGGCATGCCGAGCCTCAGGCGATGGTCAGGGTTGCACACGAACACCCGCAGGCGGTACATGAGTTCGGTGCGCAGCTCCGTGGTTTCCACCGATTTCGGCGTGAACTCTGCCGTGGGGGAAATGGTGCCGACCCACCCCTCAAAACGCTGCCCGGGAAAGGAATCGGTTTGCACCCACACCCGCATGCCCGGGCGCACCTGGCCCAGGCGGGGCTCGGCCAGGTAGGCACGGACCCAGATCGGGTTGTCCAGCGCGAGCGTCAGGACCGGGGCCTGGGGCGAGGCCATGTCGCCGGGTTCGAGGATGCGGTTCTGCACCACGCCAGCTTCGGGCGCCTTGAGCACCGTGTCGGACAAGGCTTTTTCCGCCAGCGCGAGCTCGGCCCGGGCGCGATCCCGGTTGGCGCGGGCCGTGCGCAGGGCAGCTTCGGCATTGTCCAGGCTTTGCCTGGGCGCGAACTGTTGGTGGGCGAGTGCCGCCTGCCGGCGGGCCGTGGCTTCGGCATTGTCCAGGGCGGCCTGGGCCGCCGCCACTTCGGCGCGGGCGCGCCGGGCCGTGTCGCGAAAGCGGACCGGATCGAGTTCGGCCAGCACCTGTCCACGCTGCACCGCGTCCCCTTCCTGAACCCGCACCGTCATCAGGCGCCCGCTGTCTTCAAAGGCGGACTGCACTTCGCGCATGTCCACGTTGCCGTACAGCGTGAGGTCCGTCGCAGGCTGCCGGTGAAAATAGGCCCAGAAGCCGGCGCCGCCGCCCAAGGCCAGCACGAGGGCGAAAAGGGGCAGGCGCAGCTTACGGACGGGCAGCATGCCGCAGCAGGCCGTTGATGGCTTCCAGGTCCGCGGCGCTCAGGATGCCGGCCGCGGCCTTGAGGCGCACGCGCGCCACCACGTGGGCATAGCGCGCGGCATGATAGTTTTGCTCGGCCCGGCTGTAGTCCGTGGCCACGGCCAGCAGGTCGATGATGCTGCGCGTGCCCACCTCGTAGCCGGCGCGCGTGCCTTCCAGGGAAACGCGGGCCGAAGCCGCCGCCTGCTGCGCGGCCTTGAACTGGGCCACGCTGTCTTCGAGGTCGTGAAAGGCCGTCTGCGTGGCAAGCGTCACGTCATCGCGCAAGCCGTTGAGCGCTTCCACGCCGGCCTGGGCCTGGGCCTGGGCCTGGTCCACCGTGGCGGAAATCTGTCCGCCGTCGAACAGCGGCATGCTGAGGTTGATGCTCGCCCCTTTCTGGTTGATGTCCATGCCGGGCAACAGGACGCCCTGCGTGTGCTGGGCAATGCCCTGCAGGCTTACCACGGGCCAGCGGGCACGCCGGTTGAATTCCACCTGCTCGCGGGCCGTCTGCAGCCGGGCTTCGTTTTCATGAAGCAGGGGCTGGCTTGCCAGTGCCGTGGTCACCCAGGGGTCGGGCTGGTCCGGCTGGGGCGGCAGGGGTTCGAAAGCATCCAGGTCGTCGAGCACGCCGGGATGGCGGTGGGTCAGGCGCTGCAGGGCGCGGCGCGCCACCGTCACGGCATTGCCGGATTTGACGAGGTCGGAGCGGGCGGCGTCCAGCCGGGCCTGGGCTTCATGCACCGCGATCACGTCGCCGGTGCCCACTTCCAGCGCGGCCCGCGTCTGCTCGCCGATGGCGCCCAACAGTTTTTCCTGCTCGCGCGCCACCTGCTCCTGGGCTTCGGCCTGCAGGACGTCAAAGTAGGCGCCGGCGACCTTGAGCGCGAGCTGCTGCTGGGCATAGACCAGGGCCGCTTCGCTCGCTTCGATGCGGTGGTCCGCCTGGGCCAGCGCAGACCAGGCCTGGCCGTTGAACAGGTTCTGGGTCAGGTTGACGCTGACGTTGTTGGAATCGTAAACCTGGGATATGGGGAGGCCCAGCCCGGTGATGCCGGCCATGTTTTTGCCGGCGCCGGCCGAAAGTCCCATGTGGGGCAGCCAGGCGGAACGGGCCAGCGGTTTCGACTGCAGGTCGGCGTCGAGGGAAGCGCGCGCCTGGGCGATGGCCGGGTCGGACGCCAGGGCGGCCTGGTAGCTGTCGAGCAGGTTGTCTGCCCGGGCCGGGACAGTCAGCAGGGTGGCCAGCAAAAAGGCGAGGCTGGCGCACTGAAAGGGCAATGCTGCAGACATGGCGGGCCCGTTGTCGGTATTTGTGAAGTGGCTGTACTCATGATTTTACTAAAGATTCGTGTGTTTTGATCGATATACGAGCGTGAGGGCCGGCATGCGGTCATGGAGCGAACCGTAAATTCATGAAAAACAAAATCACGCCAAGCACTGTCGAGCGGGTGATGCGGGAGGAAGACTTCATCGTTTCAACCACGGATCTCAAGGGGCGCATCACGTACGGAAACCGCATTTTCGTGGAATTTTCAGGATACGCCGAGGAGGAGCTGCTGGGTGCCCAGCACAACATCATTCGCCATCCGGACATGCCCCGGGGGGTCTTCAAGCTGCTGTGGGATACCGTGCAGGCCGGCAACGAGTGCTTTGCCTACGTGAAAAACCTGGCCAAGGATGGCAGTTTTTACTGGGTTTTCGCCAACGTCACGCCGCTGTTTGACGGTGACGGGCGCATCGAGGGCTATTTTTCCGTGCGGCGCAAACCGGCGCCCCAGGCGCTGGCCGCAGTGGGCGAACTGTACCGTCAGATGCTGGAAGAGGAAAAGCGCGCGGGGGTGCGCGATGCCATCGCCGCTTCCACCGCGTTGCTGCAAAAGACTTTGTCGGACAAGGGCATGAGCTACGATGAATTCATCCTTTCAATTTAAAGCCACCGGCCTGCTCTGGCTCAACGCGGGGGTGACCGGTCTGGCCACCGCAGCGGCCCTCTGGCTGGGACCGTTTCATGCGCTCTTGCTGGTTTTTCCGCTGCTGGCTGTCGGCATCGCAGTGGCCGGCCAGATGCTGGTGATCCGCTGGATGAAGCCCTTGCCCAAGCTCAATGTGCTGATCCGCGAAGTGGCCCAGGGGCGCTTCAACCGGCGCATCACCGAAGTGTCGGATGCAGGCGAACTGGGCCAGCTGTGCTGGAACCTCAACGACATGCTGGACCAGTTGGGCACGTTTTTTCGCGAGCAGGAAACCACCTTTCGCAGCAATCTTGACGGCAAGTTCTTTCGCCGCACCCAGCCGGTGGGGCTGCATGGCGGTTTCCGCAAGGGATTGCAGAACCAGGACATCCTGCTGGACGGCATGGCCCAGCAGAAGCGTGCCGCCATGCACAACAGCCTGATCTCGCGTGCCCACCATCTCAACACGTCCAACCTGCTGCCCAACCTCGCCTCCGCGCAGCAGGACCTGAAAGTCATCACCGACCGCATGCAGGTGGTGACGGACCTGGCCAACCGCACCTGCGAGGAGGCGGAAGCGGGCAAGGTTCTGGTGCATGAGGTGGTGGAAAGCCTGAAGGGCATCGGACAACGGGTGACCCGGGCCAACGAGACCATCAACCAGCTCAGTTCGCGCAGCGTGGAAATCAACAGTGCCGTCACGCTCATCAACACCATCGCCGACCAGACCAACCTGCTGGCCCTCAATGCGGCCATCGAAGCCGCGCGTGCCGGCGAAGCGGGGCGCGGGTTTGCGGTGGTGGCGGACGAAGTGCGCAAGCTCGCCGAAAACACCAAGCATGCCTCCAAGTCCATCGGCCAGATCATGGAAACCCTGCAGCAGGAAACCACCCAGATGCAGTCGGATTCCGAAGCCATGCTGGCAGGCGCCAACGCGTCGCAAACGGTCATTGCCCAGATGGAAACCCGTTTCAACGGCTTCTACCAGTCTTCGGTGGAAACCCGTTCCAATGCCGACTACGTCCACGACCTGAGCTTCTCATCGCTGGTGAAGGTGGATCACGTGGTGTACAAGCAGCGCGCCTATGTGATGCTGAACGAGCCGGACGATGAAAGTCGTCAGGCCGTTTCCGTTGATCACCGGCATTGCCGTCTGGGCCAGTGGTACGGCACCGAAGGGCAGGGCGCGTTCGGCCAGCTGGCCGCCTTCCGGAGCATGGAGGCCCCGCACAGCCAGGTGCACGAAGGCGTCCACGAGATGATGCATCAGATGGAAGGTCCGTGGCAGACCGACCAGGGCGTCCAGGACCGCATCATGACCACGCTCGAGCGCACCGAATCCGCAAGTCTCGAGGTGATGGCCCTGCTGGGCGAGATGGTGCGGGAAAAACATCCCAAGCTGGCCGGTTGATCCTGCCAAAGCGGGTTCCATGCATTACAATGCGCGTGGAGCGGTCCGGACACGGACCCGCGCGTTGATCACATGGGGCCACAGGCCATGGTCGGCAAAGACAAATTCAGAACTTTTCTGGAGCAGGCGCCGGATGCCTTCTTCGCGCATGACGCGCAGGGGAACTTCACGGACGTCAACCGCAGTGCCTGCCTGAGCCTGGGATACACCCAGAAGGAGCTGCTCGCGCTCAATGTCCTCGACATCGAGCAGGGTTTCGACCGCTCGTCGGCCCAGGTCCTGTGGGACCAGATCAAGCCGGGCGAAACCTTGCGCTTTCGCGGCACCCACCGGCGCAAGGACGGCTCCCTGTTTCCGGTGGAAGTGCATGCCACGGCCCAGGTGCACGAAGGCGAAAAAACCCTGTTTTCGCAGGTGCGCGACATCACGGAACGTTTGCACACCGCCTCCCAGCTGGAACGGCAAACCCGGTTTTACGAAGCGCTGAGCCAGATCAACCAGGCCATCGTGCGCATGCGGGAAGAATCCGAATTGTTTCCCCTGGTGTGCCGCATGGCGGTCGAACACGGAGGCATGCAGATGGCCTGGATCGGTCAGGCCCGTGGCAATGCCGTGGTGCCGGTGGCCTCCTGGGGCGCGGGCCGGGAAAGGCTGGACGGTTTTTCCGTGAGCTTGCAGGCCGGCAAGGACAGCGAGTGCGAAATGACGGCGACCGCCTGGAGGGAGCGGCAACGGGTGGTCATCAACGATGCCCGTGACGACCCGGAAGCGTCCCGCTGGCGCGATTCCGCAAACCGCTTTGGCTGGGTTTCGGCGGCCGCCTTTCCGGTTCTGCGCCGCGGAAAAACCTACGCCGTGCTGACTGTGTGCCATTCCCAGCCCTGCGCTTTTGACGAGACCCTCACGGGGTTGTTCGACGAGGTCCTGGACGACATCGCATTTGCCCTGGATGCCTTCGAGCGTGAAGCCGAACGCAAGCGTGCCATGGACACCGTCAAGGCGCAGAACGATTTTCTGCGCGCCATCCTCGAGGCTGAACCCGAGTGCGTGAAAGTGGTGGCGCCCAACGGCAAGCTCATCCACATGAACCCTGCGGGGCTGGCCATGCTGGAAGTGGATTCGGTGCAGGAGATCCAGCAACGCGGCTTGCTGGACTTCATCCCGCAGCCTCACCGCAGCGCGTTCAGCGAATTTCACCAGAGCGTGTGCGCCGGCGGCAGCGGCTCCTTCGAGTTCCCCCTGATCGGCAAAAAAGGCACCCACCGCTGGCTTGAAACCCATGCCACGCCACTGCGCAACCCCAAGGGGGAAGTGACGGCCATGCTGGGCGTGACGCGCGACATCACGGAAAAGAAGCATGCGAGCGAGCTGATCTGGCGCCAGGCCAACTTCGACCTGCTGACCGAACTGCCCAACCGCAACATGTTCTACGACCTGCTCAACCACGAAATCCGGCGGGCGCAGCGGGAAGAAACCCTGGTGGCGGTGCTGTTCATCGACCTCGACCGCTTCAAGGAAGTGAACGACACCCTCGGGCACCAGATGGGCGACCTGCTGCTCATGGAAGCAGCCCGCCGCATTGCTTCCTGCGTGCGCAAGTCGGACACCGTGGCGCGGCTGGGAGGCGACGAGTTCACGGTCATCCTGCCCCAGCTGCGCAGCACCAATCACGTGGAAAAGGTGGCCCAGGTCATCATCGACCGGCTGGCCGAGCCTTTTGCGCTGGCGCCCAGCAAAGGGGCCGTGCACGTGTCGGCCAGCGTCGGCATCACGCTCTACCCCAACGATGCCACCGAAGTGGAACTGCTGCTCAGCAACGCCGATCAGGCCATGTATGCCGCCAAGGGTGCGGGCCGCAATTGTTTCAGCTTTTTCACGCGTTCCCTGCAGGAAAAGGCCCAGACCAAGCTCAAGCTCATCAACGACCTGCGCGCGGCCTTGCGCGCGAACCAGTTCCAGATGCATTTCCAGCCCGTGGTGGACCTGGCCACCGGCCGCATCCAGAAGGCGGAGTCGCTGCTGCGCTGGCAGCATCCCGAGCGCGGACCCATCCATCCGGCCGAATTCATTCCCGTGGCGGAAGAAACCGGGCTGATCGTGGAACTGGGGGACTGGGCCTTCCGCGAAGCGTCGCGCTGGGCCAGCCGCTGGGCACAGCAACGTCCGGGATTCCAGGTGAGCGTGAACATGTCTCCGGCGCAGTTCCGGCACCAGGGCAGCGTGCTGGGGTCCTGGATGGACCATTTGCACACCCTGGGCATCACGGGCCGCAACATCGTCATCGAAATCACGGAAAGCCTGCTGCTGGAGGCCGACCAGGCCGTCAACCACCAGTTGGGAGGTTTCCGGGATGCCCGCATCGAAGTCGCCATCGACGATTTCGGCACCGGCTATTCGTCCCTTTCCTATATCAACCGCTTTCCCATCGATTACCTCAAGATCGACCAGTCTTTCGTGCACGACCTCACGCCGGGTTCGCAGCACCATGCGCTGTCGAAAGCCATCATCGTGATGGGCCACGAGCTGGGTCTCAAGGTGATTGCCGAAGGGATCGAAACGGACGACCAGCGCAGCATGCTGCGGCATGCCGGATGCGATTACGGTCAGGGTTACCTGTTTTCCAGGCCGGTCAGCCCGGAAATCTTCGAAGCGCATGTGTTTGGCTGAACGCCCCCCAAAAAGGGGGCTGTCATTATATTGTCAATTGGAATGTGTAGGCTCGCCCAGGCGCTGGCTTGGGTGACAGAGGGGAATTTTGCATGTGGTACCTGGAATCGGACGATCATGACCTGCTCAAGGACATCCTGCAGAACGGGCAGTTGACGGCGCTGTTCCAGCCCATCGTCGATCTCAATACGGCGGAAATCTTCGGCTACGAAGGGCTGATCCGGGGGCCGTCCAACAGTCCGCTGCATTCTCCCGTGAGCCTGCTCAAGGCCGCTGCGGAATGTGGCCTGCAGTACAAGATCGAGCGCCTGTGCCATGAGGTGCTGGTGCAGCGGTTTCTGGAACTGCGCCTGCCGGGCAAACTGTTCCTCAACATCAGCCCCGACGTCCTGGTGCAACACAGTCTGCAGGAAGGGCAGCCCGGCATGGCGCTGGTGGATTCCCGTCTTGCGGCCACGCAGATCGTGATGGAACTCACCGAAGGCGAGCGGATCGTGGACTATGGCGCGGAAAAACTGGGCCATGCCGTCAACCGCTGCTGCGACGAAGGATTTTCGGTGGCCATCGACGATCTGGGCGAAGGGTTTTCCAGCCTGCGCCTGTGGTCGGAACTGCGTCCCGCCTTCGTCAAGGTGGATCGCCACTTCGTCCAGAACATCGAACACGATCCGGTCAAGGCGCAGTTCGTGCGCTCGATCCTGGAAATCGCGCGCCGCGCCAAATGCGAAGTGATCGCGGAAGGAATCGAAACCCATTCCGAGCTCATGCTGGTCAAGAGCCTGGGGGTGGCCCTGGGGCAGGGGTATTATTTCGCGCGCCCGCATGCCAACCCCAGCCTGGTGGTGCAGGAGAACGTGGTGCGCACCATCAAAAGCTTCATGGGCCAGCCGGTGCACGGCGAGACCTCCTGGGGACGCGACGCCATCGTGGCGCGCGACGTGATCCACAAGATTTCACCGGTCACCACGCACCAGACGAACGAAGAAGTGTTCCGGCTGTTCGAGGAAAACCCCCAGGTGGAATCCATTCCCGTCATCAAGGAAGGCGGCGTCCCCGTGGGCCTGATCACCCGCTCCGCCCTCATCGGCAGCTTTGCCCAGCCCTACCGGCACGAACTGTTCGGGAAAAAGTCCTGCACCCTCTACATGGACGCGAAACCGCTGCTGGTGGACAAGACGGCCACCGTGCAGGAAATCAGCAAGGTGCTGGGGAGCGCCGAGCGGCGCCACCTCATGCAGGGCTTCATCGTCACCGACAACGGCCGCTATTTCGGCATCGCCCATGGCCAGGACCTGATCCGCGTCATCACGGAAATGCAGATCCAGGCGGCGAAATACGCCAACCCGCTCACCCAGCTGCCGGGCAACGTGCCCATCCACGAGCATCTGGACGGCCTGCTGCGGGCGCGCATACCTTTTGCCGCCTGCTATTGCGACCTCGACCACTTCAAACCCTACAACGACGTGTACGGCTTCACGGCGGGCGATTCCATCATCCAGATGACTGCCAACATCCTGGCCGGGGTGTGCGATCGCGACCAGGATTTCCTGGGGCATATCGGCGGCGACGATTTCATCATCCTGTTCCAGAGCCGTGACTGGGAAGCGCGCTGCCAGGACGCCCTGGACGAATTCGGCATTGCCATCCGCAGCTGTTTCAGCGAGGAAGACCTGGAGCGGGGCGGCTATTTCACGGAAAACCGACAGTACGAGCGGGAATTCCACCCGCTCACTTCGCTCTCCGTGGGGGCCGTGCTGGTGCCTCCCGGCCTGTTTTCCTCTTACATGGAAGTGTCGCGGCTGGCGGCAGGCGCCAAGAAGCAGGCCAAGCGCATGGCCGGCAACTCGCTTTTCGTCAACCGGCGCTACGAACCTTCCCGCGAAGCGGGCCCCCTGCCTGCGAGCCTGGAAGTGCTGCGGTGAAGCGGCGTGCGGGCCGCCTGCTGTGCGCCGCCCTGCTGGCCTGCGCGATGGTCCGGGCGCAAGCGGCCGATCTGGTGGTGTCGGCCGCCTCCAGCCTGACGGCGGTTTTGAGCGAGCTCAAGCCGGGGTTTGAATCCCGCCACCCGGGCGACCACCTGCTCCTCAATTTCTCGGCTTCGGGATCCCTGGCCCGCCAGATCGAGGCCGGGGCTCCGGCCGATGTGTTCATCAGTGCCTCCCCCAAACCCATGGACCGCCTGCAGGCACGCGGCCTGATCGTGTCGGATTCGCGCCGGGACCTGCTGTCCAACCGCCTGGTGCTGGTGGTTCCGCGAGGGCAGGCCCTTCCGCAGGGTTTTTCCGGCCTGGCGACGGTGGCGCGGGTGGCCATGGGAGACCCCGGCTTCGTGCCGGCCGGCCAGTACGCGCGCCAGACGCTGGTTCATTTGAAGCTGTGGGCCTCCGTACAGCCCCGGCTCGTTTTCGCGCAGGACGTGCGCCAGGTGCTGGAATACGTGGCGCATGGGGAAGTGGACGCAGGCCTTGTGTTTGCCACGGATGCGGCCCTGATGCCGGCACGCGTCACGGTGGTGGCCCAGGCGCCGCCCGGCAGCCACGACCCCATCCGCTATCCGGCCGCGATCGTGGCGGCCAGCCGGGAACAGGCCCTGGCCCGGGATTTCCTCGGCGACCTGGCCTCTCCGGACAGCCGCGCACTTTTTGAAAAACACGGTTTCGATTGGGCGGTAAAATAAGCGCTGATCATCCAAGAGACCAGCGCATGAAAATCAGCGGGCAAAATAAACTGCCGGGCGAAGTGGTCGCCCTCAAGAAAGGCGATGTGGAATGCCAGGTGACCATGCAGGCCGGCGAGTTTCGCATCGTCTCCATCATCACCCGAGACAGTGCCGAAGAGATGGGGCTTGCCGTGGGCGACCGCGTGGTGGCGCTCATCAAGTCCACCGAAGTCATGATCATGAAGTAAGTCCCGCGCCGGTTGCCCATGGAAACCCTGCTTTCCGCCGCACGCCTGTCGCTTCTGGTGTCTCTTTCGGCCACGGTCCTGATTGGCGTGGTCGGGCTGGGGCTTGCCTATTTGCTGGCTTTCCGGGAATTCCGCGGCAAGCATCTGCTCGATGCGCTCATTTCCGTGCCGCTCGTGCTGCCGCCCACCGTGGTGGGCTACTACCTGGTGCTCCTGTTCGGGCGGGATGGGTGGCTGGGCGGCCCGCTTTACCGCCTGCTCCACTGGTCTGCCGTATTCACCTGGCAGGGGGCGGCGCTGGCGGCGTTCGTGGTGGCCCTGCCGCTCATGGTGCGCGTCTCGCGCGCCGCCATCCAGTCGGTGGACCGCGACCTCATCCAGATCAGCGCCACCCTGGGCAAGTCGGAGTGGGACACGGCCTGGCACGTGGTGCTGCCGCTGGCGCGCCAGGGCATTCTGGCCGGGCTCCTGCTGTCGTTCGCGCGTGCCCTCGGGGAGTTCGGCGCCACGCTGATGATCGCGGGCAACATTCCCGGCAAGACCAGCACCCTGCCGCTCTCCATTTACACGGCGTTCCAGAACGGCGACGACACCCTGGCGCAAACCCTGGCCCTGCTGCTCACGGTCATTTCAGGCGCCGTCATTTATTTTGCCAACCGCTGGACGGCGTCGCGATGGATGTGACCCTGGACGTGCGCTTCAGGAAAACCCTGGGCGATTTTTCCCTGGACGTGTCCTGGCAGGCGGGATGCGAAATCGTGGTGCTGTTCGGCCCTTCCGGTGCGGGGAAATCCCTGACCTTCCAGGCGCTGGCCGGACTGGTGACGCCCGACGAAGGGCGCATCCGGCTGGGCGAGGCGCTGCTGTTCGATTCAGAAAGCGGCGTCAACCGGCCGGCACGCGAGCGCGAAGTGGGCTACCTGTTCCAGCATTACGCGCTCTATCCGCACATGAGCGCCCGCGACAACATCCGCTTTGCCCACCCCCACCCCGGCAGCCCGGAAGCGGCCCGGGAACTGGATGCCCTGCTGCAGCGTTTTCATCTGGAAGAGGTTGCCGGGCAGTTCCCCCGTGCGCTGTCCGGGGGCCAGCGCCAGCGCGTGGCGCTGGCGCGCGCGCTCATGCGTCGGCCGCGCTGGCTGCTGCTGGACGAGCCGCTGTCGGCAGTGGACCTCGCGGTGCGCCGGCGCATTCGCGCGGAGCTCAAGCAGCTGCAGCGGACCCTGGCCATTCCCATGGTGCTCATCACCCACGACCTGGGCGAAGCCCTGGCCATGGCCGATCATCTGGTGATTTACGACGGCGGGCGCGTGGTCCAGGCGGGTACGCCGTCCGCCATACTGCAAAACCCCGAAAATTCCGTGATCGCCGAATGGGCGGGCAGTGCCCTGGTGCATGGCGAGCGGGTCTTTTCCTTCTAGGACGGCACATGAAAAAAACCAATGGCCTCACCGGCCGCCTGCTGCTGGAAAAGGACGGCGCATCCTTCCTGGGGGAGCGGCGCGTGGCCCTGCTGGAGGCGATCGACCAACACGGGTCGATTTCAGCCGCAGCACGGGCCGTGGGCATGAGCTACAAGGGGGCGTGGGATGCGCTGGACGCGCTCAACAACCAGTCCGACCAGCCCCTGGTGCTGCGCTCGGTGGGCGGCAGGGAAGGCGGAGGCACGCGCCTGACGGATGAAGGGCGGCGCATCGTGCAGCTGTTCCGTGCCGGGGAGGCCCAATACCAGCAGGTGCTGGACAGCCTGCTGCAAGGGGCGGACCGGCTCGATGCCTTCCAGCAGGTGGTGCAGCGCTTTTCCATGCGCACCAGCGCGCGCAACCAGTTTGCGGGGAAAATCACGCGCCTGACGCGCGGACCGGTGAACACGGCCGTGCAGCTCAAGCTCGATCGCAAAAACACCCTGCTCGTGGTGGTGACCAGCGAGAGCGCTGCCGCGCTGGGCCTCAAGACGGGCCTTGAAGTCACGGCGCTCATCAAGGCGCCGGCCGTGCTGCTCACCACGGACACCAGCGCCGCCTTCAGCGCGGAAAACCGCCTGTGCGGCCGCATCGCCCGCATCCACAGGGGCGAAGTGGATGCGGAAGTGCGGCTTGCGCTGGACGAAGGAAAAACAGTCGTGGCCACGGTCACCCACGACACGGTGGAGCGCCTGGGGCTTGCCGAAGGGGTGCCGGCCTGTGCCCTGATTCCCGCCTCCAGCGTGCTGCTCGCCCTGCTGGGCTGAGTCGCCTCAGAACGGCGTGCGTGCCGTCAGCTGCCAGGCGTTGTTGAAGGTCTTGAATCCTCCCACCGTTTTTTCATAGCCTGCGCCAAGCACGAAGTTCAGGCGGTCGGTCACATGAAAGCGGCCCACGATCAGTTCGGGCGTCAGCACGGTCTGGTTGCGCCCGTTGTTGGGGCCCGAGGCGAAATGGGTGAGCTGGGTTTCGAGTGCCGGCCACCAGTATCGCGAGAAATGGCCCTGGAATGCGGTATTCCACACGATGGGTTCGCCCAGGCGGGCCATGTCGCGGTCGGGCACGGTCATGGACAGGGTGCTCTGGATGTCGAAGCCGGACTCGCGCGTGCCCCAGCCCTTGCCTGCGGCCAGGGTGGGGGTATAGAGATAATGGTTGGTGGTGATGGCCGGGTCGCCCGTGGGCACGCTCACGCCCATGAAGGCGGTCACGATGTAGTTGCCGTTTTCTTCGTTGGCGGAAAGCAGGCGGTATTTGAGCAGGAACGTTTCGTCGGCCCAGCCGCTCACGGACACGCCTTTGGGCGCGTTGTTGACCACGTATCCCGGCTGGCCCACGATGAGTTCGGTATTGGCGGACGTGATCAGCTCCAGGCCCTTGTTCAGGCCGTAGTTGCTGCTTTGGGCGCCTGCGGACTTGTACTGCTGCAGCTGGTCATAGCGGTATTCCTGTTCCAGGCGGGGCGTCACGGTGACCACCGGCGTCATCCAGTGCGGCTGCGATTCCTTGGCCGCGTCGGAACGGGCAAACCAGTTCTGGAAAAAGTCGCCGCTGTCCGCGCCGCCGCCCGGGGCGGCGCTGTCGAAGGCGGGCAGGGCATCTGCGGCGGACTGTGCCAGGGCGGGAACGGCAAGCGCCAGGGCTTGCAGCAGGACGAGGGTCGGTTTCAGGGGCTTCATCGGTGCGGTTCTCCTGCGAAAGATTCGCTATTAACAAAACAATATAGCGAATTGTACAAAAGTATATAGCGCTTGGCACTTGACCTGGATCAGGCCGGCAGGCAACAGCGGCGCTTGCCTGGCGCGCGCGCGCCGCTAGAATGGGGAAACGTTGACCAACAGGAGGGTGGATTCCATGGATTCCCAACATCGCCGCTGGCGTTTTTTTCGTGCGGGGGGCTTCGACCAGGTCCGGCTGGACCAGGCGGAGGAGTTGCTGGCCATCGGAGAACTTGACCAGAAACTGTGGGTGGCCCTGTCCTGCCCGGTGAACGGCATCCGCTTTGATGCGCGCACCCTGGCTTTCATCGACACTGACGGCGACGGCCACGTGCGCGCCAAGGAACTGATTGCCGCCGTGGAATGGGCGGCCCGCCAGCTCGCGGAGCCGGCCCTGCTGGCACGCGGAGTGGATGGCGTGTCCCTGGCCGACCTTCGCAGCGATGGCGAGGAGTCGCAGCGGATCGCGGAAGCCGCCCGCCTGCTGGCGGCCGATCTGGGCAAATCCGAAGGCGGACGATTGAGCGTGGAGGAGGTGGCGCTGGCCCAGGAACGGCACGCCGCCCGCCTGCAGGCGGCGTGGGAAGCACAGGGCGCGGGGGTCTCTCCGCTGGGGGCGGACACGGAAGCGGCGTTCCAGGCGCTCCAGGCCGTGGCCGCACGGGTGGACGATTTCTTCCTGCGCTGCCGCCTGAGCGCTTTCGACGCGCACGCGGAATCCGCCATGAATCCGGCCGAGGAGACCTGGCGTTCGCTGGCCGCGGCGCCGGTGATGCCGCACGAGGCCCTGGCCGGTCTGCCGCTGGGCCGCGTGCATCCGGGCGCGACCCTGCCGCTGGCGGAGGGGGCGAATCCGGCCTGGGCCGGGGCGCTGGCCACGCTGTCCCAGGCTGCGGTGACCCCCCTGCTGGGGCCGCGCGAGGCTCTGACGGAGGCGGAGTGGAACGGGCTCAAGGCGCGCTTTTCAGCCTATGCCGCCTGGCAGTCGTCCCGTCCGGATCCGG
Source organism: Pseudomonadota bacterium (assembly GCA_021811005.1). Lineage (GTDB taxonomy): Bacteria > Pseudomonadota > Gammaproteobacteria > Burkholderiales > Ferrovaceae > JAKBAT01. The sequence continues at coordinate 15,948 of JAJZPY010000043.1, forward strand.
CCGCCACGGACGATGGCGGGCGCGACCTGGAACGGCTGGTGCGCTATGTGCGTGACTTGATGACGCTGGCCAACAATTTCGTGTCCTTCAGGGATTTCTACACGCGCCAGGGCAAGGCCACCTTCCAGTCCGGCACGCTGTATCTGGACGGGCGCTCCTGCGAACTGTGCGTGACCGTGACCGACCCGGCAAAACACGCGGTGCTGGCCACCCTCTCGCGCATCTGCCTGGTGTACTGCGAGTGCGTCCGGGGCGGGCGCAGGATGACCATCGCGGCCGCTTTCACGGCGGGCGACTCGGACCAGCTGATGGTGGGCCGCAACGGCGTTTTTTACGACCGCAGCAACGAGGACTGGGACGCCACCATCGTCAAGATCATCGATCACCCCATCAGCCTGCGCCAGGCGTTCTGGTCGCCTTACAAGCGCCTGGCCCGGATGGTGGGCGAACAGGTGCAGAAGCTCGCGGCGAGTCGTGCCAAGGACAATGAAACGCGCCTGTCCCAGGCTGCCTCGGATACGGTGCGCAAAGGCGCGGCGCCGGCCGCGCCTGTGCCGGCACC
>JAJZPY010000044.1 GCA_021811005.1 Pseudomonadota bacterium
GTTGGGGCGGATTGTGCAAAGGGGGGCGATAAAAGAAAACAGGGAAAAACCCGATTCGCTCGTAGGAAAATGACCTACATAGGGACGACCAAAGACAGTTTTTTCTCGGAGGCCGGAAAAAACTGGTAAAAAATCCTTATAATTTTCAACGAGATGGCCAATAGACCATCCCTCATGAAACAGTTATCGGCATCCCCAAAAAAAACTTTAGGGTTTTTTTTATTTTTTTTGATTTTTTCTTCGGATGGGTCAATATGGGTCACCATGTCCCAGCAAGAAATGTATTCCGAGCCCCTTTCCAGTCGGGAATTTCAATTCACGATCAAGGACTTCGAGCGTGTCCGGCAATTGATCAGGGACCATGCCGGGATATTTCTGGGGGATAGCAAGTTCGATTTGGTGTATGGGCGTCTTGCAAGACGACTGCGGGCCACCGGCATCAAGAACTTTGCCGAATACCTGAAACTGCTGGAACGGGGTGACGCACGCGAATGGGAAGCTTTTACCAACGCCCTGACCACCAACCACACGGCCTTTTTCCGCGAACCCCATCACTTTGATTTACTGGCGGAGCAGCTGCGCGCCCTCAAGGGCAAAAACCCGATCGTTCTGTGGTGCAGCGCTGCATCGACCGGCGAAGAAGCCTACAGCATCGCCATCACGGCTGTGGAGGCATTCGGTTCCTGGGCTCCGGCCGTGAACATCATCGCCTCAGACATCGATACGGAAGTACTGGAAACGGCAAAACGGGGGATCTACCCTGAGGAACGGGTGGGCCGGCTCGAACCCGAGCGGCTGGATCGCTACTTTATCAAGGCTGCGGGGACCCATGGTCCCCAGGTCCAGGTCAAGGAAGAAATCCGCCGCCTGGTTTCGTTCCGGCAAATCAACCTGCTGCAATCCACCTGGCCCATACGGGCACCCCTGGACGCTATTTTTTGCCGGAACGTGATGATCTACTTTGATCGCGAAACGCAGTTGAAGGTGCTCAAGCGTTTTGCCCCGTTGCTGCACCGGGACGGGCTCCTGTATGCCGGACATTCCGAGCGCTTCAGCCAGGCCGAAGACTACTTCCGCCTGCGTGGCAAGACCGTATACGAATTGGCGCCGGCCTGGCGTCAGGGAATAGCCCCCTAAATCGGGTGCTTATCACGGGATTGACCGTTCGTCCCACCCGGAATAATGGCCATGAGAAACGGACGGACTCATGGCAGAAGACAGCGATCTTGAAAAAACGGAACAACCTTCGCAGCGGCGCCTGGACCAGGCCCGCGAAGAAGGTCAGGTCGCACGTTCGCGCGAACTTTCCACCTTTGCCGTTCTGATGGCCGGCGGTGCCGGCGTGTGGCTGATGGGTGCGCATCTGTCGCACAGCCTGCTGCACCTCCTGCAAGAAGGGCTGACCTGGGATGCCTCCGTCGCTTTCCAAAGCGATCTGCTGCTGCCGCGGCTCTACCGGCTCACTTCCGAAACCCTGCTGGCCTTCATGCCGCTGTTGCTCCTGTTGCTGGTTGCGGCAGTTTTTTCCCCCCTTCTGCTCAATGGCTGGATGTTCAGCTTCAAGGCCGTGCAACCGAATCTGGAACGACTCGATCCGATTGCCGGAATGAAGCGTCTTTTTTCCGTGCATGGCTGGGTGGAGCTTGCCAAAAGCATTGCCAAAGCCCTGGTCGTCGGGACGGCAGGGGCCTGGGCCATTTGGCATCACAAGGAAGCCATGCTCGGTCTGGCCGGGCAACCGGTGAACGTGGCGGCTGCCCGCATGGGGGAACTGTTGTGGGATGGCTTTTTTGCGATCATGGGAGGCATGCTGCTGATCGTGGCGGTCGATGTCCCGTTCCAGCTGTGGGAGCATGCCAAGCGGCTCCGCATGACGCGCGAGGAAGTCCGCCAGGAATCCAAGGAGACGGAAGGGGACCCGCAGGTTCGCAGCCGCATTCGCAGCATGCAGCGCGAAATGGCGCGTCGGCGGATGATGTCGAAAGTACAGACGGCGGATGTGGTGGTGACCAACCCGACCCATTACGCCGTGGCGCTGCGCTACCACGAACAGAGCATGCGCGCGCCCATCATCGTGGCCAAGGGTTCGCACCTGCTGGCTGCACGCATCCGGGAGCTGGCGGAAGAGCACCGGATTCCCATCCTCGAGGCGCCGCCGCTGGCCCGGGCGCTGTACAAGCATGGCGACCTGGAGCGGATCATTCCCGAACAGCTTTACATTGCCGTGGCTGAAGTGCTGGCTTATGCCTACCAGCTGCGCCGCTACGAAGTGAGCGGTGGAGCCCAGCCGGTTGTCCCGCGTGACCTCGATGTCCCTCCCGAGCTTGATCCTGAAACTTCCTTGCACTGAACATGAACCTGCTGAACGGCATTCTGGAATTTCTTAAAAAATCCGGCATTCGCGGTCTGGCTGGTCCGGTCCTGATCATCCTGGTTTTGGCCATGATGGTGCTGCCGCTGCCGCCTTTCCTGCTGGACATCCTGTTCACCTTCAATATCGCCGTGGCCATCATGGTGCTGCTGGTGAGCATGAATGCCCTGAAACCGCTGGATTTCTCGGTATTCCCGAGCGTGCTGCTGATCACCACGCTGCTGCGTCTTTCGCTCAACGTGGCCTCCACCCGCGTGGTGCTGCTGGAGGGACACACGGGGCCCGATGCTGCCGGAAAAGTGATCGAAGCGTTTGGTCATTTTCTGGTGGGAGGCAACTACGCCGTCGGTATCGTGGTGTTCATGATCCTGGTGGTGATCAATTTTGTGGTGATCACCAAAGGTGCCGGCCGGATTGCCGAAGTGGGGGCGCGTTTTACCCTTGATGCGATGCCCGGCAAGCAGATGGCCATCGATGCCGACCTGAATGCCGGCCTGATCGGCGAAGACGAAGCGCGCCGGCGTCGCGGCATGATTGCCCAGGAAGCCGATTTCTACGGATCCATGGATGGCGCGAGCAAGTTTGTTCGCGGCGATGCGGTGGCCGGCATCGTGATTCTGCTGATCAACATCGTCGGTGGCTTCATCGTGGGCGTCCTGCAGCACAACCTGGACATCGCCACGGCTGCCAAGAATTACACCCTGCTGACCATCGGGGACGGCCTGGTGGCGCAAATTCCGGCACTGGTGATTTCAACGGCAGCCGGCGTGATGGTGAGCCGTGTCACCACCGAAGAAAACATCGGCCAGCAGCTGGTAGGGCAGATTTTCAGCCAACCGCTGGTGCTGATGCTGACATCGGCCATCGTGGGGGCGCTCGGCCTGGTTCCCGGCATGCCGCACGTGGCCTTCCTGCTGTTTGCCCTGCTGCTGGGGGCGGGTGGCTACTGGCTGCAGCAGCGCAAGGAGGTGAGCGAGGCGGCGCCCGAAGTGGCGGTGGCTCCCCCGATTTCCCTGGAGGCGCCTGAGGCCAGCTGGGATGACGTGTCCCAGGTGGATGTGCTGGGCCTGGAAGTGGGATACCGCCTGATTTCGCTCGTTGACAAGGCCCAGGACGGGGACCTGTTGCGGCGGATCAAGGGCATTCGAAAGAAGTTTGCCCAGGAAATCGGGTTTCTTCCGCCCTCCATCCACATCCGGGACAATCTGGACCTCAAGCCCAACGGTTACCGCATCACCCTGAAAGGCGCCGAAATCGGTTCGGGAGAGGCGAATGCCGGGATGCTTCTGGCCATCAACCCCGGCAACGTGAGCGGGCAGCTGCAGGGAACGCCCACCCAGGATCCTGCCTTCGGGCTTCCGGCCGTGTGGGTCGATGCGGCTCTGCGCGACCACGCGCAAGCGATGGGTTACACCGTGGTGGACGTGAGCACGGTGATTGCCACGCACCTGAGCCACCTGATCAACACCCATGCGGCCGAATTGCTGGGGCTGCAGGAGCTGCAGCAGCTGCTTGAGCATGTCGGAAAGCATGCACCCAAGCTGACCGAAGACCTGGTGCCCAAACTGCTGCCGCTGGCCACCGTGCAGAAAGTCCTGCAAAGCCTGCTGGATGAAGGGATGCACGTGCGGGACATGCGCACCATCCTGGAAACGCTGGCCAAGCACGCGGGCCAGACACAGGATCCGCAAGCGCTGACGGCGCAGGTGCGGGTTGCCCTCGGGCCAGCCATCGTGCAGCAACTCTACCCTGCATCGCAGGAGCTGCAGGTCATCGCCATGGACCGGGAACTGGAATACCTGCTGGTTCAGGCCCTGCAGGCGGGTGGCACAAGCCAGGCCATCGAACCCGGCCTGGCCGACACGCTGCTGCGTGAAACGCGTGCCGCGGCTGAAAAACAGGAACGGCTGGGGTTGCCGACGGTGTTGCTGGTTCCTTCGCAGATACGGGATTTGCTGGCGCGTTTCCTGAAACGGGCGCTGCCGCAGTTGAAAGTGATTTCTCACGATGAAGTGCCGGGTTTCAAGACGATCCGGGTGACATCCATGGTTGGAGGTAGGGCATGAGCATGAAGACGTTTCTGGGTGCAAATTCAAGGGAGGCGCTGCGCCAGGTGCGGGCCGAACTCGGTGAAGATGCGGTGATTCTGTCGAACCGGAAAGTGGGCGATCAGGTGGAAATCGTCGCGGCCCACCACACCCTGTTGAAGGGGCTGGAACAGCAGAAGCAGGGAGGGCAGCATTCCCATGGCCTGTTGAGCGAGATCCGCAGCTTGCAGGAGCATTTGCTGAGCCAGCTGTCCACGCTGGCAAAGCCCGAAGCGCCGGCCCGGGACGCCCATAAGTCCCGCGTGCTGCGCAGCCTGCTGAAAGCCGGCTTCGGGCAAGCTTTGGCAGAACAGCTGCTGGAGCGGATGCCTGAAGACGCCGGCCTGGACTGGATACTGAAAGTGCTGGAACGCAATTTGCGTCACCGTGCGGGCGACGAGGAAATCGTGCGGGCGGGCGGGGTCTATGCCCTGGTGGGTCCGACCGGGGTTGGCAAAACGACGACGACTGCCAAGCTGGCCGCGCGGGCCGTGGTTCGCTTCGGGGCCGACAAGGTGGGACTCATCACCACAGACAGCTACCGTGTGGGGGCTTATGAGCAGCTTCGCATTTACGGAAAAATCCTGGGAGTCTCGGTGCAGAGCGTGCGCGATGCCGATGACTTGCAGCTGACCCTGTCCACGCTCAAGCACAAGCACCTGGTGTTGATTGACACCATGGGCATGGGCCAGCGCGACAGCCGGGTCCTGGAACATGCGGCGATGTTTGATGCCTGCGGGGTGAGGCGTTTGCTGCTGCTCAACGCCACCAGCAACCTGCATACCCTCGAGGATGTGGTGCGGGTTTACCGCAGCCCGGGCATTGTGGGCTGCATTCCCACCAAGCTGGACGAAGCGGTTTCCATGGGGGGGGTTCTGGACGTGGTGATTCGCCACAAGCTGGTGATGCATTTCGTCGCCAACGGGCAGCGGGTTCCGGAGGACTTGCATGAGGTCAGCATTCCTTACCTGCTGCGCAGCACGTTCGACAGCCTGGACATGATGGCCATTCCTGCCCGTGACGCGCTTGAGCTGCCTCAGAGTCCCATCACTGCCCATGCATTCTGAGCGGGGGTTCGATCAGGCCGCCGGGTTGCGGCGCCTGCTGTCGCGTCCTGCAGCACCGGTCTGGGTTTTTGCGGGCGCCCAGGCCGATGTGGGTGTGACGGGCCTGGTCATCGGCCTGGCTGGGCTGTTGTCTTCGCAGGGACTGGATGTTCTGGTCCTGGACGAGCACCTTTCCCAGGACAATGTGGGCAACCGGCTGTCGCTGCGGCCCCGCTTCGACCTGCTCGATGCGGTCCGGGGCGACAAGCGGCTGGGCGACGTGTTGCTGGAAGCCGAACCCGGATTCCGGGTGCTTTCCATGGCACGGACACTGAGAGACTTTTCCAGGCTGACCCCTCGCGATCTGCAGTCCTTTGGGCGCCTCCTGGAGCAGATATCCCAAGCGGCGGACGTGATTCTGGTGGATGCCGCAAATCGCCCGCGGAAAGCGCCCCTGTCCTGGGGAAAGGCTGCCGAAATGCCGGTGGTGGTGATGGATTGCAGTGCAACGGGCATCAAGGCCGCTTATGCATTGATCAAGCGCCTCCACCAGGAAGAAGGGACGCGCCGGGTCGGTGTCGTCATGAACCGCGTCCGGGAGGGCGCCGAGGCCGACTGGATGCTGGGCAACCTGGCCCAAGTGGCCGCGGAACACATGAAGGTGCGGGTTGATTGCCTGGGATATATTCCGGTTGATGAACAGGCAAGTGGCGGGCCACAATTGCGCTTTGATACACTGGCCGGGCTAGCCGCCAGTTTGGGTTCACCCCATCAAATGACGACATGTATACGCCAACCGGTTTGAACGACAAAGAGCAATGCCTGAGGGAGTTTGCGCCGCTCGTGAAGCGCATTGCGCATCACCTCAAGGCCAAGCTGCCGGGAAGCGTGGAAGTGGACGACATGATCCAGGCCGGCATGATGGGGTTGCTGGAGGCCGCCAACCGGTACGACGAATTGCGCGGCGCCCAGTTCGAAACGTATGCGGCTCAGCGTATCCGGGGCGCCATGCTGGACGAATTGCGCCAGTCCGACTGGTTGCCCCGTTCCATGCGGCGCGACATGCGCCGCATCGAACAGGCCATCCACAAGTTGCAGCAGCTGCTGGGCAAAGCGCCCAGCGAATCCGAAATCGCGGCCGAGATGGGCATGGGGCTCGCGGATTACCAGCAAATGCTGTTTGAATCCCGCGGTGCACAACTCATCTACTACGAAGATTTTCACGAGCAGGACGGCGACGACGGGTTTTTTGACCGGCATGACATCGGCAACGACCCGGACCCGCTGGACATGTTGCGGGACAGCCGGTTTCGCAGTGCCCTGATTCAGGCGATCGAGGAATTGCCGGAACGGGAACGAATGCTGATGGGCATGCACTATGAACAGGAAATGAATTTGCGCGAAATCGGTGAAGTGATGGGGGTCAGCGAATCGCGCGTCTGCCAGTTGCACAGCCAGGCCGTGGCGCGGCTCAGAAGCCGCCTCAAAGGACACTGAACGGATGGAAAAACTCAGCGTCGTGGGCCTCCTGGTCGGGCTGGCCGGAGTGGTTGGCGGCCAATGGCTGGAAGGCGGCGCGATCACGACGCTGGTTCAGGGAACGGCCTTCGTCATCGTATTTGGTGGCACTCTGGGCGCGGTCATGCTGCAGACCCCCCTGCGGGTTTTTGTAACGGCCCTGCGCATGGGCCACTGGGTTTTCGTGAATCCGGTGGCGTCTGCCAATGACCTGAAAAGCCGGATTCTCGAATGGAGCAACCAGGCGCGGCGCGAAGGCCTGCTGGTTCTGGAATCCCAGGTGAACAAGGAAGACGACCCCTTCATTCGCAAGGGGTTGCAGCTGTTGGTGGACGGTTACAGCGCGGATAAAATCCGGGAAGTGCTGGCCGTGGACATCCAGTCCTACGAACATTTTCGGTGGGCCTCCGCCCGGGTGTGGGAGGCGGCCGCGGGCTACGCACCCACCATCGGCATGCTGGGTGCCGTGCTGGGATTGGTGCAAGTGATGGAACGGCTGGGGGAACCGTCCCAGCTGGGTTCGGGCATTGCCGTGGCCTTCATTTCCACCATTTACGGCGTAGGGTTTGCCAACTTGCTGTTTCTGCCGGTGGCCAACAAACTCAAGATGCTGATCCAGCAGCAGATTGCCCATTATGAGATGCTGCTGGATGGTTTCATGCTGATTGCCAACGGAGAAAACCCCCATTTCGTCCAAGGGAAACTTCAAGGGTATCTATCCTGAGATGGCCAGGAGACCCAAGCGGGCCGATCGTGACAACAACGATCGGTGGCTGGTGTCGTACGCCGATTTCATCACCCTGCTGTTTGCTTTTTTTGTGGTGATGTACGCCATTTCCTCGGTCAATGAAGGCAAATACAAGGTGCTCAGCACTTCCATCAATTCTGCCTTCAGCCGCATGGTGTTGCCCATCGAAGCCGACACCCGCAACATGGACCAGGATGAGTTGCTCAAGAACCTGGTGGATCGCCGAAATGCCCGCATCGCCAAGCAGCAGCTCAAGCAGCAGGAATACATGAAGAACCTGCTGGACGATCTCAACCGGGTGCTCGCCCCCCTGGTGAGCAAGGGGCAGGTCAGCGTGATCCAGAGCGGCCGCGGCATCGTCCTGGACCTCAACGTTCGGGCCCTGTTTCACGAGGGGGATGCCACGTTGCAGCCGAATGCCGTAAAAACCCTGTCGGAGGTGGCCCAGGTGCTTAAACCGGGGGATCTGGCCATCCAGGTGGAAGGGCACACGGACAATGTGCCCATCAGCACGGCGCAATACCCTTCCAACTGGGAACTGTCCTCGGCACGGGCCAGCAGCGTGGTCCGGCTGTTCATCAAGGAAGGGGTGGACAGCAAGCGACTGACGGCAGCCGGAGTTGCGGACAATCAGCCGCTGGTTGCCAATGACACGCCCGAGCATCGTGCCAAAAACCGAAGGGTTACGGTGACGATCCTGACCCCGCAGGTTGCAGCCGAGACCACTGACCCCTGACTTGAAAGCAGTGTTTAGACGCGGCCCAGGTTGCGGGCGGCAAGGGACAGGCTCTGTTGTCCGTCGGGGCCGTAAAGACCGGCGCTGTGGCTTGCCTGATGCAGCACGTTCAGCGCCTGCTGGTTGTGGCGCAGCTTGATCTGGATGAGTTCGCCGTTGGTGCGGTTGAGTTGCTCGGCCCGTCCGGCCATCTGGCGGATGTCCGCCCACAGTTGCAGCGTGCGGTCACCGGTGGACGGGAGGGTGGCCGGACGCAATTTGCGGCGTTGTTCGGCCAGCCGGGTCAGGTGTTCCACCTGGCGGGTTTTGCTGTCAGCCAGATCGAGCAGCGCCTCGGGGTGATCGGACAGCAGGGTGCGCTGCTCTTCTTCCAGCAGGGCGACAAAAGATTGCAGGGCCGCGTGTTCCGCGGTCAGGCAAGCCTCCCAGTCGTTCGGAATGGAAAAAGTGAGCGGCGAGGCAGACATCGATCAGTGCGGGCGGGAATTGACGAGATCGGTCACCGACGCGATCAGTTGATCGGCGACGGCTGACGCATTGACCTGGAAACGCCCTTCGCTGATGGCCTGCTTGATTTCAGCCACCTTGGCGGTATTGACCACGGACGCGCCGGCCATGCTTTCGCTGATGCTCTGCAATTGGGCCGCGTTTTCACCGAGGTGCACGCTGGTGCTGCTGGGAGGTGGAGCACCGCCGGCGTCCGCACCCGATGTCGGTGCGCGCGTCGTCTGTGCTCGCCCCACCCCGTCCCGGATGGGACTGACAGGCGGAGTTTTGCCGGATTTTTCGACTTTCACAGAAGTCTCCTGATAACTAGCCTTATAGCCTCTGTTTCGGCAGGCTCCGTCAAAACTTTAGGGGGTTTCGGCAATCATTGTACGCCCAATTCCGGGGGGCGTACGTTTTTCTGGCCGGGCTAACAGGGGGAAAAAGCCTTCATTTCAACGGATTGTCGGGTTTTCCCCTTTGACATAATGACCCGTGTGCCAATGTTTTCATGAAGATAGGGCGTTTCAGGAATGGCGATTATCGCGGTATTCAACCAGAAAGGGGGGGTCGGAAAAACCACGACGTGTCTCAATCTGGCTGCAGCGCTGACCCGGGAAAAGCGTCCACCCATCGCGCTGGATCTTGACCCTCAGGCTCACCTGAGCCTGGCCTGCCGCATCCGGGATGGGGCGCTGGGTACCGGCATGGTGGCTTTTTTCAAGGACAAGACGCCTTTGTCCCAACTGCTGCGGGACACCCCTTTGGGCTGGAAAATCGTGCCCTCTTCCCTTGAGCTGTCCAAGGTGGATGCCCTGTACGGCGGCGATGCCAAGGCGGCCACGCTGCTGCGGCAGGGGTTGAATCCGGATCTGACGGCGCGCGGAGCCCCCATTCTCATCGATTGCTGTCCCATGCTGGGCGTGCTCACCCTCAATGCATTGCTGGCGTCCGACCGGGTCCTGATCCCGGTTTCCGCGGACTACCTGTCGCTGGAAGGGGTGCACAAGCTGGATGGCGCCTTGCGCGTGCTAGAAAAAAAGCTGGGCCGGATTTACCGGCAGCGCATCGTGGTGACCCGTTTTGACCCGCGCCGCAAGCTCTCTTATGAAATTTTCGAGAAGCTGAAAGAACGCTACGGCGCGCGCGTGTGCAATACGCGCATCAGCGAGAACGCGGCCCTGGCTACCAGCCCCATGCATGGGCAGGACGTGTTCAGTTACGCCGAGCAGAGCGCCGGTGCAGCCGACTACAAGGCGCTGGCCGGGGAACTGCTGGCCAGCGGATTTTTCGAACCCGGCGTGGCCCACTAGGGTGCGCGCCCCACAGATCCATCGCGGGAGGTAAACCATGTCTGCACAGAGCGGTGTTTATCGGTTCAATGCCTTGGCGGAAGACTACCCCGACGAGGTGGAAAGCATCCGCCAGGCGCGAGCGCGCCTGGAAGCCGAAACGGAAGCACAGCTTGCACAGCAGGCGCGCTTGCGCGCCGAAGCCCAGTTACGGGCGGTTGCACCCAGCGAGCTGCTGCAGTCACGGGAGCAGGACCTGGGGCGCCTGGAGCGCGAACACCTGCGCGCGGAAAACCAGGCCATTGCCGCGGTGGAGCGGCGCATGGAAGCCGAGCTGCGCGCCATCGAGGCCGACAACGAACGCATGCTGCTGGAAGCGCGCGCCGAAGAGGCCGCCGAAGCCCGTTGCCAAGCCACAGAAGAAGCGCTGGCTGCTGCCCGCGCCCGCATTGACGAGGAAGTCCGGGTTACCGTGACGGCGCGCCAGCGCGGCGAAGCCGAAGCCCGCGCGCGGGAGGCCGCCGAAACCCGGCGTGCGGCCCAGGCAGCCCTGGTGCAGAAGTTTCAGCAGCAGGAGGCGCTCGAGCAAGCCATGACGGCCAGCCAGTTGCAGGCCTTGCAGGCGGTGCAGGAAACGGTCACCTTGATGGAATTGCATCAGGCGGTGCGCCGCGACCGCCGCCGCAATCGCCTGCTGGCCCTGACCCTTGCCGCATCCTGGGCAGGCTTTGCCGGATTTATGGCCTGGGGCGACCCGGTCTTGCTGCGTTCCCTGAAAACGATCCTGTTACCGTAACCCCTGAACTCAAAAAAATAACACATGGTTTCTCCCAGTACCCCTGCCGAAATTGCCAGCAAGACCCTGAAAACCCTGGTGGCGCGCAAGCTCGCACCCACCCCGGAAAACTACGCGCGCATTTACGCGGAAGTGAGCGGCAAGCCCCAGGATGCGCCCGTGGCAGAACAGCCCCAGGAAGCGGCCGCTCCGGCGCGCCCGGCCTTGGCCTGGTCGGCCTTGATCCGCGACTTGCTGCGGCAACTGGAAGCCCATCACAAGGGCATCACGCTGTCGCGCAAGAAAGATGGCCTGGACGTGGTGCTGACCAAATTTTCCGGAAACCCGGAAGCGCTCTACGAGAAGCTGCACAGCCTGTTGCGGTCCTGGGGCAGTGCCGGTGTGCCTGCGGCCACCACCCAGACTTCCGCCGAAGCGGCCGGTGCGGCGCGCGAGCCGGAGCTGGGCAATGTGGCCCAGGCCGCGGCCACGGCAGCGACCCAAGCCGTCCCGGCGCCGGCAGGCGCCCCAGCCGGCGCGCAGCAACCGGCTCCTGCAGCGGCACCCGCCGATCAGGAAATGATGGGGAACCTGAAGGAGCTGCTGGCCCAGAGCCTGGAAAGCGGGCAGTCATTGCAGCAGGACCTGGGGCAGGAAATCCGCGAACTGGCGCAACAGGTGCGAACCGTCGGCGACCAGGTGAAATTGATGGAGCTGGCCAAAAAGCTGCGCCACTTCTGGGTCAAGCTGGAACTGCGCGGCGGGGACAAGGCCAAGATCCAGGAAGGCCTGCTGCGACTGTTGCGCCTGCTGGTGGAAAACGTGGGTGAACTGGTGGCAGACGACAAATGGCTGCATGGCCAGATTACGGTGCTGCAGGACATCATTGCGCAGCCGCTGGACAAGCGCAGTATCACGGAGGCCGAACGCAACCTGCGCGACGCGCTGATCAAGCAAAGCACGCTCAAGAAAAGCCTGGCCGACGCCAAGGCCACCCTCAAGAGCCTGATGACCACGTTCATCGACCGCATGGGCGAGCTCACGGAAAGCACCGGCGAATACCACGCCAAAATGGAAGCCTACAACCTGAAGATCGGCCAGGCGGACAACCTGACCGAACTGGGCCATATCCTGGAAGACATCATGCAGGACACGCGCGTGATCCAGGCCAGCGCCCTGCGTTCCCACGAAGAACTGGTGGAGGCCAGGCGCCAGGCGGACGACGCGGAACACCGCATCCGCCGGCTGGAAGAAGAGCTGGAACAGGTGAGCGAACTGGTGCGTGCCGACCAGCTCACGGGTACGCTCAATCGCCGCGGGCTGGACGAAATGCTGGAGCGGGAAACGGCGCGCGCGGACCGCAGCAAGGATTCCCTGAGCGTGGTGCTGCTCGACATCGACAACTTCAAGCTGCTCAACGACACGATGGGCCATCAGGCGGGTGACCAGGCCCTGATGCACGTATCCGACGTCATCCGGGAATCCCTCCGTCCTTCGGATTCCGTGGCCCGCTATGGGGGGGAGGAATTCCTGGTGGTGCTGCCGGGGAGCGGCGTCAACGAGGCGGCGGAAACCATCGGCCGCCTGCAGCGGCTGCTCACCAAAAAACTCTTCGTTTACAACGGGGAACCGCTGTTGATCACGTTCAGTGCCGGGGTGGCGGCCAGGTTGCCTGGTGAGGTCGTGGACGAGGTCATCGAGCGGGCGGACCAGGCCATGTACAAGGCCAAGGCTGCGGGAAAAAACCGCGTGGTGAAGGCGGAATAAGCCGTTGTGGCGGGCTCCGTTTTTCAGGTCGTTGCAAATTTCGCGCTAAAGTTTCCCATGGTGCTTCCGATAACTGGACCAAAGGGTTGCTCATCCAGGGTGATCCAAAAGCCACAGGCCGTGCGGCAAATGCGCCGCGCGAGGTCCGTTTAAAAGGAGCAGCTCACCATGGCAATGTATATCAATACCAACATCGCATCGCTCAACGCACAGGCCAACCTGGCCAATTCGCAGAGCACCCTGGCGACCGACATTCAGCGCCTGTCCTCCGGTCTGCGCATCAACAGCGCGGCGGACGACGCGGCGGGCATGGCCATTGCCACTCGCATGGGAAGCCAGATTGCCGGGCAAAACCAGGCGATCCGCAACGCCAACGACGGTATTTCGCTGTCCCAGACGGCGCAGGGTGCCATGCAGTCCATCGTGCAAAACTTGCAGGCCATGCGTAGCCTGGCCGTGCAGGCTGCCAACGCCACCTATTCCGCATCTGACCGCGCGTCCATGAACGCCGAAGTGGTGCAGCTCAAAAATGAAATTGACCGCGTGGCGGCATCGACCACATTCAACGGTGTGAACCTGCTGGACGGCTCGTTCACAGCCAAAAACTTCCAGGTGGGCGCCAACAACACCTCCAACGACGTGATTCAGGTGGCTGCCATCAGCAGCATGAAAACCACCAGCCTGCTGAGCGATTCCTCTGCAGTGAGCGGCACGGCAACAACGGCCGCACTCAACGCCGGTGACCTGACCTTGAACGGCTTCCAGGTGGGCGCTTCGCAGAACTTTGCCGGCCCCGGGCAGACGTCTGACAGCGCATTTTCCATTGCGCAGGCCATCAACGGAATCTCCTCCAGTTCCGGTGTGAACGCCGTGGCCAATGCCACCACCCTGACCGGCACCGGTCCCACCACGTTTACCGCGGTGGCTGCCAATACTTTCAGCATCAACGGCTACAACGTGGGTGCCATTGCAGCAGGTTCCAACGCCGCGGGCCAAGGCGCCAACGCTGCAGCGGCCATCAATGCGATCACGTCGCAGACCGGTGTGACGGCCACCTCCGATGCGGTGACAGGAGCCCTGACCCTGACTGCCACTGACGGCCGCAACATCAACGTCGGCATGAACGGCACGGCAACCACGCTGGCCACTTCGTATACCAGCGTCACGGCACTGGCCGGGCAACTGGGGCTTTCCGCCACCCAGATTGGTACGCAGGCCCTGACAGCCAATGCCGGAACCATCGATAGTGCCAGCAACAACGTGGCTGCTGCGGCTAGTGGTACGCTCGTTGCCGGTTCCGCGGTTTCATCCACGGCATCCGGCAATATTGCCGCAGGTACCCTGTTTGCCAATGGTGTCGACGTTGGCCCCGTTCAGTTGGCTAACGCCACTGTTGCGGCAGCTGCCTCTTCCACCTTGGCATCTGCCGGGACTTTTACAGTGGCCAGTGGCCAGATGGGCGTACTGAACGATTTGACAGTGCAGGTTGCTGGTGGAACCTTGCAGAATGTGGGTTCGGTAACATTGACTGGGAATGCCACCACGGATGCGACTGCGCTTGCTGCTGCCATTAACACAGCGGTGGCCGCCAGCTTGACTGGTTCCAGTGCAGCTGCATCAGGTTCAACCATTACGTATACAGGAGCCAGCGCGGCTGCAGTGACTTTTGGCTTGAAAGCAGGTGCCAGCAATATCAGTGCTGCCCAGGCTACTGCCAATGTCAGCCAACTGACCTCGCTGACAGGTTTGGCGGCGACATATTTTGGTAAACAGGCTTATGGCGGGCTGGCAGGAAATGCTGCAGCAGTCGCTACGGCCATTAACACTGCATTGGCCAATGCAACTGGCGGTGCGGCAGTCAACGGCACTGCTGCGGCCAACGCGTCAGGAGTTGTGACCGTCACAGCTGGAACTTCGGCGGCAGCGCTGACTTTGGCCAGTGGGCAGGCCGCATCTGCAGTCAGTACCGCCACAGGCTTCAGCGCAGCGCAGCTTGGTATCCAGGTTACTGCAACCACTGCCCCCCAAGCCACGGCTGGAACCATTGCGGCAGGAACGTTTCTGGCCAACGGGCAGTCTGTGGGGGCCATAACCCTGAACGCAGCCACTACAGCCACCGCTGCTACCAACAATGTAGCCAATGGGGCGACATTCACTGTCGCGGCAGGTTCTGCACAAAATATTTCCGATTTGACAGTGACGCTGGGAAGCGGAACCGCTGTGGCGCTGGGCAACATTCATCTGACCGGGACTGCCGCGACAGATGCGGTGACGATTGCCTCCGCCATCAACTCGGCTTTGAGCTTGACTGGTGCCAGTCAGCTGTGGGCCAACGGTACGAACGGAGTCATTACCAACAATTCCGGCCAATCCATCACTTTTGGCCTTGGTGGTACTTCGCAGAATTCCACGACGGCAGCAGCCGACCTGACCCAGGCTTCGACCGCGCTTGGATTGGGCAGCACTTACTTCGGTACCCGTGCTTCCGGCGGCGCCGTGGGTAATGGTATCGCCATCGCAGCAGCCATTTCCACAGCCTTAGCTGCAGCTACTGGTGGTGCCGCTGTCAATGGCCTGGCTGTTGCCAATGCAACGACAGGGGTGGTGAGCGTCATTTCCGGCACGTCCCAGACGGCGCTGACCATGCCGACCACACTCAATGCAGCTCAGTTGATGTCGGCCGAAGGGGCGCTGTCCGCCCAGACCGGCTTCAGCACAGCGCAACTGGGTGGCAATGCGGCTTCAGCGGCAACAGCGGCAGCTACACGCGGTACCGTCTCCCTCACCAGTTCGAGTGCATCTGGCATCAACATCGGGGGCAATGCCGCAGCCAGCGCCGGCTTTACACTGGGTGCCACAGTGGCCACAGCCACTTCCGCGGTGAGCAGCGTGGACGTGTCAACCCAAACCAATGCCAGCAACGCGATTGCCGCCCTCGATGGGGCCATCAACACGGTGAACACGGCCATGGGTCTGATGGGCGCGGTTCAAAACCGCTTCCAGTCGGTGGTGACCAACCTGCAAACCGGGGTGCAGAACCTGACCGCTGCGCAAAGCCGAATCCAGGATACGGACTTTGCGGCCACAACAGCCAGCCTGACCCAGGCCCAGATTCTGCAGCAAGCGGGTACGGCCATGTTGGCCCAGGCCAATGCCATGCCCAACGCCGTACTGACCCTGTTGAAGTAAGGAGACGGCGAGATTAAAGTAGTCCTGACCCGGGAGCAGCCCAGGCTGCTTTCCGGGCTTTACCATCGAGGATAACGTCGATGATTATCCAGAATTTGAGCGGCAACGCGGTTCCGGCCCAGGCGAGTAGCGATGGGCCGATTTTGCCTTCTGCGCCCGGAGGGCAGCAGGGGCAGCAGGGGCAGCCAGCGCCAGCGCCATCGGCACAGCCCGACCCGCAGGCTCAGGCGCAGATGGCGGCCAAGGTGAAAGCGGCAGTGAACAACATCAACCAGTCGATGCAGTTCATGAACCGTGGGGTGACCTTTGCCATTGACCCCAGCACCAAGGAAACGCTTGTCAAGGTGGTGGAGTCGGGTACCGGAACGGTGATTAGCAGATTCCCTCGGAGCAGG
>JAJZPY010000045.1 GCA_021811005.1 Pseudomonadota bacterium
CTCTGAAAAGGCCTTATGGGCTTGGTGCGAGTGGTTCATTTCGGTGGCGGAGGACCAGGTGGAATTCATGACCCGCATGCTGCAACTGGACCAGATGAAAGCCCGGATCACAGCCTGGGTGACGTATCACGGCCAGTTCGACAAGGGCATCCGCACTGAGGCGATCCTGCCGCTTTATCACGTGTTTCTGGCCGGCACCGTGCCGCGCGGCGAGTTCCTGCAGATGACGGGACTTACAGAGCGCACGGCGCGCACCCTGCTGTCGCGGCTGCTGTCCAGCGGCTTGCTGCGAAGCCCCAGCCATGTGGCCCCCCTGCAGTTCGGATTTTCGCTGGAGGCCCTGCAGTTCCTGTTGCCGGACCTCTATCCGGAAGCAGCCACCCAGGCGCCTTAGGAACCCTCCGTCTTCCCCTTGTTGAGGAAATGGGTCAACAGGTCCATGGGCAGCGGGAAAATCACCGTGGTGTTCTTGTCGGCGCCGATCACCGTGAGGGTTTCCAGGTAGCGCAGCTGCAGGGAATGGGGCTCCTTGGCCAGGATGGAAGCGGCTTCCAGCAGTTTTTGCGAGGCCTGCAGTTCCCCTTCCGCGTGGATCACCTTGGCGCGCCGTTCCCGTTCGGCTTCCGCCTGGCGCGCCATGGCCCGAATCATGGATTCGGTCAGATCGATCTGCTTGATTTCCACGTTGGACACCTTGATGCCCCAGGAAGCCGTCTGCGCATCGATGGCCTTCTGGATGTCCGCGTTGAGTTGTTCGCGCTCGGACAGCATGTCGTCCAGCTGGTGCTTGCCCAGCACGGAACGCAGCGTGGTCTGGGCCAGCTGGCTGGTGGCGTCCAGGTAGTTTTCCACTTCGATGACGGCGCGCTGCGCGTCCATGATGCGGAAATACACCACGGCGCTCACCCGCACCGACACGTTGTCGCGCGAGATCACGTCCTGGGTGGGCACTTCCAGCACCACCGTGCGCAGGTCCACGCGCACCACTTTCTGCAGCCCGGGAATTAGCAGTACCAGGCCCGGCCCCGCCACTTTCTGCATCCGCCCCAGAAAGAACACCACGCCCCGCTCGTACTCCCGGAAAACGCGCAGGGCCGAAGGAAACAGCATCACGACAATCACGAACAGGATGAGCAGCGGAATGGACAGCGGCATGGCCATGCTCCTTTGCAGGCATTGCGCCCAGCTTACGCCCCCCGCGGGGACTTAGGCCAGCACCATTCCCACCCCGGCGCAAAGCACCACCACGGCCCAGGAAGGCCAGCGTGCCACCTGCAGCAGCACGAACGCGCCCAGGGCCACCAGCACGTCCGTTTCGGAGCTCACGCCCGAAGTCCACACCGGGTTGTAGAGCGCGGCCAGCAGCAGCCCCACCACCACTGCGTTGACCCCGCCCAGGGCGGCGCGCACGCGCGGCTGGCGGCGCAGTTCGTCCCAGAACGGCAGGATGCCCGTCACCAGCAGAAAGGACGGCAGGAAAATCGCCGTGAGGCACAGCAGGCCGCCTGCCCAGCCGTGGGGTGCGGGACCCATCACGGCCCCCAGGTAGGCAGCGAAGGTGAACAGCGGGCCCGGCACCGCCTGGGCGGCACCATAGCCCGCCAGGAACGTGTCGTTGGACACCCAGCCCGGTGCCACCACCAGCGCCTGCAGGAGCGGCAGTACCACGTGCCCGCCGCCGAATACCAGGGCCCCGGCGCGATAGAAACGGTCGAACAGCGCCAGTCCCTGGGACGGGAACACGGCAGCCAGCAATGGCAGCCCCGCCAGCAGCAGCGCAAACAGCGCCAGCGCGGCAAGCCCGAACGAACGGCTCACGGGCACCACCAGCAGATCCGGGCCGTCAGGCAGCTTGGTGTGCAGGAACAGCAGGCCCAGCAAGGCCCCGCCGGCCAGCACGGCCAGCTGCACCCCCACGCCGGGCGTCTGCAGCAGGATGGCCGCGGCCGCCACCATCATCAGGCGGCGCAACCCATCCGGACAAAGCGTGCGCGCCATGCCCCACACCGCCTGCGCCACCACCGCCACGGTCACGAGCTTGAGGCCGTGAAACCAGCCGGAATGGGTGAAATCGGGCGCGAGCCCCAGGGTGAGCGCGAACAGGATGAGCAGCAAGGCGGAAGGCAGCGTAAAGCCTGCCCAGGCGGCGAGCGCGCCGCGCAGGCCGGCCTGCTGCAGCCCCAGGCCGATGCCCACCTGGCTGCTGGCCGGACCCGGCAGGAACTGGCACAGGGCCACCAGGTCGGCATAGGCCGGTTCGCTCAGCCAGCGCCGGCGCACCACGAACTCCTCGCGGAAATAGCCCAGGTGGGCCACGGGGCCGCCGAAGGACGTGAGCCCCAGGCGCAGGAAAATGCGGAAGATCACGCCGCAGGACACGGGGTTCGGGCTCAGGGCGTGTCCGGCGTGAAGCGCTGGTTGGTGACGGGCAGCGCCGTGGGGCGCTTGATGGAAATGAAGCCATGGCCGGCCGTCTGATGGCAACCGTTGCAGGCGGCGCTCAGGCGGTCGAAGGCCTGCTGGAAACCGTCTTCGTCATGGGCCTCGATCGCTTTGCCCACATCGGCCAGCGGCTGGGTGATGTATTGCGAAAGCAGCGTTTGCACCGGAATGCCCTTGAACGTCGGGTTCTGGCGGGCCGCGTCGTCCAACCCTTCGCGCAGTTCGTCCACTTCGTAGGCGGCCAGCGGCCAGTTGCGTTCGCTGCCGGCAAACCACAGCTTGGCATGGCGCACCTGGGTGGCACCCATGAAATCGCCCAGGCCGGGCACGAAAGGTTCTTCGGCCGTGGCCGCGACAGCGGCGAATCCGGCAACAACCAGGAGGAGACGGAGTTTCATCGCCGCATGGTAGCGGCCCCATGAAAACCCCGTCAACCGCACACGGTGAGCATTTGTGACAGGGCAGGCCCGGTCACGGGGAGCAACCCCTTAAACAGTGGCTTCCGCGTCAGCCAGCGCCGGGTAGTCGGTGTAGCCCACGCTGAGATCCGCCTGCCCGTAACCGTAGAAGGTTTCGCCGTGCCAGGCGTTGAGCGGCGCGTGGCGCTGAAGGCGCGCGGGCAGGTCGGGGTTGGCGATGAAATCCTTGCCGAAGGACACGGCATCGGCCTGTCCGCTGGCGAGCTCCGCTTCCGCCGTTTCGCGAGTGAACCCTTCGTTGGCGATGAGCACGCCGCCGAAGCGCTGCTTCAACGCCGGGCTGATGCGGTTTTCTCCCAGGCCTTCGCGCGTGAAAATGAAGGCAATGCCGCGCCGGCCCAATTGTTCGGCCACGTAGCCAAAGGTGGCGAGCGGGTTGGAATCGCCCATGGTGTGGGCATCACCGCGCGGAGCCAGGTGCACGCCCACGCGCTCTGCGCCCCAAACGCCGATGACCGCGTCGGTCACTTCCAGCAGCAGGCGCGCGCGGTTTTCGATGGAGCCGCCGTAGGCATCGGTGCGGTGGTTGGTGCTGTCCTGCAGGAACTGGTCCAGCAGGTAGCCGTTGGCGCCGTGCACTTCCACGCCGTCAAAGCCCGCGCGCTTGGCGTTTTCGGCGCCATGGCGGTAGGCCTGCACGATGCCCGGGATTTCCGACAGTTCCAGCGCGCGCGGCGTCACAAAGGGACGTTGCGGGCGCAGCAGGCTCACATGGCCTTCGGGCGCAATGGCGCTGGGCGCCACCGGCAGGTCGCCGTCGAGGAAATCGGGATGAGAGATGCGGCCCACGTGCCACAGCTGCAGCAAGATGCGCCCGCCCGCGGCATGCACTGCGGCCGTCACCTGCTTCCAGCCCGCCACCTGTTCTTCCGACCAGATGCCGGGGGTGTCGGGATAGCCCACGCCCTGGGGCGAAACGGAGGTGGCTTCGGACAGGATGAGGCCCGCGCTGGCGCGCTGGGCATAGTACTGCGCCATGAGGGGGGTGGGCACGCGCCCGGCGGCCGCGCGGCAGCGGGTGAGCGGCGCCAGCACGACGCGGTTGGGCAGTTGGAAGGCACCGGCTTTCAAAGGTTCGAACAGCTTGGACATGCGTAGCTCCTGATCAAGTCAAATCAAAGGTCGCTTTGAATGCGCCGCAGAAACTCGGCGATCAAGGCGTCATTGCGGGAATAAAAAATCCACTGGCCCACCTTGCGCGGGGTCACGAGTCCCGTGCGCTGCAGGATGGCCAGGTGGTTGGAAACGGTGGACTGGGACAGGCCCGAACGCTCGAAAATCTGGCCCGCGCACACCCCCAGCTCGAAGGAATGCTGCTGGCCGGGAAAAGAGCGCTGCGGCGTCTTGAGCCACTGGAGGATGTCGCGGCGCACGGGATGGGCGAGCGCCTTGATGATGTCGTCCAGGTCGGGGGGCAAGGCTTTTGCCATGGGGGATGGCCTGTTTCAACGAAGCAAAAACGCAGCATATCATATTTCGTTAAAAGACGAAATATGAATCGATAAAACATGAAATAATGGGGCCTTGCCGCCGCCCGGGCCTTCGGCCTAAGCTGGGCGACGCCCGTTCATTTCAAGAGTGGAGACCCGTCATGTCCGACCCGCACATTCCCCAGAAATCCCCTTACGCCGTGGACGTGGAAGCCGGAAAAAGCTACTGGTGGTGCGCCTGCGGCCAGAGCAAGACCCAGCCCTTCTGCGACGGTTCGCACAAGGGCGGCGATTTCAGTCCGGTGGAATACAAGGCGGATAAAAGCGGCACGGCGTACTTTTGCGGCTGCAAGCACAGCGCCAAGGCGCCGCTGTGCGACGGCACCCACAAGAGCCTGTAGCTCTACCCACTTCGTCAGGAGACCCCCATGAAAACACTCACCCGCAGCACCCTTGCGCTGGCGCTGGCCGGCGCCCTGCTGGGCGGCGCCGCGCACGCCGCCGACATGCCCCAGGTGGGGCAGCCCGCCCCGTCCTTCAGCGTGCAGGACCAGAACGGCAAGATCCAGCACCTGTCCGACTACCAGGGCCACTGGCTGGTGCTGTATTTCTACCCCAAGGACGAAACGCCGGGCTGCACCACGGAAGCCTGCGCCTACCGCGACGACATCCAGAAAATCCGCAAGCTGGGCGCCTCGGTGGTGGGAGTGAGCATCGACGACGCTTCAAGCCACGCCGAGTTTGCCCAGCACCACCACCTGCCCTTTCCGCTGCTGGCCGACAAGGACGGCACGGTGGCACGCCTGTACGGCTCGGAACGCAACCTGCTGGGAATGAAGATCGCCCGGCGCAACACGTTCATCATCAATCCCCAGGGGCAGATCGCCAAGGTGTATGAAAGCGTGGATGCCGCCAGCAACCCGGGAGAAGTGATCGCGGATCTGACTGCGCTGGAATCAGCGCGCTAGGCGTTCGCGTTCGGTCTGGATGATGTAGCGCTGGATCAGGCTCATGGTGGGGCCGGGCAGGCGCAGGAACTCACAGCCGGCGCGCCGCAGCACCTTGCCGCCGGGCGCGGTGATGTCGTAGATGTTGCGCACCAGCAGGTCCACCGTGAGCATGCCCACCTGGGGCAGGTTGAGGCTCACGCCAAAAAACTCTGCCCCCGGGCGGAAATCCACGTCTCCCAGGGCCGCCACCAGACTCACGCCGCCGCCACTGATGTCGTACAGCACCGCCTGGGCCGTGCGCACCGGACCGCTGTCCTGGCGCACGGGAATGCGGGCTTTGATGGGGTTGGCGAGCGGCGCCGCAATCCGGTAGTTTTCACGGCGCTGCAGGCGGAACAGGGCTTCCGGCGCATGGGCCCAGAAGGCATCCCGCCCCTCATGGCGCACCGAAGCGAGCCCTTCGAGGGTGAAGCGGATCTTGATGCGGTTGCGGCTGGTCACCGCATTGATGCGGTCGGCCTGCAGGATCTTGCGGTTGGCGTCGCGGCTGCTGCCAAGGTCGAAAATGAGGTTGTTGCCGTCCTCCGACACGTCAAGCAGCGACGTCAGCAGAAAATCCCGACCCTGGTTGAAATGGAACGTGATGAGCGCCCCTTCCTCGCACAGGGCACGCAGGATGGCATGGGTGTCCGACTGGGTGGCCAGTTCGTACTCGCTGAATTCCGGATCGTTTTCCTGTTCCGGCGGAGCCGTGCCCGCCCCTTCCGCCTGTGGCGCCGCAGCGGCCGCCTCGGTCTGCAAGCCCAGCGTCGGGGGCGGAGGAAACAGGGGGTCCTGGTTGGAATCCAGCGCCACCTGGGCCTCGTGCAGCACGCTTTCGATCAGCCGTTCCAGCACCGGGGCTTCAGGTGCCGCCGCGCCCACCCATTCGCCGCTGCGGCGCAGGCCTTGCGCCACGGCCGCCAGCATTTTTTCCCGGGTTTCGCGGTGGCTGCGGTCCACCACGAACAGGTCGCGGTAATTGCGCAGGCCGCTGGTGATGGCAAGCGAAAGCTGTTGCGCGGTCAATTCGGTTTTCGACTTGTAGTCGTTGACGTCATAGCAGGTCAGGACGAGCTGCTCGGGATACTGTCCGGGCTGCCCGGTGCGCAGCACCAGCCGCACCGCGCGGTTGCCCAGTTCGGTGCGCACGCGGCGGGCAAACACCAGTCCGGCGTCGTCCGTTTCCATCACCACGTCGAGCAGCACCACGGCCGTATCCGGATGGTCGCGCAACAGGTCGAATGCTTCCGCGCCCGAATAGGCATGCAGGAACTGCAGCGGCCGGCCTTCGAAGGTGAAGTTCTGCAGCACGAGCTGGGTGACCTGGTGCACGTCCGTCTCATCGTCCACGATGAGGATTTTCCAGCCCTGTTCCGAACCGCCGGACGTGTCGTCGCCTTCCGGCGCAAACACCAGATCGCTTCCGGCCACGTTTCCTTGCTTGCTCGCTTGCATGATCAGCTCCGGTCCATCCCGAGGTCTCGGCCGAATACTATACCAGCCTGGGCGCCACGGCGCGCGTTCACAGCGGCCAGCGCACGCTGAACGTGGCCCCCTTCCCGGGGCGGCTGCGGCATTCGATGCGCCCCTTGAGGGTTTCGGTGACGAGGTCGTACACCACGTGCAGGCCCAGCCCGCTGCCGCCGGCACCGCGCCGCGTGGTGAAGAACGGCTCGAAAATCCGGCTCAGCACGGCCTCGTTCATGCCCTGCCCGTCGTCTTCCACTTCCAGGCGGAATTCGCCCTCCGTCACCTGCGCCGCGATGCGGATGGTGCCGCCCGGACGCCCCTCGAAGCCGTGCACCAGGGCATTCATCACCAGGTTGGTGACGATCTGGGACAACAGTCCGGGGTAGCTGTCGATGGCAAGCTCCGGCTCGCAGGCCACGGTGCAGGTGGCGCTGGCCTTACGCAGGGCCGGCGTCAGGCTGGTCACGATGTCCTGCAGGTAATCGTACACGTTGAACAGGCGCCGCTGGCTTTCGTTGGAGCGATCCACCGCCACCTGCTTGAAGCTGCGGATCATGCCGGCCGCGCGCGCCAGGTTTTGCAGGATCATGCGGCTGGACTGCTCCGACACCGACAGGTAATGCTCGAGGTCGGTTTTTTTCATGTCGCCCTGGCGATAGCGTTCCGCCTGGGCGCGCGTTTCGTCTTCCAGCACCGAAGCCGCGGTCACGGCCACGCCCAGCGGCGTGTTGACTTCGTGGGCGATGCCGGCCATGAGGCCGCCCAGGGCCGCAAGCTTTTCCGATTCCACCAGCTGCCGCTGCGCCTGGCGCAGCTGGCCCAGGCTTTCATCCAGCGTGACGGCCAGATGGCCTTTTTCCAGCCCCAGGCGGATCACCGCATGGAAGTAGCGGTGCAGGTAGCGCGCGCTGGCGAGCATGGCGCCGAAGTAGATCAGGCACATGACGCCGAACACCCGGTGCACGGGAGAATTGTCCTGCAGAAAAATGAGCAGGGTGATGGGCAGGCACAAGAGCGCGGCATACAGGGTGAAAGCCAGGGGCATGGGGGCGAGAATCGGCACCGCGCCCGCCACCATGCCGGCCAGCACCAGGGCGGTGACCAGCACCGGCAGCTCGGGTGCATGCCACAGCAGGACGGTGCTGCCGATGCCCCACACGGCCCCGCTCACCACGGCGCCGACCAGGTAGTAGGTGCGCCAGCGCGAGGCCTCGGTGGGGCCGGGGGAACGCGCAAAAAAGCGCTGCCCGATCAGGTAGCGCCCCACGGAAGTGACGGACACCAGCGCGCACCATCCCCACACGGTGCGGGCCGGCAGCCCCAGCACCACGTCCAGGTAAGCCGTCAGGATGGCATTGACGAGATTGACCGTCTGCGCCATGGCCACGCTGCGGTAGAGCAGCAAGGTCTCATGGGCGCGGATTTCGGTCTTGATGTCGTGCGCCGCGCTGTCGTTTTCCGGTGACATCGCGGCATCATATCAGGCTGCGTGCCGGCCGGCGTGCACGCGGTTGGCCTGCAGGCCTTCGCCCCCCGTCTCCTCCAGGAAATGCACCACGTCGCCCACCTGCAGTTGGTCGAAGGTGGGGCGCACGCAGTTGTAGCGGTGGAAATACAGTTCGCTGCCGTCGTCCTTTTCGATGAAGCCGTAGCCTTGCTCCGGAAAAAGCCGCGCCACCTTGCCCCGCCCCTCCGGCTCGTGGGTTTTGACGTCGCCCCGGATGCGGCGGCTGTATTGTTCGAGCTGGCGCCGGGCGGCATCGAAGGCGTCGCGGATGGCCACATAGACGTCTTCCGCCTTGTCGCGATTGACCACGATTTCCGAGCCGGGCACGGTCAGGTCCACGCGCACGTTGAACAGCTTGCCCTGGTGCTTGTGTTTCTGGATGGTGCCGACGGTCACGCGGCACGCCATGATGTGGGCAGAAAACTTTTCCAGGGATTCGGCCTTTTCCCGCAGCGCGGCTTCGACGGCTTCGGTACGGGGGATATCGCGAAAGGCAATTTGCACCGGGAGCTTCATATCAACCTCCAAAACGTAGGGTTGCCGGAAGGATTCTTCAAACGGACCTTCCTTCGATTCCAGCATACACCTCCCCGCCGCCTGCCGCCCCCGCCAGGGCCTTATAGGGGTTTCTCCTTATTTCCAGAGGCCGCCCCTTCCGGTAAGTTCCCAACGAACGGGGCAGCGGCACAAGGAGCGCATCGTGATCAAGGCGAACATGCACATCGGCACCTCGGGATGGTCCTACGACCACTGGAGCAGGCTCTTCTACCCTGCGGGCCTGGCGCCCCGGGACCGGCTGGCCTGGTACGCGCGTCATTTCCGCAGCGTGGAAATCGACAGCACGTTCTACCACCTGCCTTCCGAACAAACGCTGCAGTCCTGGGCCGACAGCGTTCCGGCGGACTTCCGCTTTGCGGTGAAGGCCAGCCGCCACATCACCCACCTGAAAAAACTCTCCGACCCCGGCCCGGCGCTGTCCCAGCTCATGGGGCGCCTGGAACAGCTGGGGGACAAGCTGGGGCCGGTGCTGTTCCAGTTGCCGCCACACTGGGCCCCCAACCTGGAGCGGCTCGCGGCCTTCCTCAAGGCCCTGCCCCAGGATTTCCGCTACGCCATGGAATTTCGCGACCCCCGCTGGTTTGACCCGCGCGTGTACGAGCTGCTGGCAAAACAGGCCGTGGCCCTGTGCATTGCCGACCTGAACGGACAGGTTTCCCCGCTGCAGGTGACCACCAACCTGGTGTACGTGCGCCTGCACGGGCCCGACGGCCCCTACCGGGGGGAATACAGCGGCCATGCCCTGCAGGGCTGGAGCGACATGCTCAAACGCTGGCGGCGCGAAGCGCGCAAGGTGTACTGCTATTTCGACAACGACGAATCGGCCCATGCCGTGCAGGACGCGCTGCGCCTGCAGGAAATGGTCAGCCGCCGCGAGCAGGCGTGGCGCGAGCCGGGGAAACTGCTGCGCCTGCAGCGCTTTTCCTGGATTCCCGCTGTCGCAGGTAGTCCAGCACCGCCGGCGCAGCTCCGCTGAATTCGACGCGCGCTTCCTTGCGCTCGCGCTGGAAAGCGTACATGGGGTCGTAATACTCCCGCAGCAGGGTGGCAATCCAGACACGATGCAGGTCCACGCCCTGCCCGGAGTGCTGGGCCTGGAGCGCTTCGTCCATGAGGTGCGAGAGGGATTGCAGGCGCACACCGCCCAGGCGCCGGGCAATGCCGGCCAGGCTCTGGCGCAGGCGCTCGGCAAACAGCCGCCGACCTTCCTCCTCGCCATGCAACGCGGTGAACTCCGCGCACAGGCCCACCACGTAATCGCGCAGGATGCGCTCCACGCGCGCTTCGAAACCGTCTTCCAGCCACACGATGGGCGCCTGCTGCATGCGCTGGTAAAGGGCGAACGGCACGGAGCAGCTGCCCACGATGGGACTTTCGTCTTCCGTCACGAAACGCGTGGTTCCGGCCGCGCGCTGGCGCAGCAGGTCGATGGCCAGCGCGTTTTCGAAATCGATCTGGGAAGGCTGGGGCGTGGCGTGCCGCCCGAAACTGGAGCCGCGGTGGTTGGCGTGCCGTTCCAGGTCGAGCGCGCCGTCCACCTGCAGCAGCACGTCGGTCTTGCCGGTGCCGGTGAGCCCGCCCACCAGGACCCAGTCGCATTCCGTCAGCGCCGCCTCGATCGTTTCCAGCAGGAAGGTGCGCAGCGCCTTGTAGCCGCCCGTCACGCGCGGATAGGCGATGCCGGCCTCCCTCAGCCACTGCTGGGCGATCTGGGAACGCAGGCCGCCGCGAAAACAGTACAGGTAGCCTTGCGGATGGGCCTGGGCGAACTCGGCCCAGGCGGCGATGCGCGCCTCGCGCAGCGCGCCCGACACCAGCCGGTGTCCCAGCTCCACGGCGGCCTGGGCCCCCTGCTGGGTGTAGCAGGTGCCCACCTTCTGGCGCTCGACATCGTTCATGAGCGGCCGGTTGACCGCGCCAGGAAACGCCCCCTTGCGAAATTCCAGCGGCGCGCGCACGTCCAGCAGCGGCACGCCCTGCAGGAACAGGGCGCGGTAGTCGGCGCTGTCCGGACGCATCAGGCCACCTCGACAGCCAGCGCGCGCGGCGCCTCCAGGACGCCGATGGCGTGCACGGCCACGCCCGCGGCCTGGGCGGTCGACCGGAATGCGGCCTCGCCGGCAGGATCCACGGCCACCAGCAGGCCGCCGCTGGTCTGGGGATCGCACAGCACGTTACGCCGAAAATCGTCGAGGGGGGCGATGCGCGCGCCGTAACTTTCAAAATTGCGCTGCGTCCCGCCCGGAGCGCAGCCCTGCGCCAGATACTGTGCCAGGCGCGGCAGCTGCGGCACGGCGTCGAAGGACAGGCGTGCCGTGAGTCCGCTGCCTTCCGCCATTTCCACCAGGTGGCCCAGCAGGCCGAAGCCCGTCACGTCGGTCATGGCGCGCACCGCCTCCAGCTTGCCGAAAGCGCTGCCGGCGCGGTTGAGGGTGCACATCCAGTCGCGCGCCACGCCCACGTCCGCAGGCTGCAGCAGCCCTTTCTTTTCCGCGGTGGTGAGAATGCCGATGCCGAGCGGCTTGGTGAGGTAGAGCACGCAGCCGGCGCTGGCCGTGTCGTTGCGCTTGAGGTGGCGTGCATCCACCACCCCGGTCACCGCGAGTCCGAAAATGGGTTCGGGCGTGTCGATGGAATGTCCGCCGGCCAGCGGGATGCCCGCCTCGGCGCAGGCGGCCTGGCCGCCGCGCACCACCTCGCCTGCCACTTCCGGCGGCAGCAGCTGCACCGGCCAGCCCAGGATGGCCACCGCCAGCAGCGGGTCGGCGCCCATGGCGTAGATGTCGCTGATGGCGTTGGTGGCCGCGATGCGCCCGAAATCGAAGGGGTCGTCCACGATGGGCATGAAGAAATCGGTGGTGGACACCACGCCGCGCGTGCCATCCAGGGCGAACACGGCCGCGTCGTCGCGGGAAGCGTTGCCCACCCACAGCCGGGGATCGGGTGGCGCGGCACCGCTGGCGGACAGGATGCGGTCGAGCATCCGGGGCGAAATCTTGCAGCCGCAGCCGGCCCCGTGGCTGTACTGCGTCAGGCGAATGGGATCTTTCATCACGGCTGACTTGTACCGCAACGCCTGTCCGCTGGCAACAAAAAAAGGGCCGCCCGAAGGCGGCCTAACGAGGATCAACAAGGGAGAACTGCGGGTTGAACTGCGGGTCAGAAGTGATAGGCGGCGCCCAGGGTCCATGCCGTGTTGTGGTTGTAGAACGGCGTGGAATCGCCCAGGTCGTAGTACTGGGCGCCCAGGCGCCCTTCGATTTGCGGCGTGAAGTGGTAGCGCACGCCCACGCCGTAAGTGCCGCCGGTCTGGGACGAACCGCCGCCGGCCGCCGTGAGCCAGGTGTGGGCCACGCCCGCCTTGGCGTACAGGCCCACCGTGTTGGCGGTATCCAGGTAGTAGGTGCCGATGAGGGACACGTCGCCTTCACGGGCGTGACCGTCTCCCATCAGTCCGGAGAAATTGCCCAGCGTGTTGTAGGAGCCTTCCACGCCCAGGCGCATGGCACGGACTTTCCACAGATCCTGGCCGACGAAAAGGCCCAGCAGGTCGCCCGTGTCGGAAGAAAAGCCGTTGCCGTTCATGTGGGCCTGCCCGACGTTGATACCCAGGTAGGTTCCGGTGTCGGCGTGTGCTGCCACACCGCCAAGGGCCAGGGCGCCGGCCAATGCGATCGCATGTTTTTTCATGATGTGTTTCCTTTCTTTGCTCAAAATGGATTCGCTGCATGCGGGGTTGTGGCCCCGCTACTGCATGGAGCGCGGCGCGCGGGCAAAGTTTCCCGCAGGCCTGTAAAAGAGTGAAACCAACTGTTTCCCGGAACGGCTGTTATATAATTGGCGCCGTTGCCGAGGGGAAAGTCATCCATGATTTCGAAAGGCCGTCATGAGCCTTGATATCCACACCATCCTGGTGATGCTGGCGCTGATGTCGTTCATATTGGCGGCCCTGCTGGGCCTGGCCAGCCTGCACGCCGGCAACATGAGCCGGGCGATTCGCCTGTGGGCTTTTGCCAGCCTGTTCTCCGCCTTTGGATTGTTTCCCGCCTATGTCTATCGCGCGCACGTACCGGGTTACGGCTGGGCCGTGGTGTTCGGCGCCGGCATGCTGCTCACGGCCATGGGGCTGCAGTACCTGGGCATCCGTTCCTTTCTCGGCAAATCATCCCAAAGCGCCCTCGTCACCGGCTGGGTGATGCTGGGCATCCTGATGAATTTCTGGCTGTGCATCGTGGAGCCCAACATCTCCTTGCGCACGCTGCTGAATTCCCTCATCTACGCCGTCGGCAGCCTGGCCTGCGCGCGGGCCCTCCTGATTCCCGCGCCGTCGCCCCTGCGCACCGCCTACTGGTTCACCGGCGCCGCCTTCACCCTGCTGGGTGGCGTGCTGCTGCTGCGCGCCGGGATTATTCTGATATCTCCCAGCGGGCAGTACGGCCTGGTCGTCAGCTCCCCGCTCAACACCTGGTCGTTTTTCCTGGCGAGCCTGCAGCAGTTGTGCGTGACTTTCGGCTTCGTGCTCATGGTGAATTACCGCCTGATCATGGACGTGCAGAAAATCGCCTCGCGCGACATGCTCACCGACGCCTTCACGCGCCGCCGCCTGGAAGAGGAAGCCCAGCGCCTGCTGGCCCGTTGCGTCCGCACCGGCGACGTCATGGCCGTCATGATGATCGACGTGGACCATTTCAAGTCCGTCAACGACCGTTATGGCCACCCCGTGGGCGACGAAGTGCTGCGCCGGCTGGCGGACATCGCCCAGCGCTCCATTCGCACCGACGATTATTTTGCGCGCTACGGGGGCGAGGAATTCTGCATCCTGCTGCTGTCCACCAACGAAAAGGAAGCGCTGGTGCTGGCTGAACGACTGCGGCTGGCCTATGCCGCGGCGCTCATCCACGTGTCCGGCTACCCCGTGAAAAGCACCATCAGCATCGGCGTTGCTGACACCCAGCACACCGGCCTGGACTGGCAGCAACTGGTGAGCGCGGCCGACCAGGCGCTGTACCGGGCCAAGCAGCTGGGACGCAACCGGGTGGTGCCGTTTGCCAGCCTGGAGCTCGCCCTCAGCGCCTGAGGCCGGGCATGCGCGAACTCTCCGACCTTGAAGTCCTGATCCTTCCCGGCTGGCGCAATTCCGGCCCGGACCACTGGCACAGCCACTGGGAAGCCGCTTTCCCGCGTTTCCGCCGGGTGCAGCAGCGCGACTGGGATGCTCCCCGCTACGCCGACTGGGCGCTTGGCCTCAGCCAAGCGGTGGACCAATGCCAACGCCCGGCGCTGCTGGTGGCGCACAGCCTGGGCACGGCACTGGTGGCACGCTGGGCACAGGAAGCCGACGCGCGCCGGGTGGGCGGCGCGTTCCTGGTGGCTCCCACCGACACGGACCGTTTTGCCGGTCTGCCGGAAACCGCGTTTCACGGATTCGATCCCGTTCCCCTGCGGCCCCTGCCCTTTCCCTCCTGCGTTGTGGCGAGCCGCAACGACGAACGGGTGAGCACTGAACGGGCGCGCGCCTTTGCCGTGGCCTGGGGCTCCCGTTTCATCGATGCCGGACACCTGGGACATATCGGTTCGGCGGCCCGACTGGGGCTGTGGCCGCAAGGCCTGGTGTGGCTGGGGCAATTTCTTGCGACCCTTCCCGATCAGGCCGGGGCCTAGCAGGCTCTTGCCGGGACACGATTCCGAGAGGCTGAACCCTGAAGCGGCCCCGGGGGGCTGACCTCTGAAAATAAGTGCTGAAACCTCTAGGTTTCAAGCAAAAAAAGGCATTCCCCTCCGTGCCGGGATAACGCAAACGACGAGCTTGAGCGCTTGCCATTGCATTGGCCTCTTGTTTATTTTTATATTTCCAATATAATGAAAATATGAACGAACAAGACACCGTCACGGCCCTGGCCGCCCTTGCCCAACCCCTCCGGCTCAAGGCCTTCCGCCTGCTGGTGGTGGCCGGCCAGGAGGGGCTGACCCCCGGCCGCATGGCCGAAACCCTGGAGTTGCCGGCGCCCACCCTGTCCTTTCATCTGAAAGAACTCACCCACGCACAACTCGTCACCCAGGAACGTGAAGGGCGCCACCTCATCTACCGCGCGAATTACGAGCGCATGAACGGGGTGCTGGCCTATCTCACGTCCAACTGCTGCCAGGGGGAAGCCTGCCTTTCCCCGGCAGCGCTTGAATGCCCTTGCTGAGGAACTGCCCATGAAACGTTTTCACGTCCACCTGCACGTGGCTGACCTGCCAGCCAGCATCGCCTTCTACAACCGCCTGTTCGGCGCCGAACCCGCACGCGTTGAAAAGGACTACGCCAAATGGATGCTGGAAGATCCGCGGCTCAATTTCGCGATCTCCACCCGTGGGGCCGCACCGGGTTTGGATCATTTGGGTTTCCAGACCGACGACGCAGCCGAACTCGAGGCATTGAAAGCCCGTGCTGCAACGGCCCAGTTGCCGGTGCAAAACGAAGGGGAAACCACCTGCTGCTACGCCCGCAGCGACAAGCACTGGATCACGGACCCGCAGGGCATTGCATGGGAACACTTCCACACCCTGCAGGACATCCCGGTTTTCAATGAAAAATCCGCGTCAGGAGAAGCGGGGGTCTGCTGCGTTCCAAGCGGCAAGCCATTGTCCATCCCGGTCAAGGGCGCATCCTCCTGTTGCTAGGCCGCCATGGACACCAAGACCTACAACGTGTTGTTCCTCTGCACCGGCAATTCAGCGCGCTCGATCCTCGCGGAAGGGCTCATGAACAAGCTGGGCTCCCCGCGTTTCAAGGGCTATTCGGCGGGCAGCTTTCCCAAAGGCCGGGTCAATCCGCACGCGCTCGCCACGCTCTCGGCCCTGGGGATTCCCGCCACCGGCTACCGCAGCAAGGACTGGGAGGAATTTGCCCGCCCCGATGCCCCGGCCCTGGATTTCGTTTTCACGCTGTGCGACAAGACAGCCGGCGAGGTCTGCCCTGAATGGCCAGGGCAGCCCATCACCGCGCACTGGGGCGTGGAAGACCCGGCCGCGGAAGACCCGGTCTCCCCGCAAGCCTCTGAAGAACAGGCCGTGCGCAAATTCAGGGACACGGCCCTGGTGCTTCGCCGCCGCATCGAACTGTTTTTGTCGCTCCCCCTGGAAAAACTCGACCGCATGTCCCTGCTGCACGAAGTGAAGCAGATCGGGACACGCTGACTCCATTTCACAAAATCTCTTTCATCATGACGACCGGCGTTCTCATTCTCTGCACCCACAATTCCGCCCGCAGCCTGCTTGCTGAAGGCATGCTCAACTTCTGGGCCGAGCGCCTGGGACAAGACGTGCACGCTTACAGCGCGGGCAGCACGCCCAGCGGCAAGCCCAATCCGCTCGCCCTGGAAGTG
>JAJZPY010000147.1 GCA_021811005.1 Pseudomonadota bacterium
CATCGTTCCGAACTGGCCGTGCCGGGGTCCAACCCCGGCCTGTTCGAAAAAGCCGCCCGCTCCGCAGCCGACGTCATTTTCCTGGACCTGGAAGACGCGGTGGCTCCGGATGACAAGCCCCAGGCCCGCAAGAACATCATCCAGGCGCTGCACGACGTGGACTGGGGCCAGAAGACCCTGATGATCCGCATCAATGGCCTGGACACCCACTACATGTACCGGGATGTGGTGGACATCGTGGAAACCTGTCCGCGTCTGGACATGATCCTGATTCCGAAAGTGGGCGTGCCCCAGGACGTGTACGCGCTCGACATGCTGGTCACCCAGATCGAACAGGCCACCGGCCGCACCCGGCGCATCGGTTTCGAAGTCCTGATCGAAACCGCGCTGGGCATGGCCAACGTGGAAGCCATCGCGCAGGCCAGCCCCCGGCTGGAGGCCATGAGCTTTGGCGTGGCCGATTACGCAGCCTCCACGCGTGCCCGCACCACGGTGATCGGTGGCGTCAACAAGGATTCGGGCGTACTGACCGACAAGGATGCCGCCGGCCGGCGCGACTACTACTGGACCGATCCCTGGCACGCGGCCCAGACGCGCATGCTGGTGGCGTGCCGTGCCTACGGGTTGCGCCCGGTGGACGGGCCATTTGGCGACTTCGGCGATGCCGAAGGGTTCGTGGCCGCTGCAAACCGCGCCGCCGTGCTGGGCTACGAAGGCAAATGGGCCATCCATCCCACCCAGATCGAGCTGGCCAACCAGGTGTTCACGCCTTCCGAGGCGGAAATCACCAAGGCCCGGCGCATCATGGAAGCGATGGAACAGGCGGCGCGCGAAGGGCGCGGCGCCGTTTCGCTCGATGGCCGCCTGATCGACATTGCCAGCATCCGCATGGCCGAAGGGTTGCTGGCCAAGGCACGCCAGATGGGGCTTGCCGCCTAGCGTTGCCCCATCGTTCCGGCATCATCCGGCACGGCGCCCGCAGTTGAAGGGCGCCGTGCCTTTTTTTGGTGAGCCACCCGGCACATTCCTCGTTAAGGTCGGGCTCATGCCCGAATTGCTCCTGCCCATCTGCATCCCCCTGGCCTGGTCCCTGGGCCGCAGCCGGCACTCTGCCGGTTTGTGGGTGTTGGCGCTGTACCTGGCTGGCGCGCGCGAAGAGCCGGTCGCCGTGGCCCGCGTGATGCCCGAGTGGGGACTGGCCGGCGGTTTTCTGGTCTGGGTCATCCACGCCGTCACCCTGGCGCTGCCCTGGGCCGTGGCCTGGGTTGCGCGCGAAGCCCCATTGCGCAGGCGCTGCGCGGCATTCCTCGCGATCCTGGCCGTGCAGGTCCTGCCTCCGCTCGGCCTGTGGGGATGGCTGCATCCGCTCACCCTGAGTGGCTGGCTCTTTCCCGGCTGGGGTCCCTGGGGTCTCGCCGCCACGACCGTCAGCCTGCTTTTTCTCGTGTGCCACAACCGGCGCGGCCTGCTGTTCGCCGCCCTGCTCTCGGTCATCGCCAACCTGGGCTATGATCCGCCCCCCGCCCCCGCCGGCTGGCTGGCGCTGGACACGCACCTGCCGCGCATGCAGGCCGACGCGTCCAGCCGTTTCGAACGCCAGCAGCGCCTGATGGCCCTGCTCCGGCAGACGCTCGACGCCACCCCGGAAAGCCGCACGATTCACCGCGTGCTGGTCCTGCCGGAGGAAATCGCCGGCCCCTGGACGGCAGCAGAAGCCTGGTGGTGGCAACCCCTGATGAGCCGGCTGGGCGCCCGCAACATCACGCTCGTCCTGGGAGCCCAGCGCCTCACCCCTGAAGGGTTGCGCAACGGCGCCTTGCTGCTTGCCCCGAGTGGCCGCGCGTGGCAACTCGCCCGCCAGCCCATTCCGCTGGCGGAATGGCGGTTCTGGGAAGGTCCGCCTTCAGGCTGGCGCACGGGGGTTGCCCCTTCGCGCTGGAACGACGGCCTGGTGTCGCTCCAGGGACGGCGCGTGCTGCTGTCCTTCTGCTTTGAAGACCTGCTCACCCTGCCCGTGCTGGCCACCCTGGGGCTCAACGCACGCCCCGAAATCCTGGTGAGCATGGCCAACCTGTGGTGGGCCGAAGGATTGCATGAACCGCAAGTGCAGCAACGGACTGTGGAAGGCTGGGCGCGCCTGTGGGGTATCCCGCTGGTGCGGGCAGTGAATCGGGCGCGTCAGGAGGACTGCTGTACCACCCAGGAGGCAATGGCCGAAAGCAGCGCTGCGGATTCGCCAATGGCAGGCGTCACGTGGATGCGCAGCCCCGGGTGGGCATTTTCCAGTTCGCGCACCATGGGCGGCAAATCCTTCTTGAGGTGCCCCCCCTGGGCCATGAACAGGGGCACCAGCGTCATCTGCCGCACCCCGTCGCGCGCCAGTTCATGAACGCACTGGGAAAGATCGGGCGCCATCAGTTCGAGAAACGCGAGCTCCACCCGCACTCCGGGGCGCTGCAACGACACCTGTTCGCGAATGCGGCGAAACGGTTCCGCCCACTGGGGATCACGCGCCCCGTGCGCGAACAGGATGACGGCATGCTGGCCGGGGCTGGAGGCCGAAGACATCAGTGACGGCCGGTGCTGCCGAAACCGCCGGCCCCGCGGGAACTGGTTTCAAAATCATCCACCACGTCCAGGGCCACCTGGACCACGGGCACCACCACGAGCTGGGCCATGCGTTCCATGGGCTTGAGTTCGAATGCTTCCTGCCCGCGGTTCCAGAGCGAGACCATCACCTGGCCCTGGTAGTCGGAATCGATCAGCCCCACCAGATTGCCCAGCACGATGCCATGCTTGTGCCCCAGTCCCGAACGCGGCAGGA